>CAXTSB010000040.1:17840-18500 GCA_964246845.1 uncultured Acidobacteriaceae bacterium
CGCGCCGGGGTCGCGGGCGATGTGACCGCGGGCGCGCTGCACGTGTGCCGGGTCGAGGGGCTGCGCCTTTCGCGCGAGCTCGCGCTGGTGTTCCGCCGGGACCGGACGCTTTCCCGCGCGGCCCATGCGTTCCTTGAGATCGCTACTGGTCAAAACCGGGTCGCCCCGGCAGCACCTCCGCGCATCGCGCGGGCCCGCTGACGTTCGCTCGCGGCAAAGCTGTCCCATTTCGCGGTATTGCAAAAAGTTGCGCGAAACTCGCATGGAGTGATGCGTGTTTCCTTCCTTGCAACACGGAGGTTCAACATGCGCGGCACAAAGCAAATTGCAAAGTGGATGACGGGCGCTGCTCTTCTCGGCGCGCTCGCCGCGGCAGTTCCTCATCAGGCACAGGCTCAGGTCGGCTTCGGCGTGACCGTCGGTGCCTATCCCGCTTATGGGTATGCCCAGCCGTATTTTTATAATGAGTACGAGCGGCAGCGCTGGTTCGAGCACGAGCAGCGCGAGCGGTGGGAGCGCGAGCGCGCGGCCGAGTTTCGGCGTGAGCAGTGGCAGCGGGAGCACTGGCACGACCAATACCGGCATGACCGCGGCTGGGATGACCGAGGCAGCCGCTATTGATGGGTGGGGCGGGGGGGGCCCGGGGCCGGCGCCCCCCGC
>CAXTSB010000040.1:18510-24601 GCA_964246845.1 uncultured Acidobacteriaceae bacterium
CGCGCGCGGTGGTCCTCCCCCCGCCGCAGCGTTTTGGGGGGGGGGGGGCGGGCCCCCCGGCCCCCCCCCCCCCCCACGCTGCATACTTGAAACGGTTTCGACCTCGGCCGATGCGGATTCAACACCGTCCTGCTACCATCAGGGGTCGTTGGGATTACGGGCAGAGCTTTCTCAAGGTCCATTCCGACAGGAAAGGACTTCCGCGATCGTGTTTCGAGCCATACCCCTTTTTAGCGCGGCCGTATGCCTGCTGCATGCAAGCGGAAATCTCCTGCTCGGGCAAGAGCTCGCTGCCGCGACGGCGCAGCAGGCCGGCGGCCGCCAGTCGGCGGAAAGCCTGGAAAAAGCGCAAAAGGCCGACAACCGCGGCGACATGCTCACCGTGTTCTCGCACCCCAACACCACGCCCTGGTACTTTGCCGGGCAGGCCAACATCATCTTCCAGGCTCACCCTTCTTTTTCTTCGCCTTACCAAGGGGTGAACAGCTTTACGGGCCCCGGCGAGTACAAAACCTCCTTGGTCGGCACCTTTTTCCTGGCCGATGAAGTTCAGCGGCTGTGGAACCGGCCCGCGACCGAGGCGAACCAACGCTACAACACGGACTTCATCGTGGATGTGGAGTCCGCCGGGGGCCGGGGCCTGAGCCAGGCGCTCGGCTTGGCCGGCTTCACCAACCTTGACGTGGTGCGCAATCCGAACCTCGGCGCGGCCCCGTACATCGCTCACCTGGAGCTGCACCAAACCATCGGCCTGACCCGGGAAACCGTGGAAACCAGCCGCGGGCCGTTCTCGCTGGCGACCAGCGCCTCCCTGCGCCGGTTTGAGTTCCGCATCGGCAAGCTGTCCTTGCCCGACCACTTCGACATCAACGCGGTCCTGAGCGACTCGCACCTCCAGTTCACCAATTGGACGATCGACAACAACGGCGCTTTTGATTACGCGGCCGACACGCGCGGCTACACCTATGCCGCCGTTTTGGAATATCAGGACCGCGCCTGGGCCGCCCGATACGCGCTTGCCGCGCTGCCCACCGTTGCCAACGGCATCAACCTCGACTTCGCCTTTCGGCGTACACGCGGGCAGAATGCTGAGTTCGAGCTGCGCAAAGGATTGATCCCGCACCGGGGAGGGAAGCAGCGGGTGCTTGCGTTTGTAAATACAGCGCATCTGGGCGATTACCGGCAGGCTGTCGACCTCTACTTAGCCGGGGGAACCCCCACGCCGGTTATCCAAGCTACTGAACGCTTCGGTGCGGTCAAGTACGGCTTCGGCTACAACACCGAGGAACAGCTGACCGCCCACGCGCGCTTGGGGGCCCGCTTCGGCTGGAACGAGGGGCAGCACGAATCCTACGCCTACACCGAAGTAGACCAAACAGTGACGGTGGGCGGCGACTACGATGGAACCCGATGGCGGCGGCCGAACGACAAAGCGGGCATCGCCGTCGTTTCCAATGCCATCAAGCGCGACCATCAGCGATACCTGGCCGACGGCGGCCTCGGATTTCTCCTGGGCGACGGCCGGTTGAACTACGGGCGCGAAACAACCGTCGAGGGTTACTACAACCTCCACACCTGGCGCGGCTGGTACTTCGCCGCAGGCCTGAGCCGCATCACCAACCCCGGCTACAACCGCGACCGCGGGCCTGCGCTGGTGCCGTCCATCCGCTCGCACTTCGATTTTTGATCTGGAAAAAGCGGGCCTTGGCGGCCCGCCCTTTTCAGCGCCGGCTTATTCGCCTTTGTGCTGCTCCTGGTACTTGGTGGTGTGGTGGTGCTCCTTGCCGTCCGGCCCGGTATAGGCGCGGCTTTCTAGGTCGCCGGCGCTTTGGCCCGTGGTGGGCGAGTCGGAGCTGCCGCTGTGCGATTTCGACTCGGTGTGCGAGGCCGCTCCCTTGCCGGTCTGCGTCGGTGCTTCATGGTGCTCGTGCGGCTCGGCCGCGCTCTTATGGGGGTGCTTGCCCGTGCCCTGCTCGGTCGAGCCCGTCGTGTGCGAGCCCGTCGTGTGCGAAGCGGAAGAGCTTTCGTGATCCCTGCCCTTCGCCGTCTGCGTCGGTGCTTCATGGTGCTCGTGCGGCTCGGCCGCGCTCTTGTGCGGGTGCTTGCCGGTGCCTTCCTGCGTCGTGCTTGCCATGCTGTCTCCTTCGGCTGGTCTGGTTTGCGTTTCGGGTGAGAGCCGGTTCGCTTTCCGAGCGTTGTCTTTTGTTGCCCGGCAGACATAGTAGCCGGATGGAAAGCAGTTTTCCGCGAAGCGCACCTAACCGCCCATGACGCATGTGCAGGGCTCTTCCATCTTTCTCGCGCAGTTCCTAGCTGACCAACCGCCGTTCAACAGCCTGGACGGGATTGCCGCCTGGGCCGCCGGGCTGAGCTTCCGGGCCGTGCAGCTGCCCACCACCGACCCGCGGCTTTTCGACCTCCGGGCCATGGCGGAAAGCCAAAGCTATGCCGAGGATATCCAGGCGCGGCTCGCGCGGCACGGACTGGCTGTGTCTGAGCTGTCCACGCATTTGCAAGGGCAGCTCATGGCTGTGCACCCGGCGTACTCGGGCCTATTCGACGCGTTCGCGCCCGCAGCCGTGCGGGGCCGCGACATTGCCCGCCGTGCTTGGGCCCAGGAGCAGCTTCTGCTCGCCGCCCGTGCTTCAGCCCGGCTCGGCTTGCGCGCCCACGCCACGTTTTCGGGCGCGCTCGCCTGGCCCTATGTCTACCCCTGGCCGCAGCGGCCCGAAGGACTGATCGAAGAGGCTTTCGCGGAGCTTGCCCGGCGCTGGCTTCCCATTCTTCATGCGTTCGACGAGGCCGGTGTGGACATTTGCTTCGAGCTCCACCCCGGTGAGGACCTCCACGACGGCGTCACCTTTGAGCGCTTCCTGGCGGCGGTGGGGAATCACCCTCGCGCCAAAATCCTGTACGACCCCAGCCACATGGTTCTCCAAGGAATGGATTACCTCGCCTTTCTCGATCATTACCATCCATACGTCCGCGCCTTCCATGTGAAAGACGCCGAGCTGCGGCCGAACGGGCGCTCCGGCGTGTACGGCGGCTACCAGGGCTGGGTGGACCGTCCCGGACGCTTCCGCACGCCGGGCTTCGGACAGGTCGACTTCGCGGCCGTCTTCGCAAAGCTGGCTCAGTACGATTACCCCGGCTGGGCGGTGCTCGAATGGGAAGACCCGCTGCAGTCCGGCGAGGACGGCGCGCGTTTGGGCGCGGCCTTGATTGAGCGCTCAATCCTGCGCCCGACCGCGCACTCCTTTGATGATTTCACCGCGGGCCGCCGCGGCCGGGCCGAGCTTCGCGACATGCTCGGGATCAAACCATCCCAAGAGAGGCTGTAACCGGACCCGGCGCACGCCGCCTAAACAAGAAGGAGACCCCATGCGCCCCTTGCACGCCCTGCGCTGCCTTCCCCTGCTCGCGCTTCTGTCCGCGCCGTCCATCCATGCCGACAGTGTGAAAGTCAACTACCCCATCGGCACCACGCACGGCTTTCTTATTCTGCGTACGCCGGAGGAAAAAACGCTTGCCACCGGCGACCTGACCCAATTGGTCAAGGGCGACCGGATCCACATCCGCTTGGTGTTTCACTTCACAGACGGCTCGGTGGACGATGACCAAGCCGAGTACACGCAAAACGGTGTTTTCCGGCTGTTGAAGGAACATCACATCCAGAAAGGTCCGTCCTACCCCAAGCCGCTCGACCTGACGGTGGATGTGCCGAGCGGGACCGTGACCACGGTCGACAAGGACGGCAAGCCGGAAACCAAGCACATGGACCTGCCGCCCGACCTGGCTAACGCGCTCCTTTTGACTCTGGTGTTGAACCTGGACCCGGCGACGCCGAAAACCGACTTTCCCTTGCTGGTAGGCACCACCTCGCTGCGCTTGGTGCACCTGGGCGTCACCCCGACGGGCAAGGTGCCGTTCCGTGCCGGCAATTCGAAAAAAGCTCAGGAGTTCACCGGTCATTTTGAGATCGGCGGGATCGCGGGCGTCATTGCTCCGGTGGTCGGCAAGCAGCCCAAGGACATCCACTTCCTCATTCAGGAAGGCGAGCCGCCCACGTTCGTGCGCGAGGAAGGCCAACTTTATGAGGGCGGCCCGGTGTGGCGGATCGAACAGGTCGGGCCGACGGCGCGGTGAACCGGCCGGAGTATATTTCAAGCAGAGGCCCGCGCCCACCCATGTCGAAAACCGTCCAGCGCTCCATGTTCGGTCTTGCTGTTGCCATTGCCTTGTTGGTCCTGGTCGGCGCCACCCTGCCGACCAGCGTGCGCGCGGGCGGTTTTGCTTCCGACCCCGACGTGTACAAGCAGATGGGCGTGTACGAGGAAGTGCTGCGCAAGATCCAGAACTTTTACGTCGTGCAGCCCAGCCTGCCCGCAGTCACCGACGGCGCGCTGCACGGGCTTCTTGAGTCGCTCGACTCGGATTCAAGCTACCTGACCGCGCCGGAGTACAAAGCCTATAAAGCGCAGCTCGCCGCGTCCGGGAGCGCTGCGGCCGATCTCGGCCTCCACCTGGAAAAGCGCTTCGGCTACGCGACCGTGGTTTCGATCCTGCCCGGCAGCCCCGCGGACAAAGCGGCAATCCACGACGGCGATGTTGTCGAGATGATCGACAACAAGTCGACGCACGACCTTTCGATCGCCATGATCCGTTTGCTGCTGGCAGGCAAGCCCGGCTCGCCCGTGTCGCTCGACCTGATCGTTCCCGGAAAAGACGACCCGGTCAACAAGAAGCTGGTGCGCGCTCCCATCGCCGCGCCCGCGCTCGCAACCCAGCAGTATGACAGCGGGACAGTGCTTTACCTGAAGCCCGGCGTGCTGACGCGCGACCGCGTGACCGAGATGGAAGCCGCGCTGAAAGCCGCCAAGGGCAAGAAGATTCTGCTGGACCTCCGCGAGGTTGCGACCGGCGACGAACAGCAGGGCATCCGTTTGGCGAATGCTTTCCTGCAAGGGGGGGCGATCGCGAGCCTGAGCGGCCAAAAGATGCCGACGGAGAACTTTATGGCGGACCCGAAAAACTTTGTGACGGGCGCGCCGCTGGTCGTGCTGGTCAACCGCGGAACCGCCGGCGCTTCGGAGCTGGCCGCCGCCGCCTTGCTCGCCGCCAAGCGCGCCGACCTGGTCGGCGACCGCACCTTCGGCGAAGGGACGGTCCAAAAGACCATCGACATGCCTTCCGGCGCGGCTCTGCTGCTGTCGGTCGCCAAATACAACGCTCCGGACGGCAAGCCGATCCAGGAGAACGCGGTCAAGCCGAACATCCCCGTTTCGCTCTCGATCGACCAGTTTTTGGCCGAGGAAGATGAGACAAATGCGGCCGCGAACGCCAATCACCCCCGCGTCGATGACCAGCTGAACAAGGCGCTCGACGTGCTCAAGAGCAAGCAAAGCTGAGTACGGCGGCTGTCCGGCATCGCAAGCTGCGCCGGGCCGTTTTCATCGCCCTGGCTTTGCTGGCCGCCTTATTCGGCTCGCTCGCCGGACTTGTTTTGGTCGACTCAGTCGACCTGCCGCAGGTGGCCGAGCTTGAGCGCTACACGCCCTCGCGCCCTACCGAGCTGGTCGACATTCACGGCGAGCGTATCGCGGCCTTTGCTTCCGAGCGCCGCATTCCCGTGCCGTACGAACAGTTTCCGCCTGTGCTGCGCGATGCGGTAATCGCGATTGAGGACCGCGGCTTCGAGCACCACTTCGGCGTCAATCCTTTCCGGGTAATCGGGGCGGCTTGGCACGACCTGCGTTCGCACGGACGGGCGCAGGGTGCGTCGACCCTGACCATGCAGCTGGCGCGCAACCTATTTCTTTCGGACGAGCGGACGGCCGGGCGCAAGCTGCAGGAAACCCTGCTGTCGATCGAGATTGAGCGCTCGTTCACCAAGCCGCAGATTTTTGCCCTGTACGCGAACCAGATTTACCTGGGACACGGCAACTACGGGTTAGAGGCGGCAGCCCAGTTCTTCTTCCAAAAGCATGCCCGCGACCTCCACTTGCCGGAAGCTGCCTTGCTAGCCGGGCTGCCCAAGGGGCCTGAGGAGTTTTCGCCAACCGCCCACCCGGACCGCGCGCTTGCGCGGCGC
>CAXTSB010000041.1:0-17258 GCA_964246845.1 uncultured Acidobacteriaceae bacterium
GGGCGCCGGCGCTTGGGTTGGCGACCAAGCTCGGGGGTAAGGCGTATAAAACGCTGCTCTCGCTGCCCGACGACCTCCAACGGGCCGCTAAAAGCGACGGCCGGGTGGCGTAGCTGATGGCACCTGAGGTATGGGGCGGGCCGGAGTACACATGCAACCAGGTGGGCGACCGCCGGTGGGACCAGATGGAGCTTTCCGGGCATGACCGCCGGTTTGCTTCCGACGTGGAACGCTTTGCGGAGCTCGGCATCCAAGCCCTGCGCTGCGGCGTGCTGTGGGAGCGGCATCGTGACTGGGGCTGGGCTGACGCGTACCTCGCCGCCGTGCGCGCCGCCGGGATGCGGCCCATCGTAGGGCTGGTGCACCACGGCAGCGGTCCCGCTCATGCGGGCTTGCTGTCGCCCGGCTTCGCTGAAGGTCTGGCCGGGTTTGCCGGGGAGCTCGCCGCGCGCCACCCGTGGGTCGATGCATACACGCCGGTCAACGAGCCGAACACCACGGCGCGCTTCGCCGGGCTGTACGGCTTGTGGCACCCGCACGGACGCACGCACGGGCAGTACCTGCGTGCGCTCCTGAATGAAACGCGGGCCACCGTGCTCGCCATGCGCGCCATCCGACAGGTGCGCGCCGACGCCAAGCTGGTGCAGACCGACGACCTGGGCCGTGTATGGTCCACGCCGGAGCTCGCCGCCACGGCGGACCTTGTCAACGAGCGCCGCTGGCTCGGGTGGGACCTGCTGTGCGGCCGCGTTGACCGCGTTCACCCGCTTTTTCCGTACCTGCTTGCCAATGGCCTCGCCGAGCCCGACATCCTTTGGTTCCGCGACAACCCTTGCCCGCCGGACGTGGTCGGGGTGAACTGGTACGCGACCAGCGACCGCTTCCTGGATCATCGCCTGCACGCGTACCCGCGCGGGATGCGCTCGGCCGAAGGTCCGTTCGCCGATGTGGAAGCCGTGCGGGTGCGCCCGGAAGGGCTGCAAGGGTTCGGTGCGATAGCCCGGGAAGCGCGCGCCCGCTACGGTCTGCCTGTAGCGATCACGGAAGTCCACCTCGGGGACCGTGTCGAAGAACAGGTGCGCTGGGCCGCCGAGGCTTGGGCCGGCGCGCAGGCCTCCGGGTGCGCGGCCATGACGTTCTGGGCGCTGCTCGGCTCCTTTTATTGGAGCGCACTGGTGACGCGCGACAACGGCGATTATGAGCCCGGGGCATTCTCGTTGAGCGACGGGGTGCCGCGCGAAACCGCCCTGGCTGAGATCGTGCGCCAGTGCGCGCGCGGCGGGCGTTTGGAACATCCGGCCCTCGCGGAGCCGGGCTGGTGGCACCATCCCGGCCGGCTCCGGTACGAACCGGATGCGGAGCTTGTGGCGTGAAAACCTAGTCCCCGGCCTGCATGAGCTGTTCCTTCCAGATCGCATCCATGTGCCGGCCCTGGTCCGGTACCATGCCGCTGGTCGCCTCGGCGAGTGCTTCGAGCGGCGCTTTGGGGGTGCGGTCGGCGTACAGGAGGCCGTTGGCCTCTTGGAACGTATCCGTGAACTGCGTGTAGCAGAACCCGGCGAGCGTGGGCAGCTTGCGGACGGTTTCGAGCAGCGCCTGATAGCGCTCCAGGAAGTGGTCCGCGGAGTCGGATCGCGAGTAGCCCCAGGTTTCTTCTGTATCGGCGCTCAAGGCAATGCCGCCGAACTCGGTCAGGATCATCGGCTGGCAGCCCGGCTGTGTATCGCGGCCCAGGTTCAACACCCGCCCGCCGGGGCGTTCGCGCTGGAAGAGCCGCGTTTCCACGTCATGAATGCGGTAGCGCGCGCCGATGCGCTCCGGCGTGTCGTCGTAGTCATGAATGCCTAGGATATCGGTCGCGACACTTTCCCAGCCGTCGTTGCCGATGACCGGCCGGCTCGGGTCGAGCGCCTTGGTCAGGTGATACAGCGCCTGCACATAGTGCCGCTGCGCCGGCGAGTCGGGCAGGTCGGGGACACCCCAGCTCTCGTTGAACGGCACCCAAGCGATGATGCACGGATGGCTGCGGTCGCGCTGCACCACCTCCAGCCACTCGCGCGTGAGCCGGTTGATGCTTTTCGTGGTGTAGCGGTAAGCACTCGGCATCTCCTCCCACACCAGCAAACCCATGCGGTCGGCGTGGTACAGGAATCGCGCCGACTCAATCTTCTGGTGCTTGCGGACGCCGTTGAACCCGAGCGCCTTGACGAGCTCGATATCGCGCACCAGCGCCGCATCATCCGGCGCGGTCAGCCCCGACTCCAGCCAGTATCCCTGGTCGAGCACAAGCCTGAGCTGCAGCGGGCGGTTGTTCAGGAGGAATCGATCGCCCTGCGCCGCGACCGAGCGGAGCGCCGTATAGCTGCGGACGCGGTCGAGCACTTGGCCCGCGTCGTCGCGCACCTCCAGTTCCGCGTCGATCAAAGTCGGCGCGGCGGGCGACCACAAGACTTCGTTGCGGTAATCGTCGATGCCAGGGTCCGACAGTGCGATGCGCCGGTGTACTTCGCCCGCGATCACGCGGTACGTGTCTTCGGCCAGCACCTGCTCGCCCACACTCAACCGCACCGTCAGCTGTAAAGGCTTGCCCGCGTGCTCATCGACCAGCAGCGCTTCCAACCCGATCTCCCACCGCTCCAGGCTTGAAGACCAGCGCAGGTGCGCGATGCGCGTCGCGGGCACGGTTTCCAGCCAAACCGCCTGCCAGATGCCGGTAGTGCGCGGGTACCAGATCGAGTGCGGCTCCAGCTTCCAGTCCTGCTTGCCGCGCGGCTTCGCCAGGTCGGCCGGGTCGTCCTCTGCGCGCACGATCACTTCCTGCCGTGATCCCCCGACGAGCGCTTCGGTGATATCCGCGCCGAAGGGCGTATAGCCGCCCTCGTGCAGCGCCACCTCGTGCCCGTTCACCCAAACCGTCGCGCGCCAGTCCACCGCTTCAAAGTGCAGCCACAGCCGCTCACCGGGCGCGAGCGGCGCCTGCTCCCAACTCCGCCGGTACCATACCGCTTGGTAAAAACCCATGTCGCCGATGCCGCTTTTCGCGGTTTCCGGGCTGAACGGGACGAGGATGCGCCGGTCCCAGGCCACCTTGCCCAGCTGCGCCCCGCCGCGCCCGTCGGAAAACTCCCACTCGCCGTTCAAAAGCTCCCAGCAGTCGCGCCGCATCTGGGGTCGAGGGTGCTCATCAATAGGTAAGGGCTGTTTCATGGCATTTGGACTCATCCGTTGCCCCGATTGTGACAGAGTTCGCCTCCGTTGCCGGTGAAAATGTGACCTCCGTACCCTGGGCGCATCCCGTACAGGCAGATGCAGGTGCACGACATACACCGCACGGAGCTGCTGCTGCTGCTCCTGATGGGCTTTACCGCGCTGCTGGGGGCGGCGGCGCAGCGGCTCAAGCTGCCCTATCCCATCCTTATGGTGCTGGGCGGCCTCGCGCTGTCGCTCCTTCCGGTTTTTCCCGACGTCGCGCTCAATCCCACGCTGGTGTTTCTGGTCATCCTGCCGCCGCTCTTGTATTCGGCCGCGCTGGGGACCTCCTGGCGGGAGTTCCGGGCCAATATTGTCTCGATCCTCACCCTCGCCTTCGGCGCGGTCGGCTTTACGGTGCTCGGGGTCGCGGTCGCCGTGCACTTGGTCCTACCGGACTTTGACCTCGAAACCGGCGCGGTTCTAGGCGCGGTAGTGGCCGCGACGGACGCCATCGCGGCTTCTGCGATCGGCCGCCGCGTGGGTTTGCCGCGGGAGTTGATGGACCTGATCGAGGGCGAAAGCCTGGTCAACGACGCCGCCGGGCTCCTAGCGCTCCAGTACAGCGTGCAGCTGGCCGTCGCGCATACCGCGCCCACCTGGGGCGAGGGGGTGCGCGACCTCCTGCTGCTGATAGCGGGCGGGGTAGGCGCGGGCTTCGCCGTCGGGGTTCCCGCCGCGATGTTTCAGCGCCCCATGCAAAGCTCGGCCCTCCAAACGCTTGTCAGCCTGCTTGCGCCGTATGTGTCCTACCTGCTCGGCGAAAGCCTGCACGGCTCCGGCGTGCTCGCGACCGTCACATGCGGCTTGTATGTGGGCCGCAAAAGCTCGCTGGCGCTTACCTCCGAGGCCCGCCTGGAAGCGCGCGCGGTGTGGAACACGCTCGACTTCGGCCTGAACGGCATCGTGTTTGTCTTGATCGGTTTGCAGCTGCCGCATGTGCTCGACGGCATGCGCCCGCTCCGCTGGACGGAGCTGCTGCTGGGCGCGGGCTTTATCTCCGTGCTGGTGTTTGCGCTCCGCCTGCTTTGGATTTACCCGTCCGGCTATCTTCTGAGCGCGCTGCGCAAGCGCCGGCTTGGGCGCGAGGCCCAGCCGCTGGGCCCGCGCAAGGCGCTGGTGGTGGGCTGGGCCGGCATGCGCGGAGTGCTTACCCTGGCGGCGGCCCTGTCGCTGCCCGAAACCACGGAAACCGGCGCGCCGTTTCCACACCGGGCGGGCATTCTGTTCCTGGCGTTCGCGGCTATCTTGGTTTCACTCACCGGGCAAGGCCTCACGCTGCCGTGGATCATCCGCAAGCTGGGCGTTTCCGCGTCGCCGCGCGCCCGCGAGGAGGAACGCTGGGCGCGGCGGCAGATGGTCGCAGCCGCCCTGAAAGCGCTGACGGGCTTGCGGAGCGGCTCCGAGGCGGAGGACGAAGCCGCGGCGGCGCTGATGGAAGGCTTGTATCGGCAGCGGCTCGAGGCGCTCAGCGACGGTCAGGGCAGTGCTCCGCAAGCTTCCCCCAAACAGCGGCAGGCGGCCTGGATCGCGCTTTCACACCGGCTGCGGCAGGCCGAGCGGCAGGAGTTGTCGAGCCTGGATCGCGACGGCCGCATCGGCGGCGAGAACTACCGCAAGCTGGAGCGCGAGCTGGACCTTTTGGACCTGCGCTTTCCCGGCTCCTGAGCGGCTACCAGCTTCCCCGTTCGCCGAACACCTCCATCACCCGGCTCAAGCGCTCCCATCCGCGCGTCCAGTTGTGCTGGAGTGCGTTTTCAAGCTTGCGGGCATCGCCTTCAAGCACGCAGGCGATCACTGTGTCGTGTTCGGCAACCGAAAGCTGGAGGTCGTGGAGGATGGAAGAGGCATACAAGCGCCAGTAGCGCTCCGCCTGCGGCTCGACGGAGCGATGCAGCGCCAGCAGGCGCGGCCCCGCGCCCGCTTCCACCAGCGAGGCATGGAACTGCCGGTCCAGGTCGAAGATGGAGCTCAACCCCGCCGAGTTCAGCCGAGCCGCGCCGAGTTGGCTGTTCACGTTCGTCAGCTTGTCCGCGAGCGCCTGACGCTCCCCGGCCGGCTTGACGGCTACGCTGCGCCCGGCCAGACCCTCGATATGCCCGATGATCTCGTAAAGCTCGCGCGCGTCCTCCTTGGTGAGCGGGGCGACGACGATGCGGCATTTGTTTGCCGAGCGGTGCTCGTGCACATAGCCCTCGCGCTGCAGCCAATGGAGGGCGGCGCGCACCGGGGTGCGGCTGATGTTGAGCCGCTCCGCCAAGTTGCCCTCCACCACCCAGGTGCCCGGCGACAAACGGCCCAAAACAATCAGTTCGCGGATTTGATGAAACGCGGTCAGCACACTGGTGCCGTGCTCGGGCTTCGGCGGCCGCTTTTCTGCCGTGTGTGGAGAAGGTTTGGGCATAAATAGAAGCATTGCGCGCGACAAGCAATGTTTATAGCAGAAGGGAATGACAAGGCGTCAGTGCATCCTACAGAACATGCGAAAGACAGTCGTGGGCAGCACCGCCGCAGCGGAAAGCGGATGGATGGACTTGGAAGCGTCGGCACGGGTGGAGGTCAGTTCGGAAGCGCCGGGCCTTCCGGCCGAGGATGCGCTGGTGCCGGGCGGCGCGGCGGGCTGGCAGGCGGCGGTGCCGGGCCGGGCTTCGCTCGCCCTGCGCTTCGACGCGCCGCAAAGCATCGGCAAGGTTCGTCTGCGCTTCGAGGACCTGGAGCACGAACGCTCCCAGGAGTGGGCGCTGTTCGCGCTTGATGCAGTCGGGGGAGAGCGCGAGCTGCTGCGGCAGCAATGGAACTTCAGCCCCGCGGGCTCAACCGAGCAGGACGAGGTGTATACGCTCAACCTGCCGTCGGTTTCCGGGTTGAAGCTGGTGATCGACCCCGACCGTGGGCGCGACCGGTACCCGGCGACGCTGGCGGTGTGGCGGGTGGGGTAGAGCCGGCTTAATGTAGAAAGTGTGCAATCAGCGCGCCGAAGAGGCCGCTGAGCAGGCTGCTGACCAGGATGAAGGGGGCGAGGCTGCGCTCTCTTTTTAGTTCCAAGGCCTCGGCGGTCAATTTGTTTTGTTCAGCACCCAGCTTATTTTGTTCAGCCGCCAGCTTTGCGGCCTCCACGCTCAACTTATTCTGCTCGGCTGCGAACTTCCGTGTCTCCGCTATAGACCGCTCAATGCCGGCAAGCTGCGCGGCATAGTCGATTCCCGGTTTTCCTTCGGTCATTGGCCGCCCTCCATCTGTTCAGAAGTGCTTCCTACCCAGCCTCGGTGCCCGCAAGTGCGTCATGCTTCCCAAGCTAGGCCGGGTTCCACCACCCTCCGGACGTCCGGGTCAGATCGTTGGCCGCGTCCGGCCCCCACGAACCCGGCTGATAGTTGTACACGCCCGGCAGGTCCTTGAGCACCCCGTCGAGCAGGTTCCAGCTTTCCTCAACGTAATCCTCGCGCGCGAACCATACCGGATTGCCGCGCATCGCGTCTTCCAGCAGTTCCTCGTAGGGCAGCAGGTCGTTGCGGCCCGCCTGCTGCGTGGTCGCGAGCTCGACCATGCGGCCCCGCAGCGCTTCCCCGGTTTCCTTGACCGAGGCCCCAATTGCCACCGTCGGCTCCGGGCTGAGGCGGAAACGGACGTAGTTTTGCGGGGTGAGCCGGTCTGAAAACACGGCCGGGGTTTGCCGCATTTTGGCGACGATCTCGGTCGCGGTCTTTTGGAGGCTCTTGCCCGTGCGGATAAAGAACGGCACATCGCGCCAGCGCCACGAGTTGATGGTCAACCGCATGGCCGCATAGGTTTCCACGCCGGAATCGGGCCGCACACCGGGCTCGTCCAGGTAGCCGTCCACCTGTCCCAGCACCACATCGTTGCGGGTCAGCGGCTTGATGCTTTTCAGCACCTTTACACGTTCATCGCGTAGGGCTTCCACGTCCGGGCACGGCGGCGGCTCCATGGCGATATTGCTCACCAGCTGCATCAGGTGGTTTTGCACCACATCGCGGATCGCGCCCACGCCGTCGTAAAAGCCGCCGCGGCCCTGGATGCCGAACTGCTCGGCCATCGTGATCTGCACGCTTTCCACGTACTGGCGGTTCCAGATCGGCTCCAAAAATGAGTTCGCGAAGCGGAAGAAAATAATGTTCTGCACCGCGTTCTTGCCCAGGTAATGGTCGATGCGGAAGATGGACTCTTCGGGAAACACGTCATGAATTGCGCTGTTGAGCGCCGCCGCGGTTTCCACGCTGTGGCCGAAGGGTTTTTCAACGACAATGCGCGCGCCGTCGGCGGAGCCGGATTGTTTGAGCTGCTGGACCACCCTGACGAACAACGACGGAGGGATCGCGAGGTAATGCAAAGGGTGCTGCGCGTCGCCAAGCTGCTTGCGGACCTCCGCGAACGTGCTTGCGTCGTTGTAGTCGCCGTCTACGTAGCGGAGGCAGCCTTCCAGGATCGGGTAGCCCACGGGATCAATGCCGCCGTGCTTTTCCACGCTGTCACGGCAGCGCTTTTTCAGGTCGTCCAAGGTCCATCCGGCTTTGGCGACGCCGATCACCGGCCCTTTCAGCTTGCCGCGTTTGGCCAGGCGCTGGAGAGACGGAAAGATCTGCTTATAGGCCAGATCGCCCGTTGCGCCGAAAAACACCAACGCGTCTGAAATCTGCTGGTTCATGGAACTCCCTTTCAATCCGGAGGGGCCGAGCCCTCGCCGCGGCAAATGTATGGCTGCTCGCTTATGATTCCACCACTGAGGCCCCCGTGCAAATTGCCGTTCCTGGTGCTCCGCAATCGAGAGCGCGGCATTTTCAAGGGCCGCAAAAAGATGCGCCCGGTTCCGCACGCGTGCTTTGAGCGGGTACTTCGGTACCGTTGCGTCGCGGCGCAGCTCTGCTGCAGCTCCGCTTCCGGGTTAATCTATTGCCATCCGGGTTCGCGCCCTTACCTTCATGCTGAAGCTGCTTTCCTTGGTCGGATTCTGTTGGTTGTTCGGGGTCGCCGCCCATGCCGCCGTTCCGGTTCACCCCGCGGACGGGCCCGCCCCCGGCGACTTGGCAAAAGCCGTTCTGCCCGCGCCGCTCGACCTTGCCCCGAGCCCGCGCAAGCAGTACCACCTGCGCATGTTCCATCTCCACACGGGCGAGTCGGTGGACGTGACGTATCGCGTGGGCAACCGGTATGTGCCTTCGGCGATCGAGATCCTGAACCATTTCCTGCGCGACCACCGCACCGGGGACATGGCGGACTACGACCCACACGAATTTGATGTGCTGTACGGCATCATGAACAAGCTGCACCGCCCCAACGGGGTGATCGACATCGTGTGCGGCTACCGGACCGAGTGGAGCAACGAGTACCTGCGCGAAACCGGCGGCGGGGGCGTGGCCGAGCACTCGCAGCACACCCTGGGCAGGGCCATCGACATCAAGGTGCCCGGCGTGTCCACGCGCAGGCTTGACCGCGTCGCGCTTTCACTCGGCGCGGGCGGCGTAGGATATTACCCGCGGTCGCAGTTCGTGCATGTGGATGTAGGGCCGGTAAGGAAGTGGACTTGGCGGTAGTTACCAAACTGTTTGCAGGCTTGAAGAAAGGATGCGCCGGTCCCGGCTGATTACCGGTACACCGAAATACACGGCAGTCGCCGCGATCATGCGGTCTGGCATATCCGGTATCTCGGTTCGTGAAACATCGAGCATGGAGTGAGCGATGCCTTGCGTAAAAGGCGCTTCCACAAAAATATGCTCGGGATCAGCGAGCGCCAGTAGCAGCTCATCGTAGGTGGATGGTGGAAGTCATCCCTTCTCAATCAGATAGATCAGTTCTACTAACGTGATAGAAGAAACAGCAATGTTCTGTCTTGATGCTGTTGCTTTCTCAATGAAAGCTCTCGCATTATTCGACAATCTTAGATCACCGAACAAATACCATAGCGCGGCGTGCGTATCAGCAACTCCAGAGAGGCTCAAAAATTTTCACCGAGACCTCGAAACATATCGGCTCGATTTGTCTCGATCTCTTCTGCGGAAGGAGCTTTTCCGAACTTAGCAAATGATCCATATCCTGTCTTAAAAGGCTTGACATTCCGCTGCGGTTCAATCGCAAGCTCCTTTTCGAGCAGCTTACGCACATAGATTTCCGGCGAAACACCATGAGCGTTCGCCTGTACTTTCAAAGCAGTTTCCAGTGCTTCCGGCACGTTTATCGTCATCAGGGCGTCCTCTCCGGAGATTGTAGCTCTTACTCCGTATCCGCCGCCTGCTGCTTGGGCCGGGGCTTGACCGGGTATGGGTCGCCCGCGGCCAGCACTTGTTCCAACTCTTGGTCGTAGCCGTAGATGTCCGCGAAGAAATGCACCGTCCCGTCCTCGTCCACGCGCGCGGTCTGGTACATGATGCGGACGGGAATGGGCTTTTTGAGCACGATGGCCCGATTGTCCGGCCCGCTTTCCATCGCGTCGTGAATAGCTTCCGGAGTCCATCCGGGCAGGTCGCGCAGCACCCATCCGGCGAGCTTTTCCGGGTCCTGCAAGCGGATGCAGCCGTGCGAAAAATCGCGTCGGGTGCGCAGGAAGTATTGGATCGCGGGCGTCGAGTGCAGGTAGATGTTCAGCTTGTTCGGCAGCATGAACTTGACCAATCCCAGCGAGTTGGTCGGCCCCGGCTTTTCGCGCACCATGTATAGGTCCTTAAACAAACCCTGCGCCGTCCAGTCCGCAACCGGCTTGCCGCGCCGGTCCACCACCTCGAAATTGCGCGAGGAAATGTAATCGCGGTTTGCTTCGGCTTTCGGGGCGACCTCATCCTTGACAATAGTCGGGGTCAGGTTCCAAAACGGGCGGAAGACCAGGTAGCGCATCTTCTGCACCAGCATGGGGGTTTGGTGGTCTTCCTCGTCCGCCTTGCCGACCACCACGCGCATCTCCCATGCTTCGGCATGATTCTCGTCGTAGGCGCGCAGGGTGTACTCGGGGATGTTTACCGACAGCGGCGCCTCGGCGTACTCGGGCGGAAGCCAGCGCAGGCGCTCGAGGGCATCCGCAAGCTGCCGGACACGCGCCGCAGGCGTAATGTTGAGCGCGGCCACGGTAGCGGGGCTCAACCGTCCGTCGTTGTTGAGGTTGCACCTGCGCTGAAAGCGGCGGACGGCGTCAGCGAGCACGCGCGTGTAGCCGGGCTGCTCCGGTGTGTCCGCGGGCAGGTCACCGAGGAGCATCAACCGGGCACCAAGCGCGTGCGCGTCTGAGTAGACAGACCCCGGCGGCAATGAGCTCCCGGGTGCGAGCAGCGGCTTCGCGCCGCGTGTTTGCTGCACGAAACCCTGGTAGCGGCGCAGCGCGTCCAAGGTGTGCCGGTACTCAGGCGTATCCGGTTCCACCGGCGCGAGGGCCGCCGGTACATCGCCTGAAGCCACGACCTGCCGCACCAGGAATCGCGCAATATCGTACTTCTTCGACGCGATATCGATGCCGAAGGAAAAATGCTGCGGGTTGACGCGGCCGACATGGAGGTCGGAAACATAGCGCATGGCGGCCACGGTCATCGAAGCATCGAACTCCGCCAGCTGGTAGCCGTTGGCCGTGGCGAGTTTACGCAGCCGCGCGGGCCACAGCGACGCATCATAATCTTCCGGGTTGAGCCCCTTTTCCGCGCTCAGCGCGAACAGCTGCGCCAGTGCTACGGCCTGGTCGGTCGCGGCATGCCCATCCACCCATGCCGGGTTCCATTTGCGCTGCTCATAGAAGCTCACCACCGCCGACTTGTAGTCTGGGAACTCCGGCCAGTGCAGGGTGCCGATGCGGCCCCGCGCCGCGTCGAGCACCAGCGAGCGCTCCAGCAGCACGTCGGACGCATGATGGGCGGCCGGCACTTCCGGCCGATGCCGGCAGCCGGCAAGCGCAAACATCAGCGAAGCCGCGAGCAGGGCGGCGGTGCGGGAAGCGCTGCGGACCAAGGAGCCTCTTTCCAGGAGTGCAGGTATGGCAGCTCTCAGTTTACAAGGGAAACGCGGGATCAACGGCGGCCCGCAGCCTGTGCAGGGCCCACTCTGCCGCTTCCCGCAGCACGGGGTCGTCCGCCTGATGCGACCATTCCCAAAGCTTGGGCGCGAACGAGGGATCGCCGCTGTTGCCCATCGCGGAGGCCAAGTTGCGCCGGAAGCCCTCGTATCGAGTGCGCTTGACGGGTGAGCCGAAGAACCGCGCCTCCCACTCCGCCCGGGTGAGCACGGCGAGCGCGTGGAGGTCCGGGTTGACGAGCTCCGGGCGGGTCTGCATTTCGAGATCCGCTTGCAACATCCCGCGCCGGCGCGCCCGTGCATTCCACGGGCACACATCCTGGCAAATATCGCAGCCGAAGATCTGCCGCCCCATGCCGGCCCGCAGCTCCGGGTCAATCGCGCCGCGTTTTTCAATGGTGAGATAGCTGATGCACCGGCTCGCGTCCATCTGCCGGGGTGCGACAAGGGCGTCCGTCGGGCAGGCGTCAAGGCATCGCGTGCAGGAGCCGCAGCGGTCCTCGGCCAGGAGCGCCCGCTGTTCGGGGGCGACCTCCAGATCGGTGAGGATGACACCCAGAAAGACAAAGGACCCGAGCTCCCCATTGAGCGTGCAGCAGTTCTTGCCCGTCCAGCCCACCCCGGCCAGGGCGGAATGAGCCCGCTCCACGATCGGGCCGGTATCGACGTAGGCCCAGGACTGAAACTCGCCCAATTCCTCCTTGAGCGATGTTTCCATGGCTTTGAGTTTGCGCAGCAGAACCTTGTGGTAGTCCGAGGGCGTTCCGTCCTCCTTGCCCGACAAGGCGTAGCGCGCGATCCAGCCCGCGTGCGGCGGAGCCGGATCGATGGAAAACGAAGCGTCGCCCCCATAGCTTGCAAGGCAGACGATGATTGAGCGCGCCCAGGGTGCCGCGAGTTCAACGGCCGAGCGCAGGTAGCGCCCTTCGGCGTCGGTGCGCTTCACCCATTCCATGTCGCCGGAGCGTCCGCCCTCGACCCATTCGGCAAAGCGGTTTGCGTGGAGGTCTGCTTCAGCCGAGCCGAGCCGCGGAATGGGCGCGATGCCGGCGCGGGACAAGCCCGCGCGCCGGGCATGCGCGTCGACTGTTTCCTGTAGCGGAGGGCTGCTGTTCAGTCCCGGTGCTGCTTTCCCGCGCGGGAAAGCTCCGCCGGGGGCTGCCGGAGCGCGCCGGGCGCGGCGGTCTGGTGGTTGTTGGCGGCCGGCGTGGTTTTCTCCTCAGCCGTTGTGTGCAGGTGTGCGGCGTGCGAGTGCGCATGGCCGCCTTCGTCCGCCGGCGGCACGGCCCCGGGCTGCGAGGCGAGGTTGTGCGCGTCGGCGTCGTGCATGGCTTCCTGATTGGCTTTACTCGACATGATTTACTCCTTCGCGTTCCTTCTGCTTTTCCATGAACTTTTCCGTCTCCGGCGATGGCGTCACGCTGCTCACATCCGTCGCCGTATCGCCGAAATCCTGTGCGCCGTAGTCGTAATCGGTGCCGCCCTTCAGCGCTTCTTCTTCCTCGGGCAGCTTGGTGCGTTCTTCCTGGTTCAGGCCCCAGCCCTGCTCGTGCGCGTACTCGCCGGAAAGCCCGCGGGTATGCTCGCCGAAGCCGATGGGCTCGGCCGCGTGGGCCGCTCGTTCCTCTGCCATCGTGTTTTCTCCTGCGGGGTAGGATGCGCCCGGGCTTGATCAAACATTGAACTTGAAGAACAGGATGTCGCCGTCCTTGACCACGTACTCCTTGCCTTCGGATCGCAGCAGGCCCTTCTCCTTGACCGCCTGCTCGCTCCCGAGCGCGAACAGGTCGTCCGAAGCATAGCAGTCGGCCTTGATGAAGCCTTTCTCGAAATCCGAGTGGATGACCCCCGCCGCCCCCGGTGCCTTGGTGCCGCGCCGGATGGTCCAGGCACGCACCTCCTGCACCCCGGCCGTGAAATACGTGATCAGGTCGAGCAGGCGGTAGGCCGAGTGGATGAGCCGGTTCAAGCCCGGTTCAGCCAGGCCCATGTCGGCGAGGAACTCCGTCCGCTCGTCCGGCTCGAGTTGCGCGATTTCGCTTTCAAGCGCTCCGCAGATGCGGACGACCTGACTGCCCTCCTCCTCGGCCCGCTGCTCCACTACCTCGGTGTACGCGTTGCCGGCAGCAAGCCCCGCTTCGTCGACATTCGCCACATAAAGCTGCGGCTTCATCGTGATCAGGAACAGGTCGCGGGCAATCAGTTTCTCGTCCGGCTCCAGCTCCGCCGTGCGGGCGGGCTTGCCGGCGTTCAGCGCCCCGAGCAGCTTTTCGAGCACCGCAAGCTCCGCCTTGGCCTGCGGGTTTACCCCGCCTTTCGCGGCGCGCTCGGTGCGGGCTTTTCGCTTTTCGACGGAGTCGAGGTCGGCAAGCAGCAGCTCGGTGTTGATGATTTCGATGTCGTGCAGGGGGTTGACCGCGCCGGCGACATGAACCACCTCTGGGTCGTCGAAGCAGCGCACCACGTGCGCGACCGCGTCGGTGGCGCGGATATGGCCGAGGAACTGATTGCCGAGGCCTTCGCCCTTCGACGCGCCCTCGACCAGCCCCGCGATGTCGATGAACTCCATGGTGGTCGGGACCAGGCTCTTAGGTTTGATCAGCTCCGCGATGTGGTCCAAGCGGGCATCGGGCACGGTCACCACGCCCGTGTTGGGGTCGATGGTGCAAAAAGGATAGTTGGCGGCCTGCGCCTTGGCCGAGGTCAGCGCGTTGAAGATGGTGCTTTTGCCGACGTTCGGCAGGCCTACGATTCCGCAGTTCAGGGGCATACAGCTCTATTCAAGCATGCGCGACAGATGTATCCTACGGTCAAGGATCCTACATGCCTTACGTTCCGGAAAACCGTGCGATTGATCCTCGTGAGTTGTCGCGCTCAATGATAGCGAAGGAGTTAAACCGAGGTGCGGAAACTGCATCCCGTTCCGCAAAACTGCCGCCGCCCGTGAAAATTCCAAAGCCGACTCTTCGAACTTCTAAGTAGAAGGCGTGCCGAGCTCGGATGTAGCTTTTCGCATCTTTCTTATTCTTCTCCCAGGTTTTGCAGCGGCTTACCTGGTACAGCTTCTGGCTGTCAGAGCTAAGCAGTCTGACTTGGAAAAGGTAATTGAATCTTTTCTATTCAGATTTCTTATCTATGTGACCTATTATCTATGTCATCCACGGCAGGTACTTATTTTGCCCTTCAGTTCTGGCGAACTCAGGCCTGCGGTCTTTCGAGCAGCGGATTTCTTGAGTTTGCTTGCCATCACTGGCGCTTACGCCGCCCTGCTGGTTTTGTTCATAAATAAAGATGGTGTTAAGTACTTCCGAAAACTCAAGCTCACTGAGCGGACTTCCCGCAGTTCCATTTGGAATGATGTCTTTGAAGGTAAAGAGCAAGGAACAAGCGTTCAGGTTGAGTTGGCGGATGGAAGAAGCGTGCAGGGTATCGTACGTTTTTACTCGGACACAGCCGAAGAAGCTTCGGTGTTCCTTGTCAACGCCCGCTGGATTGAGGGTGAAGAACTTGTTCCTATCAACGGCCCCGGTATCCTGCTGACAAAAGAAGCACGAAGTGTATCCATCAGCTTTCTATATCCGCCTGTGGATTGAGCGCGCGACAAACCTCCGCGCCCGGGGCTAAAATCGCGGGCGAAGAGGTGACCCATGGCCACAGCCGCCCAAGTGCAGCCGGGAACGTACGGCTTTCCCGTCCAAATCCGCGCGCAATATGAGAACTACATCGGGGGCCGCTGGCTTGCGCCCGCGGGCGGAGCGTACTTCGAGAACGTCACACCCGTCACGGGGCAGGTGCTTTGCCGCATCCCGCGTTCGACCGCCGAGGACGTAAATCTGGCGCTCGATGCGGCGCACGCCGCCCGGCGCGCGTGGGGCCGCACCTCGGCCGCGGAGCGCTCGCGGATGCTGAACCGCATCGCCGACCGCATGGAGGAAAACCGCGAGCTGCTGGCCACGGTCGACACGTGGGACAACGGCAAGCCTATCCGCGAAACCATGGCCGCCGACCTTCCGCTCGCCATCGATCACTTCCGCTATTTTGCCGGGTGCATCCGCGCGCAAGAAGGGGGGATCTCGCAGCTCGATGACGCGACCGTCGCGTACCACTTTCACGAGCCGCTCGGCGTCATCGGGCTCATCATCCCGTGGAATTTTCCGCTGCTGATGGCCGCTTGGAAGCTCGCCCCGGCGCTCGCCGCCGGCAATACAGTCGTGCTCAAGCCCGCGGAGCAGACGCCGCTCGGGATCCTCATGCTCGCCGAGCTGATCGAGGACATCCTGCCAGCCGGGGTGCTGAACATCGTCAACGGCTTCGGTTTGGAAGCAGGCAAGCCGCTCGCGTCCTCGCCGCGTGTGAATAAGGTCGCATTCACCGGCGAAACCACCACGGGCCGGCTCATCATGCAGTACGCTTCGCAAAACATCATCCCGGTCACGCTGGAGCTCGGCGGCAAAAGCCCCAACATCTTTTTCGAGGACGTGCTGAGCGCGGACGACGCTTACTTCGATAAGGCGCTTGAGGGCTTCGCGATGTTCGCGTTGAACCAGGGCGAGGTGTGCACCTGCCCGTCGCGCGCGCTCATCCAGGAGTCCGTCTACGACCGGTTCATGGACCGTGCGCTCGACCGGGTGCGGGCCATCCGGCAGGGCAATCCGCTTGAAAAAAGCACGATGATCGGCGCGCAGGCTTCCGGCGAGCAGCTGGAGAAGATTCTGAGCTACCTCGACATCGGCAAGCAGGAAGGCGCGGAGGTGCTCGCGGGCGGCAGGCGGGCGCGACTCGACGGCGACTTGGCCGAGGGCTTTTATGTGGAGCCGACCGTGCTGAAGGGGCACAACCGGATGCGGGTGTTCCAGGAGGAGATCTTCGGGCCGGTTGTCTCCGTCACGACGTTCAAGGACGAGGAGGAAGCGCTCGCGCTCGCGAACGATACCCTGTACGGCCTGGGCGCGGGCGTGTGGACGCGCGACATGAGCCGCGCCTATCGGATGGGTCGCGGCATCGAGGCCGGCCGCGTGTGGACCAATTGCTACCACCTGTACCCGGCGCACGCCGCGTTCGGCGGATACAAACAGTCGGGCATCGGCCGCGAAAACCACCGCATGATGCTGGAGCACTACCAGCAGACGAAGAATCAGCTGGTGAGCTACAGCCCGAACGCGCTGGGGTTCTTCTGAGCACCCCGGCGCAGGTCCGCAGCACCGCTGCCGCGGACGTCCTGATCGCGAAGTTGGCCGCCCGGCATGGCGAGCTCATGTTTCATCAGTCGGGCGGCTGCTGCGACGGCTCCTCGCCCATGTGCTTTCCCCAGGGCGAGTTTCCGCTCGGCGACGCCGACGTGCTCCTGGGCACGGTTGCGGGCGCGCCGTTCTACATGAGCCGCCCGCAGTGGGAGTACTGGAAGCACACCGAGCTCACACTGGACGTGGTGCCCGGGCGCGGCGGCATGTTTTCGCTCGAAGGCTCGGACGGCGTGCGCTTCCACATCCGATCGCGGGTGTTCACGGACGGGGAGATCGCGGCGCTTCGGGCCGCCGGACGAATCTGAACTGGACGCTAAACGCCGGAGTTTCGCTTACGGGGGTCGGCCTGCTCGGGTATGCCGAACGGCATGGGCAGGACATAGCGCGCGGCAAGCGCAGTGAGCCGGCGCAGCAGCGGAGACCAAAGCGTTATAAGAGCGGTAAGGGCGGTGAGAAGAACAACGGCGGTCGCGATGTCGTACATGAAAAGCCTCGGAACTGCTTGCTTCGAGGGAGCGAAAAGGTGATCTCTCAAACCGGAGCGGAACCTGGGCGGGGAAGCTAGAAGCGCGAGATGCGGGCGGAATGTCGATGCATTCAACCCTGTTTACGTTGTATGTACCATTCTGAGTCGTATTGCACAAGAAAAAAAATCAGCATTCGAACGAAAGGGGGCTGCTTTGGTGGCGGCCCGGGCCCCCCCGGCGGGGGTGGGGGGGGGGGCATCAAGGGGGGTTTTTTGCTCAACCCCAACGCCGCCCCGGT
>CAXTSB010000041.1:17268-24569 GCA_964246845.1 uncultured Acidobacteriaceae bacterium
AGTCTTATTCAACAACAAAAAAAATCCGAATTCTAACGAACGGGGGCTGCTTTGGGGCAGGCGCGTACCGCGCCTGCCGGTTTGGGAAGTGTCGAATCAGGTTCGATTTTTGCCTCACCGCATCCGCGGCCGCTTTCCGCCCGTTCTTCAGCTATGACACGAAGCGAAATGGTACGGGCCGTGGAACAAGAAATCGCCCGGTTGGAGGGCATCCGCGCGGAGGCGCTCGCGCTCAGTCCTCGGCCTAAACCGCGCAACCTTTCCGAGGACGGACGAAGGCGCATCGTGGAGGCGCAGCGGCGGCGATGGGCCAAGCAGCCGTCGACGGGGCGCCGCAAGGCTGCTCTGTAGACGCACCTAGTGTGCCGTGAGCCGCAGTTCGCCGCCTTCGGCGCGGTCCGGAATGCGAATGTGCAGAACGCGGTTCGCGGCGTCGTACCGCGCGCCGCCAAGCGGCTTGCCGTCCAGCGTGGCCTGTGTTTCGATCGAAGGCCAGTCATATAAAGCGATCTCGACCTCGCTCCACCAAGGGGCGTAGCTGCCTTCGCGCTTGCCGATCGAGAGCTTCAGGCTGTGCGGCGCGGCTTCACAGCGGTAGGCCACGCGAAGATACTGCCCCTGCTTGTAGCCGAGCGTCGCCCCATCGTCGCCGTAGTAGCTCCCTCGGCAGTCCGGCCCAGGATATACGCGCAAGATCAACGGCCCTTGCGGCTTCTCCTCTGTGCTTTGGACCAGCGGCTGCTCGGGCAAAATCGCCCCGCCGCGCACGAATACGGGCAGCACATCGACCGCGGGCGTAATCCGCAAGGTTTCCAGCGCGCCCACACCCAAAGCCGCTCCGGTGCTCACCGCCTTGGCTACGTCGGCCGTGGTTTTCTGCGAGGAGTTCGCGTCATGCGTCACGCGCTTGCCCGTCCAGTAATCGAACCACGGCACGGGCGGCAGCGTGACCATGTAGGGGAGCGGCTCATCGGGCCATACGGCGGGCGCGACAAGCAAATCCGGCCCGAACATCCACTCGTTGCCCGCTTCCAGGTCAAGCGGGTGCTTGTCGGCGGTCGCGTCCGGAAACTCCAGAAACAGCGGCCGCATGATCGGTACGCCGGTGCGCGAAGCCTCCTCGGCGGTCGTGTACAGGTACGGCAGCAGCTTGTAACGCTCCTCGATAGAACGCCGGCGCACGTCCTCCATCGCCGGCCCGCCCGCCCACGGCTCCTGTGGGTTGGAGCCTTTTTCCGAGTGGTCGCGGTCGATCGGGTTGAACGTGCCCACCTCCAGCCACTTTGTCAGCAGGTCAAGCTGCGGCGAGCCGGCATAGCCGCCGATGTCGTCGCCCGCCATGTAGAAGCCGCCCAGGCCCAGGCTTTCGAGCATCGGGGTCGACAGCCGCAGGTGCGCGTAGGAACTCGAGTTATCCCCTGTCCAGGTAGCGCCGTAGCGCTGGCCGCCCGCGTAGGTGGCGCGCGTCAGCACAAACGGCCGCTCGTCCGGCTTCAGCTTCTCCAATCCTTCGTAGGTGCCGCGTGCGTTCAGCAGGCCGAAGATGTTATGTACCTCGCGCTCGTCCGTCGTGCGTTTGGGGCGGCCCGGCTCGTCAATGGTGCTCCGCACATCGAGCGGCATGGTTTTCGTCGCGGTTTGGAAGACCGAGGGCTCGTTCATGTCGTTCCAAAAGCCCGCGACGCCCTCATCGGAAAACTGCTTGTAAAGCGAGCCCCACCAGGCCCGCGCGCTTTGGTTGGTGAAGTCGGGAAATACGGAAGGGCCGGGCCACACCGCGCCCACGAACTCCGACCCGTCCGGGTTCTTGACAAAATAGTTCCCGGCTTCGCCCGAGTCGTAGGCCGCGTAGCCCTCCCCTGGGGCGTGCGCGACGTGGAGGTCGGTGATGAGCACGAGGTGGAACTGCTTGTCCTTGAGCTCCTGCACGAACTTGGGGAAATCCGGGAACTTGGTTGTGTCCATCGTAAACGGACGGTTTTTGATCTGATAGTCGATATCCATGTACACGGCATCGGCGGGGATGCGGTCGGCCCGGAGGCGGTCGGCGACCGCGCGGAGCTCGCCCTCGGTCTCGTAGCTGTAGCGCGACTGCTGGAAGCCGAAGCTCCACAAGGGCGGCAGCGGCGTGGTGCCGGTAAGCCATGCCCAGTCCTGGACCACCTGCTTGGGCGTGGGGCCGTACAGGATGTAGTAGTCAATCGGCCCGCCTTCCGCGCCGAAGCTGTACTCGCTGTGCACCTGCTTGCCGAATTCGAAATTGGACCGCCACGTGTTGTCGAGGAACAGCCCGCAGCTCCGGCCGGCGCGGTCGGTCAAGAAGAACGGGATGTCCTTGTACAAGGGGTCAGTGCCTTCCTGGAAGCGGTACGCGTCGGTATTCCACATCGTGTAGGCGTGGTCGCGGCGGTCCAGCGGCCCGGTCTTATCCCCCAAGCCGAAGTAGTGCTCGTCCTCCGGCATCTGCTTGCGCACGGTAAAGCGGCCGTCCGCGCCAAACTCGACCGGCTCGGCATCGGCGACCACGGGCTGCCCCTGCTTGTCGGTGACGGTGAGCCGTAGGTCGGAAGCGTCGACCCGCACGCGCAGCTGCTCCGTATCGAAGCCGCCTTCGGCCGGCGTGACCTTGACCGCAGCCGAAGCAGCCGCCGGCAGCACGGCCCAAGATCCATCGGGCTTCGCCCCGTCCTCCGCGAACATGGTGACGCGGAGCACATCATTGCGCAGGGCAGCCACGCGCAGCATCTTGCCGCCCGCGCGCACCTCGATTCCATTCGGAAGGGGCGCGGCGGTTTGGGCGGCAGCCGCAGCCGCGCTGAGGAGCAGGGCGGCGGAGAGGGAGATTTTGCGGTACATGCGAACCCATCAAACACCAACGGAACGCATTTGGATAGAGCCGCCCGTAACCGCTTCCTCTGTAACCTGAGCAGATTCTGCCTCTCTAACCCGGTAAGCGATAGACCGACAGCGCGGGGAGGTAGACCTTGGTTGTTCATTGCAGTCATGTGTGGGGCCGCATCTCCGACTTCCTCGACGGCACGCTTTCGCCGGAATCGCGCGAAACCGTGCAGCGGCACCTGGAGCACTGCGAGATTTGCTCGGCGGTGCTGGATTCCACGCGCAACATCATCCGATTAACGGTGGACGGCCGCGTGTACGAGCTGCCGCTCGGCTTCAGCGACCGCCTGCACACGCGCTTGTCCCGGGAGCTGTAGATCCAAAGAGCCCGAGCCGACAGGCTTACACGCCGTTCAAGTAGACGTGGAACACTTCTTCCAAACCCACCAGGACAATGCTGGCGGCGGCCAGTGCGATCTGCACATTCTCCGACCGTACCTTGCCCGCCGGCACGGGCCCGGTGCGCCACTGCGACGAAGCCCGCCCGCGCAGCCGGCGCAGCCTCCAGATGGAGAAAAGATTAACCCCCGAGCCGACGAGCGCGACGATCATCATCGGGATGCGGATGGCATCCACGTGGAACGCGCCCGCAAAAGCTTTCAGGCTCGAAGCCGCGGCGAGCGCGCCGATGCCGATGATCAAGCGCAATCCGCTTAAAGCCATCAGCGCCGTACACACGCTTTGCAGCACGATAAAACCGAAGCTGGTCAGGCTAAGCAGCCAGGAGCCGCCCTGTTCCTTTTCGCCGGAATGCATTTCTTTCGCTTTCGGTGCAACCGCAAACGGTGCTTCTTGCTCCACCATGACTTCCTCCCCGCCCCGAACACCTTCTATCCTATGTCGGACGCATCCGCACTCCAAAGGGGGTGCCTACACAAAGGAGAATCATGCCCCAGCACCAACGCCGCGCCCTGGTTACCGGAGGCGCGGGCCTGATCGGCTCGCACATCACCGACCTGCTCATCCGGGAGGGTTGGCGCGTCCGCGTGCTCGACAACCTGGAGCCGCAAACGCACAAGAACGGCAAGCCCGCATGGGTGAACCCGCAGGCTGAGTTCGTCGAAGGTGAAGTGCAGAACGCCCAAACCGTGCGGGCGGCGCTGGAGGGCATCGACGTGGTCTTCCACGAAGCGGCTTACGGCGGCTACATGCCGGAGATGGCCAAGTATGTGCTCGTGAACTCATTCGGCACGGCGCAGATGCTCGAGATCATCCGCGACCACGCTCTGCCGGTGAGAAAGGTGGTCGTCGCGAGTTCGCAGGCCGTGTACTCCGAGGGCGCGGCGCGCTGCCCGGAGCACGGGCACGTGGCCCCGCTGCTGCGCCCCGCCGAACAGCTGCGCGCGGGCGACTTCCAGGTCCACTGCCCCCTGTGCGGCAAGCCTACCGAATCGATCCCGACCCCGGAAGCGACGCCGGGCGGCGGCGAAACCGTGTACGCGCTGACCAAGGTCGACCAAGAGCGCTTGGTTCTGCTGTGGGGCAAGCAGACCGGCATCCCGACCGTGGCGCTGCGCTACTCCTGCACCTACGGGCCGCGGCAATCCTTGTTCAACCCTTACACGGGGGTGATCGCGATCTTTTGCACGCGCCTGTTGAACGGGCAGCAGCCGATCCTGTACGAGGACGGCGGACAAACCCGCGATCTGTGCTTTGTCGAGGACATCGCGCGCGCGAACCTGCTGCTCGCTGAAACCGACAAGCTCGACGGGCTGCCGGTCAACGTCGGCTCCGGCCGGGCGACGAGCGTGCGCGACCTGGCCGGGATCATCGCCGGGCAGCTCGGGGTTGCGATCGAGCCGCTCGCGCGCGGAGAGTTCCGCCCGGGCGAGATCCGCTCGCTCATCTCGGATATTGCGCGGGCACGCACGGTCGGCTACGAACCGCAGACCACCCTGGAGCAGGGCATCGGGCGATACATCGAGTGGATCCGCACACAGGGCGGCTCGGTCGAGGATTATTTCGCGAAAGCCGAGGCGGGATTGAAGGCCAAGGGCATCGTGCAGAGCGTGTCGCGGTAGGTATTGCGGCAGAGCACCCGATAAGACCGGTATTCTCTGCGATAAGGAAATGGTGTCATCCTGAACGAAGTGAAGGATCTGCTTTTCCGTTCGCGCCGCCGGAAAAGCAGGTCCTTCATCGCTTCGCTCTTCAGGATGACCCCTTGAAGATGTCAGCCGTTACACCCTCACAGCTGCTTCGCGTCGATACCCCACACCGGCCCAGCCTGCGCTTGCTGCGCGAAGATGACCAGGTGATGCCCGCTACTCTGGTTCAACATCGGCAAGGGCAGGCTCACTTCCTTGTTGTCAGTCGCCTGCAAGGGTCCGAGCGGTGCGAACGCGCGGGCCACTGCTCCGTGTGTCAATTGCCGGCCTTCGTTCTCGCCGCGCTGCACGCTGGAGCGGTCCGTGTCGTCCGTCAGGACCGCGACAAGCTGGAGCCCGCCCGAGGTCGGCAGCCCGGCCGCTGAGTAGGTGAAGTGAAGTTTGCCGTCCGCCACCTGCGTGTTGGTGATGTGCAGCTCGATCTGCTTCTGCCGCGCTTCGGTCGCGAGCGCCGCCTGGAGGGCGTGTGAGTCGGCCCCGTTCAACTGCTCGCGCCCGTTGACCACGATCTGCGGCGTGTACAGCTCCTCAAGCCCGAACTTTTCGATATAGGCGCTTTGGCGCTTGGTGTACAGCTCCGACCCGTACACATCCTTCCAGCCCAGGTAATCCCAGTAGCTGACGTGCTCGCCGACGCCGACGATCAGCTGGCCGTCCGCGGTATGGCGGCCGCTGACCTTGCGCAGCAGGTCGTCGGCGGGCGGGCAGGAGGAGCAGCCTTCCGAGGTGAACAGCTCGACGAGCACGGCATTCGGCTTGGCGGATTGGGCAAGGGCGGACGGCGAGAGAAGCGAGGCAGAAAGGCCGGCAGCGGCGAAAGCAAGGACGGCAAGTGAGGGTTTCATCGTAGACTCCTGAGGAAGTTGTCTTGTACGTGGGCGTTCGAGGCTTGGCCGGTAGACAATGCGGAAACCGCGTTGAGCACCGCCGGACGGGTAAGCAGTTCAGGCAGCACCTCAGCTTGGGCGTCCGGCTGGGGCGGGTAGATCACGTAAGTCGGCACCCCCGAGCGGCTGACCGAGGCAAGCTGCTTGGTGATCTCGGGGTCGTAGCGGGTCCAGTCCGCGCGCAGCAGCACGAAGTGCTTTTGCGCGAGCTCACGCTCAACTTGGGCGTTGTGGAGCACCACGCGCTCGTTTACCTGGCAGCTCAGGCACCAGGCCGCGGTAAAGTCCACGAACACGGGCCGGCCCTGCGCGCGGGCCTGCGCTACAGCATCGGGAGAGAAGGGCTGCCATTTGAGCTGGTCCTCAGCCGGCGCGGTGAGCGAAACAGCCAGCGAGGCGGCAGCAACCGCGCGGGCGACGGCGAGCCCGGTGCGGCGCGCGGGCCAGCGATGGAGCGCCCAGCCGGCCACCGCGAGCAGGAACAGCCCGACGAGCAGCCGCGCGATATGGTCCGCGCCGTCGGACGGCGTGGCTGAAAACAGCCGCCCGTACACCCAGACCAGCCACACCACCGTGAGCAGCAGCGGCACGGCCGTCAGCTGCTTGAGGGTTTCCATCCACTGCCCGGGCTTGGGCAGCACGCGCGCCCAGCGGGGTTCGAGCGTCAGGATGAGGTAAGGCAGGGCCAGGCCCAGAGCGAGCGCGGTAAAGACGGCAAAGGTAACAAATGCTGAAGCGGACAGGGCAAAGCCGATCGCCGCGCCCATCAGTGGGGCGGTGCAGGGGGTGGCGACCACGGTCGCCAGGACGCCCGTGAAAAACGACCCCGTGTAGCCCGACTTGCGGGTCAGCGCATCGCCCTTGCCGGTCAGGCTGAGGCCGATGTCGAACTGCCCGGCGAGCGACAGTGCCATGAAGAACAGGAGCGACGTCATCAGGACGACAAAGGTAGGCGATTGAAGCTGAAAACCCCACCCCGCGGCATGCCCGCCGGCCCGCAGCACAAGAAGCACGGCGACAATCGACCAGAACGAGGCGAGGATGCCCGCCGTGTACGTGAAGCCGTGCATACGCTGCGTCTGGCGGTCTTCGCCCGAGCCCTGCACGAGCGAAAGCGCCTTCAGGAACAAAACCGGGAACACGCACGGCATCAGGTTGAGGATCAAGCCGCCGCCGAGTGCGAGCGTAATCGCCAGCGCGAAACCCACGCCCGTGGCCGACGTTCCGTTGCCGCCGCCGGTTGCGATCACGCCCGCGGCTACCGGGGCGCTCACGGTGTAGCTCTTCCCGCCCGCGAGGCGTACGACCCCGCTGAGCTGCTTGGGCAGCGGCTTGCCGGCCTCGTAGCTCGCGAGGGTGAGCTTGAGCCCGTTCTCGGTCGGGATGGCGGTTTGTGGCGCGGCATTGG
>CAXTSB010000042.1:0-24503 GCA_964246845.1 uncultured Acidobacteriaceae bacterium
GGGCGTGGTGGAGTGGGTGGGGCAGCTCGAAGCCTTGAAGCGCGACGGCTACCGTTACGGGCTGTCGCTGGAAACGCACTGGAAGAGCGGGCAAGGGCCAGAAGCAAGCTCGCGCGGCAGCATGGCCGGGTTGAAAAAAGCGTTGGGCGCGGCGGGCATCGAAGCTCCGCCGACTGTGGCGTAAGGAGGGATCTATGTGGACACGGCGTGAGTTTGTGGGGACGGCGGGCGCGGCGGCGCTCATGACCGCGAAGAGCTACGGGCAGATCGTAGGCGCGAACGACCGGCTGAATTTCGCGGTGATCGGGCTGAACAGCCGGGCGTACGCGCACCTGGCCGCTCTGAAGACCAATAAGGCAAACGCGCGGATTACGCATGTGTGCGATGTGGACACGGTCATCCTGGCCAAGTTCGCGGACCAAGCCGCGCAAGCCATGGGCGACAAGCCCGCGGCGGATGGGGACTTCCGTAAGGTGCTCGCGCTGAAGGAGGTCGACGCGGTTTCGATCGCGACGCCGGACCACTGGCACGCGCCCATGGCGATCGCGGCTTTGCAGGCGGGCAAGCATGTGTATGTGGAGAAGCCGTGCAGCCATAACCCGGCCGAGGGCTTGATGCTGGTCGAGGCGCAGCGCAAATACGGCAAACAGGTGCAGATGGGCACGCAGCAACGCTCCTCCGCGCACACGATCGAAATCGTTGACAAGATTCACGGCGGGATGATCGGCGACCCGTATTATGCGAAATCCTGGTACTCGAACGTCCGCAAGCCGACCACTTACGGCAAGCCGGGCGACCCGGTCCCGGCGCAGCTGAACTGGGACCTGTGGCAAGGGCCGGTGCCGCGCACCGCGTACCGCGACCAAGTGCACCCGTACAACTGGCACTGGATTCGCGAGTACGGGACGGGCGAAACGCTGAACAACGGCACACACGAGGTGGACGTATGCCGGTGGGCGCTCGCGGTCGATTATCCGGAGCGCGTGACCGCCTCAGGCGGGCGGTACCAATATAAGGACGACTGGCAGTTCTACGACACCCTGAACACGAGCTTCAACTACCCGGACAAGATGATCAGCTGGGAAGGCAAGAGCTGCCAGGGCATGAAGCTGTACAACCGCGACCGAGGCTCGGTGATTGAGGGCACCAAGGGCTCGGTGCTGGTGGACCGCGACGGCTACGAAATCTACGACTGGAAGGGCAACAAAACGGCGGAGTTCCGCAAGCCGGGCAAGCAAACCTCCTCGACGGACCTGCTGGGTGCGGACGAGATGACGGACGCGCACTTCGCGAACTTCATCGCGGCGGTGCAAAAGGGCGAAAAGCTGCACGCGCCGATTGAGGTCGGCAACGTGGCCGTGACCATGCTGCAGCTTTCCAACATCGCTTGGGTGAACAAGCGGGAGTTGGCGCTCGATCCGACGGACGGCAAGATCAAGGGCGACCTCGAGGCGATGAAGCTGTGGACGCGCGCGTACGAGCCCGGTTGGGCTCCGCGGGTCTGATGCTGACCCGGCGCGAGTTCGGGCTGCTTGCGGGGGCGTTCGCGGCTTTGCCGGGCGCGTCATCGATTCGTCTAGGACTCGCAAGCTACACATTCCGCGACTTTGACCGGGCGCGGCTGATCGGCTTCATGCAGCGGCTGCGCGTAACTGGGCTGAATGCGAAGGATGTGAAGGATCACCTGCCGGTGGACCCCACAGGCGAAGCGGAAGCGCGAAAAGCGTATCAGGCGGCCGGCATCGGCCTCCATGCAGTCGGCGCGGTGTACTTTCCCAAGGACGAGGATGCGGACATCCGGGCGAAGTTCGACTACGCGCGGCGGGCTGGGGTGAATGTGATCGTCGCGGGCGACCCTGCGCCGGCGACCCTGCCCCGCCTGGAACGGTTCGTAAAGGAGTACGACATCCGCATCGCGATCCATAACCACGGGCCCGAAGACAAGCTGTGGCCTTCACCCTTGGATGTACTGGCCGCGGTGAAGCCGTTCGACACGCGCCTGGGCTGCTGCATCGACGTGGGCCACTGCGCCCGCGCCGGGACGGACGTGGTCGCGGCCATCCGTGCAGCCGGACCGCGCCTTCACAACATCCATATGAAAGACCTGTCCGACTTTCAAGCCAAGGAAAGCCAGGTCGCGGTCGGCGAAGGCAAGATGCCGGTGCGCGGGATTTTTGAGGCGCTTGCCGCGATCGGGTACCCCGGCTGGGTGGACCTGGAGTACGAAATCCACCCGGAAGACCCCCTGCCGGGCGTCGAGGCGAGCTTCGCGGATATGGGCAAACTTGCCGCCGGTTTGGCGTAGAGATTTTCATGGCAAACGAGAATAGTTATCCGAGTTCAGCGGTATGATAAGAAGAACGGCTTCGGCCTGGAGGATTTGCTGATGGCAGAAACGAACGGACACAAGAACGGCAACGGGCACGGCCACCATAGCAACGGAAACGGCAACGGGCACGTACAGGCGGCAGCTTCGCAAGGCACCCTGACCACCCGCCAAGGCCACCCCGTGTTCGACAACCAGAACCTGCGTACCGTCGGCGCGCGTGGGCCGGCGGTGCTCGAAAACTATCATTTTCTCGAAAAGATCACGCACTTTGACCGCGAGCGCATCCCCGAGCGCGTGGTGCATGCCCGCGGCTCCGCGGCACACGGCTTTTTTGAGCCGACCGGCATGGTGGGTGACGAGCCCATTGCGAAGTACACCCGCGCCAAGCTGTTCCAGACCGCGGGCAAGCAGACCCCGATCTTTACGCGCTTCTCAACCGTGGTACACGGCGGGCACAGCCCCGAAACCCTGCGCGACCCACGCGGATTCGCGGTTAAGTTCTACACCGAGGACGGCAACTGGGACCTGGTCGGCAACAACCTGAAAGTATTCTTTATCCGCGACGCGACGAAGTTCCCGGACATGGTGCATGCCTTTAAGCCGGACCCCTTGACCAACCGGCAGCAGAGCGACCGCTTCTTCGATTTTCTGGCGAACACGCCGGAGTCGACCCATATGGCGACCTTCTTGTTCTCGCCTTGGGGCATCCCGGCCGCGTACCGCTTCATGCAGGGCTCGGGCGTCAACACCTACAAGTGGGTGAATGCCGAAGGCCAGGGCACGTTGGTGAAGTATCACTTCGAGCCGAAGCAGGGCATCAAGAACCTGCTGCAAAAAGAGGCCGACGCGATCCAGGCGACCAACTTCAACCATGCGACGCAGGACCTGTACGACGCGATCGAGCGCGGCGACTTCCCCGAGTGGGATATGTACGTGCAGCTCCTTTCGGATGACGAGCACACGGAGTTGGATTTTGACCCGCTGGACGCGACCAAGCTGTGGCCGCAGGAGCAGATTCCATTCCGGCATGTCGGACGCATCGTGCTGAATAAGAACCCTGAAAACTATTTCGCCGAGACCGAGCAGGTTGCGTTCGGCACGGGTGTTCTGGTGGATGGGCTGGATTTCTCGGACGACAAGCTGCTGGTCGGCCGGACCTTCTCCTACTCCGACACGCAGCGCTACCGCGTGGGCACCAACTACCTCCAGCTGCCGATTAATCGGCCGCGCGGCTGCCCGATCTTCACGGGCCAGCGTGATGGGCAGATGACCTACGAGGTGAACACCGCCCCGGGGCAGAATCCGCACATCAACTACGAGCCGTCGAGCATGGGCGGGCTGACCGAAGCCAAGCCGGCCGGCAAGCCGCATGAGCCGATGTACGAGGGCCGCCTGGTGCGCCAAAAGATCGACCGCGAAAATAACTTCAAGCAGGCGGGCGAGCTTTGGCGGCAGTTCGACGAGACCTACAAGGCGGAGCTCGTCAGCAATCTGTCGGGCGCATTGATCCAGTGCGTGCCGGATGTGCAGCAGAAGTTCTTGTCGCACATCACGCAAGCGGATGCCGAGTACGGCCGGCGCGTGCGCGAAGCGGTGGAGCAGCTGAGAAACGGCCGCAACCACCCGACGCACGAGGACAAGCAAACAGAAGCGGTCGAGCTTGCCGGAGTCGGCGGGCAGGCAGGCTTCCGGTACTGAACGACATACCATCGCGCAAAAAGGAGGAGCTTAGCGGCTCCTCCTTTTCTTTTTAAGGAGCAAAGCATGCAGGAACCACACAGCACACGCTTGCGCGAGCTGGGCGCTCTGGAGCATTTGTTTTTCTGGATGAACCGGAAGCGGCCCACGCACTTTCTTCTCGCGACGGAGATTTCCGGAGCGGCCACGGTTCAAGAGTGGCGGCAGGCCCTCGATGCCGTGCAGCAGCGCCATGCGGCGTTCTCCATAGCGATTGCTGCCCTGGACAGCGGAGCGCCGGAGTTTGTAAGCATGCCCGGCAGGCCGATTCCGCTGCGCTTGGTGGACGGCGTCCCCGAAGATTGGGAGCGCGAGGCCGAACGCGAGGCGGCGCAACCTTTCAGTGATTCAAGCGCCCCGTTGCTGCGCACGACCCTAATGCACGGCCCGGAGCGCAGCATTCTTTTGCTGGCGGCACACCACTCCATCGCCGACGGCTTGTCGATGCTGTCGGTACTGCGCGACCTCCTGTCCGCGCTGGCTTATCCGGATAGGGCGCAGCCCGCGCTTCCGGTTTCCCCGTCCGCCGACCGGCTTGCTTCGCGCCTCGACGGCTTTGCACACGCGTACGAGCCGCCTGCCCCTCGCGAGCCGCTGCGGTACACGGAGGAGGGTGCGCTGCCTCGGCTGGAGCGGGCCGCGCTGAGCGCGCAGGCAACAACAGCCTTGCAGAAACGGGCCGGGCGGGAGTCGTGTACGATCCACGCAACGCTGTGCGCGGCCATGGCGCTCGCACTGCGGGCGGTTGCAGCGCCGGCCGGGCGAACGGTGCGGATCGCGTCTCCCGTCAACATGCGGGCGGCTCTCGGTACCGGCGACCAGGTCGGCCTTTACCTCGGAGACAGCAGGATCGATTTCGGTCTGAATGCCGGCCGAGCTCTTTGGCAGCTCGCGAGCTTTGCGCGTTGCGAACTTCTAAAACATCGATCTCCGCAAGCGCTGCTGAGCGGTACACGCGCGCTCGGGGAAGTGATGCAGGGCATCCATGACGTGGAGGCGGCCGCCCACCTGGCATCGTCGGCATTTGCCGGCGATGCCGTTGTCACGAACATGGGCGTGGTGCCGTTCGCCTCTGTGTTCGGACGCTTCCGCTTGGAAGCAGTGTGGGGTCCGGCCCTCCTGATGGGGTTCGACCACCTGCCGTGCCTGGGAGCGGTGACGACGGACGGGCAGCTGCGGCTGCTGCTGGCCGCTTACACACCGATCCCTGGTTTACTCAGCAGGGTCGAAGAACTCTTAGTCCGGTCATGCGCTGCTTAAGAGCTCATTGCAGTTTTTTCAACTCGGCCAGCATGCGCTGGAAACCCTCGTCGCGGGCTTTTTTATTGTCCGGGGTTGCGCCGGGGGCTTCGCCGGCGCGCATGAAACCGTGGCCCGCGCCGGGGTAGGTGACCGGTTCGTACTGCTTACCGGCGGCCTGCATCTGCATGCGCGTGCTGGGGATCATCTCCGTGATGCGGGCATCGTTGCCGGCGTAAAAGCCGTACACCGGCGCATGAATTGCCTTGATTGAAGCCGCGTCCGGGGTCGGGCCGTAAAAGACGAAGGAGGCTTTCAAGTCGGGCCGCGTGGTGGCGAAGCGGAAGCTTTGCCCGCCGCCCCAGCAAAATCCGGTCACAGCGAGTTTGCCGTTCGAGACAGGGAGCTTCAGCCCGAGATCGGCGGCGGCGTTCAGGTCGGCGGTCACCTGGTCGGGATTGAGACTGGATACGGCTTCGATCGCGGCATCCTGCCCGGCGAAGCTGGAGGTTCCGCCGCCGCCCGGGGCCGCGCCGCTCAGGAGGTCCGGCTCGACCACTACATAGCCTTGCGCGGCGAGCTCGTCCGCCATCTCCTTGGACCAGTCAGTGAGGCCGAAGATTTCGTGGATGAGCACCACGACCGGGGCCTTGCCCTTCGACTCGGGATAATCGACAAAGACCTTCACGGTGCGTCCGCCGCTTTGGACGTTCATGTACTCGCGGTGGCGGGGCGAAGCGTCGAGCTTGGCTTTCGCCCAGTCCTGGGCGCTGAGAAGACCGGGAACAGCCAGTACGGACGAAAAAAGGGCGCAGCAGCGGGAAAAAGACATGATGCGCGCCAGTGTACCGTCCGCGAGCGGACATTTGGAAAGATTTTGCCCGGAGCCGATCCCAAAACGGATTTCCTTACCTTCGTCATCCCGAAACGGAAATAGCTGTTGGGAGAGAGCGTTTGTTCTTTACAGAACCTTGCTAGACTTGGCTCAAACAGCCGATACAGTCTACAAAGACGTTAGGAACAGGATGCAGACAGCCACGAAGCCTTTTTATCCCCTCGCCACGAACACGAGCCGCACTCCGGTGGCGTATTTTTCCATGGAGATTGCCATTGAGCCGGAGATGAACACGTACTCCGGCGGTTTGGGTGTGCTCGCGGGCGACACGCTGCGGGCGGTGGCCGATCTCGGCATTCCGCTGGTTGCGGTTACTCTGGCGCACAGGCGCGGGTATTTCCGCCAGGTGCTGAACGCGGACGGCGTGCAGACCGAAACAGAACAGCCGTGGCCCGTGGAGGCGTTTACCAGCGAGGAAGCGCCACGCGTGGTGGTGGAGCTGGACGGCCGTCCGGTGCAGGTGCGCGCTCTGTGCCACACCATCCACGGCGTGACCGGGCATGACGTCCCGGTGTACCTGCTGGACACGGACCTGCCTGAAAACGACCCGCGCGACCGCGGGCTGACGGATCGGCTCTACGGAGGCGACCCTGACTACCGGCTCCGCCAGGAGGCGGTTCTGGGCATCGGCGGCGCGCGTATTTTGCTGGCGCTGGGGCTGGACCCGGCGGTGTACCACATGAACGAGGGCCATGCCGCGCTGTTGACGGTCGCGCTGGTGGGCCGGGCGCTTGCCGGGCGCACGCTGCCGCAGGCGAGTGAAACAGAGTTCCGCCGGGTGCGGGAGAAGTGCGTCTTCACGCCGCCCACGCCTGTGCCCGCCGGGCATGACCGCTTTTCACTCGACCAAGCGCGGCACATCCTGGGCCACGAAACGGTCGGCATGCTGGAACGGGCCGGGGGGACGCACGAGGGTCTGCTCAACATGACCTACGTGGCGCTCCGGTTTTCGCGATTTGTGAACGGCGTCGCGATGCAGCACGGGATCGTATCGCGGGAAATGTTCCCGAATCACCTTGTGGACGCGATCACGAACGGCGTGCACGCGGGAACCTGGGCTTCCGAACCGTTTCTCCGCATCTTCGACCGGCACCTGCCCCGCTGGCGCCGGGACAACGTGACGCTGCGCTACGCGATCGACATTCCGGAAACCGAGATCATCGAAGCGCACCGGGCATCGAAGCAGCTTCTGCTCGATGCCGTGAAGGAGCGCACGGGCGAGACGCTTTCCGCCGATGTGTTCACGATCGGCTTCGCGCGCCGCGCCGCGACCTATAAGCGCATGGATCTGCTGTTCACCGAACCGGACCGCTTGGTGGCGATTGCCAAGGAGTTCGGAGGCTTGCAGGTGCTGTACGCGGGCAAGGCGCACCCGGCGGACGAGCCGGGCAAGGCGAAGATCAAGCGCGTCATCGAGATGGCCCATCAGATTTCAGACGGGCTGCTGAGGGTGATCTACCTCGAAAACTATGAGTGGAAGCTGGGCGGCCTGCTCACCGCCGGTGTGGACCTGTGGCTGAACACGCCCAAGCGTCCGTATGAGGCATCCGGTACCAGCGGGATGAAAGCCGCGCTCAATGGGGTTCCTTCGCTGTCCATCCTCGACGGTTGGTGGATTGAGGGATGGATTGAAGGCGTGACGGGCTGGGCGATCGAGGATCGCGAGGATGAGGCGGAGGAAGCAGGGTCGCTGTACAGCCAGCTTGCCGAGGTGATCCTGCCCCTATTCCACAAGCACCCGGAGCAGTGGCGGCGGGTGATGCGGTCAGCCATCGCGCTGAACGGGTCGTTCTTCAACACGCAGCGGATGGTGGAGCAGTACGCGTTGAATGCTTATTTTCCGCAGACGGTGCTGCCGGCGCAGGAAGCGCAGGAGGCGATCGCGGCGGACTGAAGCTGCTCTCATGCCGCAAGATTCGCAGATCGGCTGCGACGCGTCTATCCGGCTTGCGGCGGCGATCGACGCAAGCCGGGCCTTTGATTTGCTTTATCAATCCGGCAGGGCGATGCGGTTTAGGAGCCGCTTCGCGGCCGCAATGCGGCGCGGCAGCGAGGAAAGCAGCTCCAGGAGCGGCAGCCAACACAGCAGTACGGCAAAGAACGCGAGGGTAAAAGCAAGGGCGAAAAAGTTCGGCATACAGGCCTCCAGGCGGAAGCTGATGAAGCGGAAGCTTCCTGCCCTGTAAGCGTTTTGCGCGCGGACCGCGGGCCATGGCGCGTCGGCCTTGAGCGGCGAAGCCGGTCCGTTACGCCAGTGATTCCGCGCTGTTGCGGATGAACTGCGCCACGGCCGCGGGCTGGGAAAGCAGCAGCCAATGGCTGGCCGCGACCTCTTCCGTGCGCGCTCCGATGCGGGCGGCAAGGGTGCGCTGCGTATCGGGGTGCAAAATGCGGTCTTCGGACGCAACGAGGTAGTGGTTCGGCTTCGAGCGCCAGGACGGGTTCGACAGCTTGGCCTCGAAAACGCGGTAGCTGACCGGCTTTTGGATCGCCGCTGCTAAGTTCAGGTGCCCCCGGTGCAAGTCATGGCCGAGCGCGTCGGCGGCATATGCGGCATCGATCCAAAGGTAACCGCTCGCGTCAGGCCCAAGCTCGGCCTTGCTGGCGGGTGGGTGCATGTGCAGGAGCGAGCTGAACACCTCGTCCGCTTCCGGCGCGAAGGCTGCGACAAACGCGAGCGCCCGCACCTTGGGATGGCTGCCGGCCGCGGAGATCACGGCGCCGGCATAGGAGTGCCCCACAAGCAAGATCGGACCGTTGACATGATCGAGCAGCAGCTCGACTGCCGCCACATCGCCCTCGAAGGATTTAAACGGCAGCTGCGCGGCGCGGACCTGATAGCCTTCATGCGCGAGCGGAATGAGCACCTCACGCCATGCGCTTGCATCCAGCCACGCTCCGTGGGCTAAAACTATGGTTCCCGGCTTCCGTTCCATCATGAATTTCCTTCCTGCAACAACAATTCAACGCTATCATCCGGTGTAACCGTGGATGCTATACTGCCCGCACTCATGGTGCACCCGATACGGAGCGACGCGAGCTCCTTGAACCCTGCCGCGGCCGTTGATGGAGAGCACATGCGGCCGCTGTGCGTGGACTTGGACGGCACCCTCGTCAAGACCGATACGCTCTACGATGCGCTTCTGGTCATGGTGCGCACACACGGCAGCGCGCTCCTGCGCGTCCCGGGCTGGATCGCGGCCGGCAAGGCTTCGTTGAAGCGCGAAGTGACGGAGCGGGTGTCGCTCGATGTCGCCCACCTGCCCTATAACCGTCCACTGCTCGCCTATTTGGAGCAGCAGCGCGGTTTGGGGCGCGACCTCTACCTGGCCACGGGGGCGGACCGCGCGCTGGCGGAGCGGGTCGCGGCACATCTGGGTTTATTCCGGGGAGTGCTGGCGAGCGACGGACGAACCAACCTCACCGGGCGCAACAAACTCGAATCGTTCCGTCAGCTGTTCGGTGAGGCAGGCTTTGATTACGTCGGCAATGCCCGGCCGGATGTCCCCCTGCTGGAGCATGCAGGCGCGCCGATGCTGGCCAATCCGGACGCGAGCCTGCGCAAGGCCGTGCGGGAGCGGCGGTTCGCGCCCGCACAGCAATTTTTAGATCGGGCTCCAATAGCCAAAGCGCTGCGGCGCGCGCTGCGGGTCCATCAATGGGCCAAGAACGTATTGATCTTCGTGCCGCTGCTCCTGGCGCATTCCTTGCGCGCCGCGACCGTATCTCGAGCCCTGGCGGCGTTTCTTTGTTTTTCGCTGTGCGCGTCGGCAACCTACATCGTGAACGATTTGCTGGACATTGAGGCCGACCGGCGGCACCCGCGCAAGTGCTTCCGTCCGTTCGCGGCCGGCGACCTGCAAGCCAGGACGGGCATGCTGCTGTCGGCGGGGCTGCTGCTGTTTTCCTTCAGCATCGCGGCAATCCTTTCCGGCAGCTTTCTCGGCTATCTGCTGCTGTACCTGGTTTCCACGCTCTCCTACTCGCTTTACCTAAAGCGCGTGGTGTTGGTGGATGTGGTGCTTTTGTCGGGCCTGTATACATTGCGGCTGCTGGCCGGGGCGGCGGCCACCGACATTGCGATATCACCTTGGCTGGCGGGCTTCTCCGTATTTCTGTTTCTTTCATTGGCCATGGTCAAGCGGTTCGCGGAGCTCCAAAACATCAAGGCTGCGGGGCAGGTGCCGTCCAACGGCCGAGGCTATTTGCTGGGCGACGCGGAGCAGCTGCGCGGCTTTGGGACTTCAAGCGCGTATGCCTCGGTCGTGGTGTTCGCGCTGTACATCAGCCAGGGCGATGTGACGGGAATGTACGCGCACCCGCAGCGGCTATGGCTGATCACCCCGCTGATGATCCTTTGGATCAGCCGGGTATGGCTGCTGGCCGGGCGCGGCGAGCTCGATGAGGATCCGGTTATCTTCGCGGTAACGGACCGGATGAGCCTTTTGTTGGGTTTTGTCGCGGTGTGCGTGGTGCTTCTGGCTATCATTGGGTGAGCACTCCTCCGGAGGGAGCAACCATGCCCGCCACCTCGGCAGAAAAACCCACAACACAGCCGGCTTTTGAGTCTTGGGGCCGCTACCCCAAACTGCCGGCCGAACTTCATCCGCTCTCCTGGACGACGGATTTCCCGCCGCGCGAACCCGCGCGCGGAGCCATGCTGCCGGTGGGCGCGGGGCGCTCCTACGGCGACGTGTGCCTGCTGGAGGATGGGACGCTGCTGCACGCCCGGGGCATGGACCACATGCTGCAGTTCGACCCGGCCACCGGCATTCTGCGGTGCGAGGCGGGTGTGCTGCTGTCGGAAATTCTCGATTTCGCCGTGCCGCTCGGGTTCTTCCTGCCTGTCACGCCAGGGACTAAGTACGTCACCGTGGGCGGGGCGATTGCGAATGACATCCACGGCAAAAATCACCACATTGCCGGGACGTTCGGCGGGCACGTGCTGCGGTTTGAGCTGGTGCGGTCCGACGGCTCGCGGCTGATCTGCTCGCACCGGGAAAACCGCGATTGGTTCGCGATGACGATCGGCGGCATGGGGTTGACCGGGTTAATTACCTGGGCCGAGGTGCGTTTACGGCCGATCGTGTCGCGCCGGATCAACTACCGCGGCGACAAGTTCGTCGGCATCGGGGAGTTTCTCGAGTTGTCCAAGCAGGCCGCGAACGTGGAATACACCGTGGCCTGGATCGATTGCGTGTCCACGGGCAAGAACTTCGCCCGAGGTATCTTCATGCAGGGCACCCACGCGGAGATCCCAGACAAGCTGCACCGGTCCAAGGAGCCGAAGCTGGTCTTCCCCATCGACCTGCCGGAGTGGGCGCTGAACAAGTATTCGATCGCGCTGTTCAATTTCGCGTACTACAACAAGCAGCGCGCCAAAACGGTGACGACGACGGTGGACTACGAGCCGTTCTTTTACCCGCTCGACTCCGTGCTGAAATGGAACCGGATGTACGGCAAAGCCGGGCTGCTGCAGTTCCAATGCGTGCTGCCGCCGGACGAAGACCAGCGCGGCATCACCGAGATCATGAAGTCGATCACCTCCTCGGGCCTGGCGTCCTTCCTTGCAGTGCTGAAGGTGTGCGGCGATGTTCCCTCGCCCGGGTTCATGAGCTTCCCCAAGCCGGGCATGACGCTCGCGCTTGATTTTCCGATCCGTGAAGCAGTCTCGTTCGACTTGCTGGCGCGCTTGGCCGACATCACGCTCGAGCACGGAGGGCGGCTTTACCCGGCGAAGGACGCGACGATGACAGCGGCGCACTACCAGACCTTTTACCCGCAATGGCAGCAGTTCGCGCAGTATGTGGACCCGGGGTTTGACTCGGCGTTCTGGCGGAGGGTCACCGGGCGTGCCTAGGCAAGAACCGGTCACGCCTAAAAAAGTTCTGGTTCTCGGCGCCACCTCCGCAATCGCGCAGGCGACGGCGCGCCTGTTGGCCGACACCGGCGCGAGCTTTTTTCTGGCGGCGCGCAACCCTTACAAGCTGCAGGCCGTGGTCAGCGACCTCCAAACGCGCGGCGCGCAGGCGGTGTATTCGACGGTGCTCGACCTGGACAACGAGGCCGAACACGCCGCCCTGCTGGATGCGGCGGTGCAGATTCTGGGCTCGGTGGACATGGCGCTTCTGGCGCACGGGGTGCTGGGCGATCAGAAGGCAGCGGAGGCCAGCCCGGCCGCCGCCGAAGCGGTATACCGGACAAATTTTCTCGCGCCCGCTTCGCTCATTACGCTGCTCGCAAACTACTTCGAGGAGCGGGGGACGGGGACGCTGGCGGTGATCTCATCGGTAGCCGGGGACCGCGGGCGCAAGAGCAACTACGTGTACGGAGCTTCTAAGGGAGCGCTGTCCATCCTGCTGGACGGGGTGCGGAACCGGGTAGACCGGGCCGGCGTACACGTGCTGACCGTGAAACCGGGCTTCGTAGCGACGCCCATGACGGCGCACCTGCCGCGCGGGCCCTTGTTCGCGGAGCCGCGGGCGATCGGACGCGGAATCCTGCGGGCAGTCGCGAAGCGGCAGGATGTCGTCTACCTGCCCTGGTTCTGGCGGGGGATCATGTTCGCGGTGCGGGCGGTGCCTGGGCGGGTGTTTAAGAAGATGAATATGTAAGGGAGCTGGCGTTGACTGCGAACCGAGAAGCAGCCGCGGCTGGACAATTGCGCCGGAACCGGTGGATCTTTTCTTCCCTGCTCGCACTGTATTGCGGCTGGGTGCTGAGCTTTCCCGTCTTCCCCACGCAGGACGGCCCAGCCCACAGATTTTATGCCGGAGTGCTGGCGCAGGAGCTGTTTCAACCGCACTACAGCCAGGCTTATCGCCTTCGGCTGCCGGTGCCGCCCTATGCGGCGGAGGATTACGCACTCGCGCTGCTGTCGCGGGTGATGGACATCGTTCTGGCCGAAAAGTTGTTTCTCTGCCTCACCATGGTTGCGATGGCGTTCGGAATCCGGGCTTGCTGCCGCAGGATGGGAGCCGGCGGATTGTGGATATCGCTTTTCGCGATGCCCCTTCTGCTGCATTGGTCGCTGGGGTTGGGCTTCTTGAACTACGCCCTAGGTCTGGGATGGATGCTGCTCGCGTTCAGCAGCTGGCTGGCCGCCGAGAACGGTTCAGCGCGGCCGTGGATTTATTTCGGCATTTGGGTCGGCTTGCTGATTTTCACGCATCCGGTTCCGCTGCTGATGCTGGCTGCACTGTGCTTCTTCGACCTTCTCACGTCGGCTTTGCTTTGGGGCAGGCCGTTGCGGGTGCGGAGCCGCCGGCTTGCGCCGAAGGCGGTTGCGCTTGCGTTTACGGTTTGCGCGCTCGCCTACCCCCTGCTGTATGCCGATGCGCAGCGGAGCAGCCGTGACATGCGCGGCTCCGCGCTCCAGTGGCATACCTATGTCAACGAGCTGCTTCTTGAAGGCCTTTCGCCGTTTTACCGGCACGCGCCGATTTTCTCCACCATCACCCTGTACCGCGCGATGATCTGGGCGATCCTGGGCGGGGCGGTGCTGCTGGGTTCGCGCGGGTTCAGGCAGCGTTGGCGGCAACGGGAGCTGAGCCGGCCGGACTGCATGCTCCTGGGGGCGCTCGCGCTGTTTTTCGTGATTCCGCTGATGCCGGATAAGCTCAACGGAGCCTTGGATTTTTTCATCCGGATGCTGGTCATCGTGTGGGTCCTGGCCTTGTTTGCCGCGAGCCAAGCCTCCCTTCCCCGGCGCCTTGGGCCGGCGGTCGGCTGCGCTGCGATTTTTTGCGCGCTCACTGCCCTGCTTCCGGCCGAGCTGTACTTTCGCCCGGCTGCCAGGCGGCTTGCGGCAGTCGAGTATCTGCGCTTGCCGCGGAGAGGGCATGGGCTGATTCTGGAGGTTGAGAAGAAGGTGGTCGACCTGGACGGTTCGCGGCCGGGCATGACCGCGGAACCCTACCTGTGGAGCAGCATGGCACCCGCCCTGCGCGCGCATGCGGTGGTGATCAACAGTCCATGGATCGATGCGAGCTATCTACCGCTCAAGCCGGGATCCGACCCGCGCATGCTCATCAACATCGTCCAATCCCGGAGCGAACAGGAGGAGATTGATCGGCATGACGGAGACCTGTCGCATATTCTCCCGGGCGAACGGGATGACGCCCTTCGCGCGGCAGACTACGTGTTCCTGGTCGGCGCCGGACTAGGGCCTGACGACATCAAGAAGCAAGTCGGCGCGCAAAGCCGCGGCCTGCGCTGCAGCTTTGAAGCCTGGTATGCGTTGTGCCTGCGATGAGAGATCAAGGTGCGGCCCTGATGGCGGGCAACCCGGTGATGAGTCTTCAGGGCTGCGATGATCGTCCAAAGAGACGTACCGCGCAAGGGACTTCGCTTTTGCGGATGACGCAAACAGGCTCCTAGGTGTTGTACTAGGGATGGGGCGGCATCGGCCCTTGCTTCTGGAGACCTTGACGTTTTATGTGGATTGTCCGCCTTGCGCTGCGCCAGCCTTACACCTTTACCGTCCTGGCGCTGCTGCTCCTCATCATCGGTCCGCTTGTCATCGCACTCACGCCGACCGACATTTTCCCGAACATCAACATACCGGTTGTTGCGATCATCTGGCAATATACGGGGCTGTCTCCTGAACAGATGGCCAACCGCATCGTGCTGTTGTCCGAGCGCACCCTGACCACGACGGTCAACGACATCGAGCACGTCGAATCGCAGTCGCTGTACGGTATCGCGGTCATCAAAGTTTTCTTTCAGCCGGGCGTCAACATCGCGGATGCGAACGCGCAGATTACCGCGGTGGCGCAAACGCAGCTGCGTCAGCTGCCGCAAGGCACCACGCCCCCGCTCATCATCCAGTACTCGGCATCGAGCGTGCCTATCATCCAGCTGGGCTTGTCGGGCCAAGGCTTGAGCGAGCAGCAGCTCAACGATTTCGGGCTGAACTTCATCCGGACGCAGCTGGTGACGGTGCCGGGGGCCGGCATTCCCTACCCGTACGGCGGCAAGCAGCGGCAGGTGCAGGTGGACCTGAACCTCCAAGCGCTGCAGTCGAAGGGGCTTGCGCCGTCCGATATCGTTTCGACGGTGGCGGCGCAAAATCTGATCCTGCCTTCGGGGACGCTCAAGGTAGACCAGCTTGAGTATCAGGTGGAAACCAACTCGGCACCTTCGACAATTCAAGGGCTGAACGACCTGCCGATCAAGTCGGTGAACGGCAATATGGTGTACATGCGCGATGTGGCGCATGTGCGCGACGGCTTTCCGCCGCAAACCAACATCGTGCGCGTCAACGGGCAGCGCGCCTCGCTTTTGTCGGTGATCAAGACGGGCGATGCTTCCACGCTCGACATCACGGCGGGCATCCGCAAGGCTCTCCCGGGGATCCTTACGCAGCTCCCGCCGCAGCTCAAGATCACGCCGCTCGGCGATCAGTCCGTGTTTGTCCGGGCGTCGATCAACGGCGTGGCGCGCGAGGCGATCATCGCGGCCGTGCTGACGGCGCTGATGATCCTGCTCTTCCTGGGCTCGCTGCGCAGCACCACCATCGTCGCGGTGTCGATTCCGCTCGCGATCATCTCTTCTCTGCTGCTGCTCGCGGCGCTCGGCGAAACGATCAACATCATGACGCTGGGCGGGCTCGCGCTCGCGGTCGGCATCCTGGTCGACGACGCGACGGTGGAGATTGAGAATATCAACCGCAACATCGAGGAGGGCAAGCCGGTCGAGCAGGCGATCCTGGACGGCGCGGCACAGATCGCGCTGCCGGCGTTTGTCTCCACGCTTTCGATCTGCATCGTGTTCGTACCCATGTTCTTCCTGTCGGGCGTGGCGAAGTACCTGTTCGTGCCGCTGGCTGAGGCCGTCGTGTTCGCGATGCTTGCCTCGTACCTCCTGTCGCGCACCATCGTGCCGACCATGGCGATTTATCTATTGAAGGAGCTCGAAGAGGGCGACGCGGAAAAGCGGGCAAAGAGCCGCAACCCGTTCGTGCGATTTCAGGCCGGGTTTGAGCGCGGGTTCGAGCGGCTGCGCCTGGGCTACCAATCGGTGCTGGAATTGTGCATCGCCCGGCCGCTCGCCTTCATGCTGCTGTTCTTCGGCTTCACGCTCACTTCGGCAGTGCTCCTGTTTCCCTTTTTGGGGCAGGACTTTTTCCCGTCGGTGGACGCAGGGCTGTTTACGATGCACGTGCGGGCGCGCACCGGTACGCGCATTGAGGAAACAGCGCGCCTGTGCGATCAGGTGGACCACGCAATCCGCGAACTCATTCCGGCGGGCGAGCTGACCACAATCATCGACAATATCGGACTTCCGTATTCGGGGTTGAATACCGCTTACTCGAACTCAGGCTTCGTCGGCACGGCGGACGCGGACATCCAGGTATCGCTGGCTGAGAAGCACCACCCGACGGAGGGGTACGTCGAAAGGCTGCGCGCGGAGCTGCCCCAGCGCTTCCCGGGTACGGTCTTTTATGAGCTCGCTTCGGATGAAACGACGCAAATCTTGAACTTCGGGCTGCCGGCACCGATTGACATTCAGATCTCCGGCCCGAACTTGGCGGGCGACCGGGAGTTCGCGGAAAGGCTGCAGGCCAAACTCGCGTACGTGCCTGGATTGGCGGACCTGCGCATCCAGCAGCCGTTCAACGAGCCGCGTTTGTTTGTGGACGTGGACCGCAGCAAGGCGGCGCAGATGGGGCTGCGGCAGAGCGACGTAAGCCAAAGCCTTCTGTCGGCGCTGAGCGGTTCATTTCAGACCTCGCCGACCTTTTTTCTGGACCCGAAAAACAATGTGTCCTATAACATCGCGGTGCAGTCGCCGCAGTACAACCTGGACACGCTGAACGATCTGGCCAATGTGCCGCTGACCCCGAGCGGGTCGGCGCTGACAGGCACAGGCAACTCCGGCGGCAGTGCCGGAGCCTCGCCGCCCTCGAACTCAACGGCACCGGTGTCGCTGGCGGCGATCATGCCGCAAAGCTCCATCACCGGACCGAGGCCGCCGCAAATCTTGAGTAATTTGGCCACGTTTACGCAAGGCGCGGAAATGGCCACGGTGACGCACTACAACATCACGCCGGCCATCGATGTATATGGCAGCGTGGAGCGCAGCGACCTGGCGGGCGTGAACCGGCGCATTGAAAAAATCATTGAAGGGATGCGGCAGCAGCTGCCCCACGGCTCGCGTCTGGTGATCCGGGGCCAGGTGCAAACCATGCACGCGTCGTTTCAAGGGTTGTACTTCGGACTGCTCGGTTCGATCCTGCTGATCTATCTGCTGATCGTGGTGAACTTCCAAAGCTGGCTGGACCCGTTCATCATCGTGGCCGGGCTGCCCGCGGCCATCGCGGGCATCGTGTGGTTCCTGTTCCTGACCGGAACGCACGTCAGCGTGCCGGCGCTCACGGGCGCGATCATGTGTATGGGGGTCGCGACATCGAATTCGATTCTGGTGGTGACCTTCGCGCGGGATCACCTGGAGGAGAACCCCGGCGAAGCAGTGGAGTCGGCGATCGCGGCCGGGTTCACGCGGTTTCGTCCGGTGATCATGACCGCGCTGGCGATGATGATCGGCATGGTGCCCATGGCCCTGGGGCTGGGCGACGGCGGCGAGCAGAACGCGCCGCTGGGCCGCGCGGTGATCGGCGGGCTGCTGTTCGCGACGGTGTCCACGTTGTTTTTCATCCCCACGTTTTTCGGTGTGATCCACGGATTTCTGGAGCGGCGGCGCATGGCGCGTGAGCGAAAGGAGGCCCACGCGTGAGCGAGCCTGAAAAGAAGCACAGTGAGGGGGGAGCGGTGGAACGGCGCAAACCCCTGGCGACGGGCAAGGCGGTCACGCTGATCGTGGTCGGGTTGGCGCTGGCGGTGGTGCTGGCGGTGCTGGGCATTGTGCCTCGGCTGCGGGCGGAGAAAAAGCTGGCCGAGCAAACAAACGCGAACGCCGCGCCGGAAGTATTGGTCGCAAAGCCGATAATGGGCGCGCCGGACGATACGCTGCTGCTGCCCGGGGCGCTGCAGGCGTATGTGGACTCGCCGATTTGGGCACGGACGTCCGGGTACCTGACCCACTGGTATGCCGACATCGGGCAGCGGGTGCAGAAAGGGCAGCTGCTGGCGACGATCGAAAGCCCCGAGATCGATGAGCAGCTCAGGCAGGCGCGGGCGGACCTGGCCACCGCCGAAGCCAACGCGGGCAACGCCGTGGTGCAGGCGAAACGGTACCAAGACCTGCTTGCGCAGAACGCGGTGTCGGCCCAGGACCGGGACACCTTTGTGACGGCGCAGGTGACCACCAACACGCAGGTGCAGAGCGCGCGGGCGAATGTGCAGCACTTTGAAGCGTTGGTGAACTTTGAGCGGGTGTACGCGCCGTTTACGGGCATCATTACGGCCCGCTACATCGACGTCGGGCAGCTGATCAACGCGGGCGCGGGCGCGGGCGCGCAGTTGTTTGAGGAAGCGCAGGACCAAACATTGCGCGTTTACGTGTCCGTGCCGCAGGTGGACTCGCTGGGCGCGAAGCCCGGCGTGAAGGCGCAGATCGCGCTGGCGGAGTACCCGGGGCGCACGTTTCCGGGCACGATCGTACGGACGGCGCGGGCGATCGATCCGACCACGCGCACGCTGCTCGTGGAAATCGACGTGGAGAACCGAAAAGGCGAATTGAGGCCGGGCGGGTACGGGGAGGTGATCCTGCACCTTGGGGATGCGGTAAAGAGCCTGGTCGTACCGGTGCCGGCGATGGTGTTCCGCGCGCAGGGGTTGCAGTTGGCGACAGTGGTGGACGGCAAGGCAAAGCTGGTGCCGATCACCGTGGGGCAGGACGACGGCAAGGTGGTGCAGGTGGTGACCGGGCTTGCGCCGGACGCGGAGGTGATCCAGAACCCGCCGGACTCGATCGTGGATGGGGAGGCGGTACACATCCTGCAACCGCAGGGCGCGGGTGCCGGCGGAGCTTCAGGAGGCAATGAAAACGGCGCGCAGCAGCAGACCGGATCAACGACGGAAGGAGGGGGAAAGCAGTGAAACGGCTTTTTTCGGTGCCGGCCTTGGTGTGCATGACGGGGTGCGCGGTGGGGCCGAACTACCATGTGCCGACCTCAGCGCCGCCGACGCCCGCCTATGCCGCGATCATGCCGCCGCCGGGCGATTGGAAACCGGCCGTACCGCAGGACGCGCTTCAGCGCGGCGAGTGGTGGCGGGTGTTCGGCGACCCGGCGCTCGATGCCCTGGAAAATCGGCTGACCAGCGGAAACCTGCAAATCCAAGTCGCGCTGGCGAACTTTCAATCGGCAAGCGCGGCTGTACGGCAGTTTCGGGCTGACTTTTACCCGACCCTGAACTTTGGGCCGCAGGTCGCGCGCGACCGGCTTTCGCAAAACCGTCCTACGCTTTCGCCGAACTTGGCCGCCATCTCAATCAACCAGTACAACGATTTTGTGCTGAGCGGGTCGGCAAGCTGGCAGCCGGATTTTTGGGGGCGGGTGCGGCGCGAGGTGGCGGGTGCACGGGCAAATGCACAGGCGCTGGCCGCGGACCAAGCGAACGTGGAGCTGGCGGTGCGGTCGGAGCTGGCGGTGGACTACTACCAGCTGCGCGGGCTGGACTCGCAGCAAGAGGTGCTGGACGATACCGTTGCAAACTACAAAGCGTTCCTGGCGCTGACGCAAACGCGCTTCAAGGGCGGCGTCGCAACCGAGGCGGACGTAGCGCTCGCGCAAACGCAGCTGGACACAACCGTGACCCAGGATCAAGATGTGGCCATCGCGCGTACCCAGTACCGGCACGCGATCGCGACGCTGCTGGGAGTGTCGGCCTCGTCGTTCGAGCTGGAGCCGATGCCGCAGAATGACCGCATCCCGGATATTCCGACGGGGCTGCCCTCGGACCTGCTGGAGCGCCGGCCGGACATCGCCGCGGCCGAGCGGTTGGCGCAGCAGGCGAATGAGCAGATCGGCATCGCGATCGCGGCGTACTACCCGAACATCACCCTTTCCGGCGGCGGCGGCTTTGAAACCGGACAGCCGGGCAACTGGCTGAACGGGCCAAGCGAGCTCTGGTCCATCGGTACGTCGGCTATTGAAACGGTGTTCGATGCGGGCCGCCGTCATGCGATTACCGATGAGACGCGGGCAAACTACCGTGCCACGGTGGGCAATTATCGGCTGACGGTGCTGAATGCATTTCAGGAGGTAGAGGACAACATCGCGGCGCTGGGCGTCTTGTCCGAGGAGCAGACCTCGGCGGAGCGGGCGGTCACCTCGGCGACGCGCTCGCTGAATATCTCGACCAATCGGTACAAGGGCGGCGTGACGACCTACCTGGAAGTGCTGACGGCGCAGCAAGCGCAGCTGGTGGACCGGCGGACGCAGGAAGACATCACCACGCGGCGGTTTGTGGGCAGCGTGCAGCTGATCGCGGCACTGGGCGGCAGCTGGTCCCGGGCACAGCTGCCGCAAAAGGGGAACGGGATCCCGTAGCGCAGCGGGCGGCTGTTTCGGTCCGAGCCTACTCTAGAATCACAGCTAGACCATGCAATTCACAGATTGGCTTCTTGCCGACATCCGCCTGCCCAAGGGCGTGAAAAGCGCGCCCGAACCGGAGCACACCTGGTGGCGCGTGATGTGCTTAACCGGGGTGGATTATTTTTCGACGCTGGGCTACCAGCCGGGAATCGCGTTTCTCGCGGCCGGGCTGCTGTCCCCCGTGGCGACGCTGGTGCTGGTGCTGGTGACGCTGTTCGCGGCGCTGCCGCTCTACAGCCGGGTGGCGGAGGCGAGCCCGTATGGGCAGGGGTCCATCGCGATGCTCGAAAAACTGTTCCCGCAGTGGAGCGGCAAGCTGTTCGTTCTGGTGCTGCTGGGGTTTGCGTCGACCGACTTCATCATCACCATGACGCTTTCAGCAGCGGATGCCGCGGCGCACTTTGTCGCAAACCCCTACACGCCGCATTGGCTGCACTCGCAAATGCTGGTGACGCTGCTTCTGCTGGCCGGCTTGAGCGCGATCTTTCTGAAAGGCTTTAAGGAAGCCATCGACATCGCGGTGATCCTGGTGGGCGCGTACCTGCTTTTGAACGGGGTGGTGACGGTTGCGGCGATTGAGCAAACGCTGAAGCACCCTGAGCTGCTGGGGCAATGGAAGCATGCCCTGCTCGCCGCGCACCCTTCCGTGCTCGGAATGGCGGGGGTGTCGCTGATCCTTTTTCCGAAGCTGGCGCTCGGGCTGTCGGGGTTTGAGACGGGCGTGGCGGTGATGCCGCTGATCAAACCGGATGAGTTGAAGGAACGGATCAAGAACACGCGCAAGCTGCTGACGACGGCGGCGGTGATCATGAGCGTATTCCTGATCGCGACCAGCTTCACATCAACCTTGCTGATTCCGGCGAAGGCTTTCCAAGAGGGCGGCGAAGCGAATGGGCGGGCGATGGCCTACCTGGCGCACCAGTACCTGGGCAGCGCATTCGGAACGGTGTACGACCTTTCGACCATCCTGATCTTGGCGTTTGCCGGAGCCTCCGCCATGGCCGGCTTGCTGAACCTGATCCCGCGCTACCTGCCGCGGTTCGGCATGGCGCCGGAGTGGACGCTGGCTTCACGGCCGCTGGTGCTGGTGTTCATGGGGGTTGCGTTTCTGGTGACCCTGCTGTTCAAGGCCAATGTGGACGCGCAGGGCGGGGCCTATGCGACCGGCGTGCTGGTGCTGTTCCTGTCGGCTTCAATCGCGGTGACGGTTTCACTATGGAAGCGGGTTTCACGGTGGCTTTATCTCGCGATTGCGGCAATTTTCCTGTACACCACTATCTTGAACGTTTGGGAACGTCCGGACGGGTTAAAAATCGCGTCCGTATTCATCGCGACGATCCTATTTGTATCGCTCCTGTCGCGGGCGCTGCGCTCGACCGAGCTGCGGATCACGGGCGTGGAGCTGTCGCCGGAAGCGGTGCGGTTGCTGGGCGAGGATGAGGATCAGGTGATCCGGTTGATTGCGCGCTCGCCGAGGCCGAATTGGGAGAACGAGACGGCGGAGGAGCTGGACCGGCTTGACGCGTTTGTGCGGGAGCGGTACGCGATGACGCCGACCGAGTGCATTTACTTCTTTGAGATCACGCCGGTGGACGCCTCGGAGTTCACGAGCACGCTGTGCGTGGAAGGGCGGACGCTCGGCAAGAACAAGATCCTATACGCGAAGTCGCCGGTGGTGGCGAACTCAGTCGCGGCGCTGTTGATCGAGCTCGAACACCGGACGGGCCACGTGCCGCACGGGTATTTCAAGTGGAAGGATGGGAACCCGGTGATGAACGTGGTGAAATTCCTGTTTCTGGGCGAGGGAGATGTCGCGCCCCTAACGCATGAGGTGCTGCGGCGGGCGGTGCCGAGCGTGGCAAACCGGCCGGTAGTGCATGTGAGTTAAACAGCAAAAGGGCCTGCGCTGTTCCGCAGGCCCTTGCATTTGTAAGTTCGCTTACTGCGCGGGGTAGGCGACCACCGGGTTGAGCCTGCCGCCGTTCGCGCTGCTGGCCGTAGCGCCCACGCCGTTGATGACGTGAGTGATCTGCCCGCTGCCGTTGAGGAACACCGAGCCCACGTCATGCACTTGGACGCCGGTGAGGGTGGGGACCGTCATGGCGTTGTCCTCGATGATCGGCACGCCCTGGTTGAAGAAGGAGTAGATGCCCAGACCGAAAGCCTGGTGCGTGGTGACCCCGTTTGCAACCACATAGGACGGGTAGCCATTGGCGGAGCCATCGGTCCAAGCGGCCTGGCTCGGCGGATCATAGGGCAGCTCGCTTTGGTAGAAGATGGTCTCGCCGCCGTTGCCGTTCCAAAGCACCTGCTCTTGCTGGTAGTGCTCGACCGCAAGGCCGGTGGCGGTGACGTTGTTGCCGTTGACGACGAGGCCGTGGGCCCCGGTGTTCACGGTCCAACCGGTCGGGGTGGCCCCGTGGTCGGCGCGCCAAGCCCATACATCGTCGAGGATGGTGTTGTCGTGGTTGACCTCAAGGCTGGTGACGGCCCGGCCTGTAATCGCGCCGCCGACGCGGAAGAACACGTCGCTGAGGGTGACGGGGTTGTTGCGGTCGGCGGGCTTGTTGCCGTTCGGCTTCCCAACCTGGAACAGGACAGGTGAGTTGACCGGCCCCGCGTCCACGATAAGTCCTGCGACCTGCACGCCGTCTACATCGGCAATGGTGATGGCTGCATCGCCCGCCTGCGGTACCAGCGTAGCGTCGCCTAGGGCGAGGACGACCGTGTTCGGCCGCTTGACGTCGATTGAGCGGTCATATTGGTACACGCCCGGCGTGAGCAGAAGGTTTTGGCCGGTCGCCAGAGCTGTGTTGATCTCCCGCACCGAGGTTGAGGGGCTTGCGACGAAGAACGAGCTGAGCGGCAAGGAGCGGCCCGGCGTTTGCCCTGATGTGAAGCTTGCGCCGGCGGCGGCGGTGCGCAGGCTGGGCGCGAAGACGCTGTAGTTGCCGCTCGCGTCCACGGTGAGGAAGGGCTTTTCGCGGCTGACGGGCGTACTGGCGAGCGTGGTGTACGTCTGGTTGGGGTAGCTTTGCGCGGGCGCGCCGGTTACGCCTGAAAACACCTGGTTCCAAACGCCGTTGGACCAGCCGCCGATGGCGCTGTTGCGTACGTAAAACTGCTGCTGGGAGCCGTTGATGATGAAGGCGGTGTTGGAGTCGGCAATGAATCCGCCGCTGGCGTACTGCGGGCCGTCGGTGCAGTAGTCCTGGAGCGTGAGATTGCCGCCCCGGATGTTGACGCGGCGCATGGGGTCAGCCTGAGAAACGGCCCAGAAGTTGGCCGAGCCGCGGCAGCCGGACAGCCCTTGCACGTTGATGGTGAGGTTGGACACGGAGCGCCAAAAGTTGACGAGCGCGGTGCAGCCGTCGGAAAAGCACTGGTTGTACACGTCGACGTGGCCGTTGATGGTGACGTCGTTCGGAGACGCGCCGAGGCCCGCAACCTCCGTGTAGTAGCCGACCTGGATGATGAGGGGCGTCGCGGCCGACCCGTACACGCCGGGCTTGAACAGAAGCGAGTAGCGCTGCGTGCCGAACTGGTTGCCGACCTGCTGGGCGTTGATGGCGTCGACCCTGGCCTGGATGTCGGCGACGGGCATGGAGGGGTCGAAGACGATGACGTTCGCGCCGAAATTGGGCGCGGGGCGCTGGGCCAAGCCGGCAGCGGCGCTGAGGGCGAGCAAGGAAAGCGGAAGAACGCGGGGAAGGCTGGTGAAGAATGTCACGATCATGGCTCCGGGGTACTGGGATGGACCAGTCCGGAGAGGAAGGTATGCGGGGGTGGGGAGGGTTGTCAAC
>CAXTSB010000043.1:0-10299 GCA_964246845.1 uncultured Acidobacteriaceae bacterium
CCCCAAACAGCTGACCCGGCAGTCAGCCTCCTGCTTTCGCTCGGCTTGCGGCCCGGCCCCACTGAGGACGGCGCGCGGCTTGAGCAGGATTGGGGACTGGACAGCATGGGCCGTGTCGCCTTGGCTGCCGCACTCGAGTCGGCGGACGAGGCCTTGGGCCGGGTTCGCACCTTGGGGGACCTGCGTGCGGCTGTGTCCGACGGCGGTGCCCGTGTCGCCTCGCACGCAGTGGAGCCGGTACAAGAACCGGGAAGACCGCTTCAACCGCCGCCGCCCGCGTGGAACCCGGCGCGCAACACCGGGCCGACACACCGCTACCCAAGCTGGCCGTTTTGGCCGGTCACGCGCCTGTTTCGGATTGCCTTCACGGAAGCAGTCGCGCGTCCGCTGGTGTTTTTGCTTGCCCGCCCGTCCGTGCGTGGGAGTGCTCCGGCGTACGGACCGCTGCTGGTCATCAGCAATCACCGTACGGCGATCGATGCCGCGCTGCTCGCCTTCGCGCTTCCTTTTCCTCTTCGCTCGCGCTTGGCGGTGGCCATGTCGGGTGAAATCCTGCTGGGCTGGGAGAACGGCTGGAACCGCAAACCGCTGCCCTCGCGTACAGCACAGGAGCGCCGGTGGTGGGGTCCGCTTGCGGCACCGCTTGTGCGGGGTCTGTTCGGAGTGTTTCCGCTGCCGGCCGCGGGCGGCTTTCGCGAAAGCTTCCGCTTCGCGGGGCGGCAGCTCGACCGGGGCGGCACCGTGCTGATCTTTCCGCAGGGTACGCGCACGGGTCCGGATGAGCCCATACGCTTCCGCCCCGGCATCGGCATCCTCGCCGGCGAAAGCAGCGCCCCCGTGTTGCCGGTGAGCCTCCGTATTCCCGGTTGGCGCGGCATCGCCGTGCTTGTTGGACCGCTGACCACTGTCGAAGGGAGCCCGGAGCAGATTACCCAAGTGCTCCAGGATTCGGTCGCAACCGCGCTGACCGGCCAAGGATGAGCGGGACGACCGTCCGGAGCGGCACTGTTCGCAAGCGCTTCAGCGGATACCATGATGCGCGAGCATATATTGCGCACGGCTTTTCCCTACGGAAAAGCCGCGCGGAGATCTTCTGTTCCCATCTAAATTCCTGCCTCAAACGCTTTAGTGCGACACCGCTGCCGCAATGCAGCCGGGCAAACCTCCGCAGTAGGCGCTTCCGTTTGGGAGCGGCACGTAAACGGTGTTTGTCAGGGGGTTTACCGCGACCGAGTGCGCGTTCGGCGCGGACGGGATATTTGCGATCCACTGGTTGGTCCCGGCATTGATGATGCCCAGCACCGGGGTCGCGGCGGCTTGGGCGGCGCTGGTGAAAAAGTCACGCGAAGCCGTGTAATAGCGGTTGTCGCGCAGGTTGTAGGCCACAAAATCCGCGCCGCCCACTTCCCTGATCGTTGCGGCGATCGTTCCCGTCGCGGCATTGACGATGTAGGTCTTCGGTGAGAACACCACCGGGTCCGGCGCGGGAAAACCTGGGTCGCAGCCGACGATCACGTTCGCGCCCGGTCCTTCGGCCAGGGTCGAAGGCATGCAGCCGTCCAGGCCTCCAATCACGCGTACAACCGCGCCGGTATCCGGATTGAGCACCGCGACCGCTCCCTTGGTTTCATCGCTGCCCACCGATGTCGCCGAAACTACAAAGCTGTTCAGTGCATAGTCATACAGCACGCCGCCGATGCCGTCGATGGAAGCATCGGGCGTCCCGTTTGTTCCGTCGAAGTTAACGCGCTTGCGGATTTGCAGTGTGCGGGTGTCGATCAGGGTGAAAAAAGGCACGTTGGGCCTGACATCGCTGTTCGCGGCGATCACGGTGTGGTTGAACGGATCGTAGTCCAGGGAGTCCGCGCGGGCTGAACCGCCGGTGTTGATCACCCCGATTTGGGGCGGATTCGCCAAGCTTCGGCGCAGGTCGAAAACGCGGATGGTGGACGGGTAATCGGTCGCCCAAATTTGTGTGCCGGCGATGATTGCGCCGTCCGGGCCGGAAACATCCACACTCGCACCCACGCCGGTAAACACCGGCGGTGTCGCGCCGATGGGCTGGCCCGTGAATGCGTTGAAGATTGTCACGGCTTTGGAATTGCGGCTTGCGAGCACACCGAGCTGCAGCAAAGGATCCACGTAGATTTGATCGAAGGATCTGAAAGGGTTGGACGCAGAAGTGCCGGGAACCGTGAACGCACCGGTTTGGGTAAGGGGGAACGTTTGCGCTGAAGCGGCTATCGGAAGCGTGGCGGCGGCAAGCGCGAAGCGGCAAAGTGCTTTCATGAAAGGGATCCTTGTGCGCGGCAATCTGCGGTCCAGCAAACAAGGCCACCGTGCGCCAGCTCCGGATCCGCGCCAATCCTATACCGCTATGTACTCAATTGAAACACCAGGCTCGGGACGTTTCTCAACTTCGACGCGGCTTCCCAACAATGTCGATCTTGGCTGAAGCGCTGCGGGTTTCAACTCTGGGGTGCGAAGGCTCCGCGCAGCTGCGGGTGCGCTTCCGCGGGCAGCAGCAGCCGCGCGGTGGTGCGGCGTGCGCCGTCAATTCCATTGGTGGCGATCTCCAAGGTGCCGCCGTGTTTTTCCACGATGCCCTTGGAAACCCAAAGCCCGAGGCCGGTTCCATGAGCGCCCTTGGTCGAGAAAAACGGGGTGAACAGCTGCCCCGCCTGCTCAGGGTTGATGCCGGAACCGTTGTCGTGCACCAGGAGCTCCACCGCGGGCCCGCCGGCGTGTTTGGCGGGCTTGGCTTCAATCTCGATGCGGCCTTGCGTGGGCACCGCGTCGATGGCGTTGTTGACCAAGTTGATGAGCACTTGACGGATTTCTCCCTTGATCGCTTCAAACACCGTGCCGGGGTCGGCGCGCATGCTGGTGTGGATGTGCTTGGTCGCAAGCCGGGAAGAAAACAGCCGCAGCACTTCGTCCAGGATTTCGCGCGCCTGTATGGTGATCGGCTGCACTGGATCACGGTAGAACTGAAGCGTTTGCTTGGTGATGGAAGAGATACGCTCCAGCTCGTTCTCCGACATATCCAGGTACGTCATGGCGCGGCCGTTGCCCTCGGCTTCCAAGCGGACCAGAAAGAGCAAGTTGGTAAGCGATTCAAGCGGATTGTTGATCTCGTGCGCGATCGCGGCGGCCATGCGGCCGGTGACGGACAGCTTTTCAGCGGTGCGCAGCGCTTCCTCATTGCGCTTCTGGTCCTGCACGTCGGTCGCGGCCCCCAGCCACTGCAAACGTCCGTCTCCCTCCGCGATCGGAGTAAGCCTGAGCAGGTGCCAGCGGGCGGCATGATCGCCGCGGCGCAAAAAGCGTGCTTCCTGGGTGAAAGGCTCGTGCGTTTCCACCGCTCGGTTCCATGTTTCCAGCATCGCCGGGCAGTCTTCCGGGTGCAACAGCGTCGGGTCGAACCAACGCTCAATGCCGGGGGGCGCGTAGTCGCGCCACGTCTGGTTGGTGTAGACCAAGCGGCCGTCCGGCTCGGCCATCCAGATCATCTGCGGAACGGCCTCAAGCACGTTGCGGAAGCGCGTTTCCGACTGCCGGTAGTTCCGCTCGGCTTCGACGCGGATCGCGTGCTCCTCGGCTTCGCGCAAGGCTCGGAGCACGGCGGGCACCAATCGTTCCAGGCGGTGCTTCAGGACGTAATCGGTCGCGCCGCGCTGGAGGGTGTCGATCGCCGTTTCTTCACCGACGCGTCCGGAAATGAAAATAAACGGACAAGCGGGGAGTTTGTCGCGTGCGAGCGCCAGCGCGGCAATCCCGTCGAAGTCGGGCAGCGCATAGTCGGCTAGGATCAGATCGACCGCGTCCGCTTCCACAGCCTGCTCAAACTCACTGCGGGTCCGCGCCAGCACTACCTCGGGCGCGATGTCCGCCTTGCGCAGGCGCGCGATCGCAAGTTCCGCGTCCAGCGGGGAGTCCTCGAGCATGAGGATGCGGACCGGGCGTTTGAAACTGTCCTCAACCATTGCGGACCACCCGCATACTGCCCGGCGGCGGCTCATTCACCACTGCCCAAAACACGCCGAGATCCTGGATCGCCTGCACGAAAGCGCCGAACGCGACCGGCTTGACAACGTATGCATTCACCCCGAGCTTGTAGCCGGTGATCACGTCGCGCTCCTCGCGGGACGAGGTCAGGAGCACGATCGGCGTCCTGCCGATCGCTTCATCCTCCCGCACCATTTTCAGTAATTCCAAGCCGTCAATCTTCGGCAGCTTCAGGTCTAAGAGCACGACTGCGGGAGTGCCGCCCGGCCGGTCCGCGAAGACGCCCCGACGGAAAAGATAGTCGGCGGCCTCGGCCCCGTCGCGCGCCACAACCACTTCATTCGCGAGCCGGCTTTTCTCAAGCGCGGTCAGGGTAAGTTCCAAGTCATTGGGACTGTCTTCGACAACCAGGATCGGCTTCAAGGGGCTCACGGTTTCGCCTCCGGGAGCGTGAAATAAAACGCGGCACCTTTTCCCAATTCGCCCTCCGCCCAGACCCGCCCGCCATGGCGTCCGACGATGCGCTTCACATTTGCCAATCCAATACCGGTACCCTCGAACTCTTCTGTTCGATGCAAGCGCTGAAAAACCCCGAACAGCTTTTGAGCGAACCGGCCGTCAAATCCCGCGCCGTTATCACGGACCGCAAAAACAAGTTCTCCTTCCCTGATGCTTGCGGCCATGTGCACGGTTGGTTCGCTTTGCTTTCCCGTGTACTTTGCCGCGTTTGAGAACAGGTTGCGCAGAACCTGCCGCAGCAGCTGCGCGTCGCCCAGCACGCGCGGCAGCGGCCCGCGGGTGAACGCAATCGTCCGACCCCGGACCTCATCGTCCACCACCGCGGCCCATTCCCGGTCGACCAGCTCCTCCATGTCCACCGGGGCCACGGTGAGCTTGGCGCGGGCGAACCGCGAAAAGTCCAGCAGCGAATCGACCAGCAAACCCGCGAAGCGGGCCGACTCCATGATGGTGGCCAGATAGCGCCGGCCGCGCTCGGACAGCCGGTCGCCTTCCTCGTCGCGCAGGAGCTCGGAAAACCCGGAGATGTGCCGGAACGGGGCGCGGAGATCGTGCGAAACCGAATAGGAAAACGCTTCCAACTCCTGGTTTGCCGCCTGAAGATCCTGCGCCAGCTCGGCCATGTCTTCCGCGCGGCTCAGCACGATTTCCAGCACCGCTGAGCGGAACTCCTGCGCGGCCTGCACCTCCTCGATCGTCCAAGGAGAGGAAGCGCCGCGCACCGTTTCCTTCCATTCAGCAAATGAATGGCGAGGCGAGATCACCTCGTCCGGTGAGGCCGGCTTTTGCGGGTTGCCGGCCCAGCGCACGGTTTGTATCAGCTCCGGACGGAACCAGAGCACATGCGTGTTGTGAAGGCGGGAAACGGAAATCACGATGGCTCCGGCAGCTTCTTCCGGTGCTTCGGGCCATGCCTCGCGCAGGCGGGAGCTTGCGAAGAACTCATTTTTCCCAAGCGTTTGCAGCCGTTCAATCAGTTGGAGCACATCCGGTGCGGCGGGCGTTTGCCCGAACAGCCGCGCGGCCTGCCCGCGGACAATGGCCGCCCCGCGCGCGTCCACCAGTTGCAGCAGCATACCCGGCGACAGGGCCAGGCCGTCCATGTAATTTTCCTGTGCGGCCATGGCCGCCAGCAGGCGCGCCTGTACCTGCTTGGCCGCGAGCGCCCGCTCCAGCCGCAAGGACTTCTCGTGGCCCTCGATCTCCGAGGCGGCGATCTGCATGACGAAGTCGCAGGCGGAGCGCAGGCGCAGCGGCAGGAAGCGCGGTGCATGGTGGTGGCAGGAAACCAGCCCCCATAAGCGCCCGTCGATCATGATTGATATCGACATGGAGCACAGCGTCCCCATGTTCCGCATGTACTCGCGGTGCACGGGCGAAATGCTGCGGAGCACCGACGGCGACAGGTCGATTTCGCCGGCTCCCCCTTCCATGCCGCGCAAGGGCGAGGGCTCGTAGCCCACGTCGGGGATGATGCGGACGCGGTTGAGCTCGTACATACGGCGGGCTTGGGCCGGTACGTCCGAAGCCGGAAAGCGCAGGCCCAGCAGTGATCCAAGCTCGTCGTTGCGCGACTCGGCCAGCACTTCGCCGTGCCCGTGCTCGTCGAACCGGTACAGCACCACGCGGTCGCAGCCGGTGAGCGCGCGTATTTCGGCCACGGCGCACTCCGATACGGAAAGCACCGTGCGCTCGCGCCGGACCGTACTGACGAAGTTGAACAGCCGGGCATTGAGCATGGCGACATCGGCCGGTTCCCGTTGTTGTTCAAATTCGAGAATGCACAGCGGCTCCGAGCCTTGCATGCCCGCCCAAGCCACCACATCGAACAGCCCCGCCCCATCCACCGGCAACGCACCCAGCAGCCGCGTGGCGGTTGTGAGCGGTTCGGCGTTGAGCCCCGCGGCGATTTGCTCGGCCGCGTCCCCCAGAACCGTGTGCGGCAGCGCGCCGAGTATGCTGCCCAACGGCCGATGCAGGTAGGTTTCGGCCGACTCGCTCGCCACCGCGATGCGTTCGCCGGTGCTGAGCCCCAGCAGGAATCCATGGGGCTGCACACTGCCCGGAATATGGATCGGCTCGCGGTCGCAGGAAGTCAGGTCGAGGCGGGTGGCGGGAACCGGCAGGATTCCAGAGATCGCCGGCCCGGGCATTTGGCTTACAGATTCTCGGCTCGCCATAAACGTTTACCCATCGGTAACAACTGACAACGTTACCTACTCAGATTGCAGGTCGACCGGAAAGGTTCGTTCGCGGCGCAAGTCTCTGTTTGCGGCATCGACTTACCGAGTGTTCCCCGCGGTCCTGGAGAGCTGGGATGCCGGGCGGCATCCTAAGAGGCCAAATGGCACACACACAGGAAACGGTACCGTGGCGGCGGCTCCATACCGAGGCGCGCAAGCGGTTTGGCGTCGAACACCTGCGCCCCGGGCAGCGGGAAGTCTTGGAAGCGGTGTTCCACGGGCGGGATGCCGTCGCGCTCATGCCGACCGGCTCGGGCAAGAGCCTGTGCTACCAGCTGCCGGCGGTGTTTCTGCCCAAGGCGGTCGTGGTGGTGTCGCCGCTGCTCGCGCTGATGGAAGACCAGCGCGAAAAAGCCGAGGACGCGGAGATCGCGGTGGAAAAGATCGACTCAACCCTGACGGCCGGCGAGAAGCGCGAAGCCGAGCGCGCCGTGCAGGAAGGCGAAGCCGAGCTGATCTATGTGACTCCGGAGCGGCTCGAAAATCGCGAGTTTCTCGAAAAGCTCATCGAGGGCGGCGTAAGCCTGCTCGCGGTGGATGAAGCACACTGCATCTCGCAGTGGGGGCACGACTTTCGCCCCGCCTACATGGGCTTGGGTGATGCGCGGCGGGCGCTCGGAAACCCGCCTGTGATCGCGCTGACCGCGACCGCGACGGGCGAAGTGGTCGAGGATATCCGCGAACAGTTGCACCTGCGGGACCCGCTCGTGATCAACACGGGCGTGGAGCGGCCGAACCTCACCTTTGAGGTGCGCCACACTGTGAACCGCGACGCCAAGATGGAAGCGGTGCGCGCGCTGCTTGCGGACGAGGGCTCGGGAATCGTGTACACCGCGAGCGTGAAGACCGCGGTGGAACTGTACGAGGCGCTCCAAGAAAGCGGGGTTTCCGTGGGCCGCTACCACGGCAAGCTGCCCACACGCGAACGCGAGCGCATGCAGGCCGCGTTCATGGCGAACGAATACCGGGTGCTGATCGCGACCAAGGCGTTCGGCATGGGCGTCGATAAACCGGACATCCGCTTTGTGTGCCACTACGAGTTCCCGGACTCGCTTGAAAGCTACTACCAGGAGGCAGGGCGCGCGGGCCGCGACGGGGAGCCCGCGCGCGCGGTGCTTTTATATCGGTTGGAAGACAAGCGCATCCAGCGGTTCTTTATGGTGGGGCGCTACCCTCGGCTTGACGAGATGGACCGGGTGGCGGCGGCGCTGGAAACGCCTGGTACCGCAGCCGCCGTGGCAGAGCGGGCCGGGGTGGGCAAGCGCCGGACCGAGGCGATCCTCCATATCCTGCGCGCGGCGGAGTTGGTGCGCCGGACTTCGCGCGGCTTTGCCCGGAAGGCGGGCGGGGTTGCGCAAGACGCGCTCGAAAGCCTGCTGCATGACTTTGAAGAGCGGGGCGGCGAGGACCGGAGCCGGCTCGACGAAATGATGCATTACGCCGAAAGCCTGGTGTGCCGCAAGCAGCTTTTACGGGAGTACTTCGGCGAAGACCGGGGCGAGCCTTGCGGGGACTGCGACAACTGCCGGGACCCTCACGGCGCGGCTCGGGCCGAGGAGCTGCCCGAAACCGCGCGCGACGAGGGCATCCGTGTGGAAACCGCCGTCGGCGAGATCGTCACCACCGCGCCCGAAACGCTCATCACGCACGAGGAGCCGCTGTTCAAGTCAGGCGACACGGTCCGGCACCGCAAGTTTGGGGCGGGCAAGGTAATTGAGATGGACGGGGAGAACCTGGTGGTGCGGTTTGATGGCGGGATGAAGCGGGTCCGGCCCACGTACGTGCGGGCGGGGTGAGTTGCTGTGGATGGGGTCATCCTGAAGAGCGCAGCGATGAAGGATCTGCTTTTCTGCGATGACGGAAGAAAAGCAGATCCTTCGCGTCGCTCAGGATGACCCCGTTCCAACACGTATATACTTCGCAACACGCTTCCAGAGTGACGGCATTCCGCTTGCGAATCGAGTGTCTACGATGGTCAGCTGACTAGCTGAGCCCCTCCAACACCCGCTCCAACCGCACCCCGCGCGAGCCCTTCAGCAGCACCGCATCCTCCGCGCGCAGCTCGCGGGCGAGCCAGGCACCGGCCTCCTCGGGCGTCGCGAAAAACAGAGCGAGCGTCCCCGCTTCGGCGGCTGCTTCGGCCAAGGCGAGCGCCGCGCCTTGCACCCCGATAACCCAGTCCGCGCCGAGCCGCGCGGCTTCCCTGCCCGCCTCGGCATGAAGCGCGCCGGTTTCGGGGCCCAGCTCCAGCATCTCGCCCGCGACCACGATGCGCCGGTGCGCAGGCATCCCCATCAGAGTCCGTACCATGGCCCGGAGCGCGGCCGGGTTGGAGTTGTAGCAGTCGTTGATCACCCGCGCGCCGCGCACTTCCAGCACCTCCCCGCGCTTCTCGCCCGGGCGTAATGCCTCGAGCGCCGCCGCGCCTTCCGCGAGCGGAACGCCGGCCTCCAAGCCGACCGCGAGCGCCAGCAGGGCATTGCCGGCATTGTGCTCGCCCAAGAAGTGCAAATGCACGTCGGCGTCCTTGCCGCGCGCGCCCGCTCGGAAGCGGAGGCCGTCCGCGTCCTCGCGCAGGTCGGCCCCGCGCACGTCCGCTGTTTCCGCACGGCCCGCGAGCACCGTGCGCCCCGCAAACGAAAACGCCCGGACCCGCGCGTCGTCCGCGTTCAGGAATGCAACGCCGGTCGCGGGCAGCGCCTCCACCAGCTCCCGCTTCGCCGCTGCTACCCCGTCAATGCCGTCCGGGAAGTTGCCCGCGTGCGCCATGCCGACGTTGGTCACCACGCCCCAGTCCGGCCGCGCGAGCGAGGCAAGCAGCGCGATCTCTCCCGCGTGCGACATGCCCATCTCGATCACGGCATAGCGATGCTCGGGCTCCAACCGGAGCAGCTGCAGCGGCACGCCGAAATGGTTATTCAGGTTTCCGGCCGATTTCAGCACCGGGTTTCTCGTTGAAAGAACGGCGGCGGTCATCTCCTTAGTCGTGGTTTTGCCCGCGCTGCCGGTCAGGCCGACAACGGTGCCGCCCCAGGCTTTTCGGACCGCCGCGCCCAGCCTCTGTAAGGCATGGAGCGGGTCATTCACAACAATCTCCGGGCCTGCTCCGACCGGCCGCGAGACTACCGCCGTGACTGCGCCGCGTTCGTAAACCGCCGGGACAAACCGGTGCGCGTCGAACCGCTCGCCCGAGACCGCGAAGAACAGCTCGCCGGGCGCGAGCGTGCGCGAATCGATTGAGTACCCTTGCGCGACCGCCTCGGGGTTCGCGCCCTTGAGGGAACCGCCCATCCATGCCGCGGCCTGCCCGAGCGAAAGCCTCACCAGCCCAGCTCCTTCAAGGCCGCCGCCGCGACCTCGGCATCGTCGAACGGCAGCTTTTTGCCCGCGACCTCCTGCGTCTTCTCATGCCCTTTACCGGCGAGCACGATCACATCATGCTCCCGCGCTTCGCTCAAGATGAGCCGGATCGCCCGCGCCCGGTCGAGCTCCACCGTGTACCGACCGCCCAACTCCCGCAGCCCCGGCT
>CAXTSB010000043.1:10309-24294 GCA_964246845.1 uncultured Acidobacteriaceae bacterium
CTGCGGGCTTTCCGAGCGCGGGTTGTCGCTCGTCAACACGCAAAAGTCGCCCGCCTGCCCCGCCGCCGCGCCCATCCGGGGGCGTTTGGCACGGTCGCGGTCGCCGCCGCAACCGAACAGGCACAGCACCCGCCCGGGCGGGTCGGATGCGGAGCCGAACTCCCGCGCCAGGCTCAGGACGTTGCGCAGCGCGTCCTCGGTATGGGCATAGTCGACCACGACCATAAACGGCTGACCGCGCTGCACGGTTTGGAACCGCCCCGGCACATGCGCGAGCGCCGCCGCGCCCTCCGCGACATGCATCGGCGAAAGCCCCCGCGCCAGCCCCGCCGCACCGGCCGCGAGCAGGTTTTGGACGTTCACGCGGCCCGTGAGCCGCGACTCAACCGCATGCGCGCCGAACGGGCTCCGCAGTGTGAACCGGATGCCCTCGGGACCGATGCGCACGTCCTCGGCCCGCACCTCGCCGACCTCCAGGCCATAGGAGACCAGGTCCGCCCCGGCCTCGCGCGCGCGCGTCGCGACCTCGATGCCCCGGTCGTCCTCGACGTTCACGACCGCCACACGCGGGGGCGGGTCTGTAAACAACCGCAGCTTCGCCGCGAAGTAGCGCTGCATAGTGACGTGGTAGTCCAAGTGATCCTGGGTCAGATTCGTGAAAACCGCCACGTCGAACGGCAGCCCGTGCACCCGCCCTTGGTCGAGCGCGTGCGAGCTCACCTCCATCACCGCTTCGGTCGCGCCCAGCGCCGTGCCCTCGGCGAACAAGCGCAGCAAGTCGCGGCTTTCGGGCGTGGTGTGGGGCGAGGGCCGCACCTCGCGCGCGACGTGGTACTCGATCGTGCCCACCAACACGGTCTCGCGCCCGGCGGCGCGCAGCATGGCATCCAGCAGAAAGGTCGTGGTGGTTTTGCCGTTGGTGCCGGTCACGCCCGTCAGGGCGAGGTGCTCCTCGGGGTGGTTGTACAGGTTCGCGGCCAGGGTCGCGAGCGCCCGCCGCCCGTGCGGGACCAGGATCAACGGCGTGCGCGGGTGTTCTTCCGCGAGCTTCAGGAACTCATCGGCCGCATCGGTGACCACCGCCACCGCGCCGGCCCGCACCGCGTCCGCGACAAAGCGCGCGCCGCTCACCGCCCCGCCCCGCATGGCGACAAACAACGCCCCGCGCCCGACCTCGCGCGAGTCGAACTCGACCGCCCTGACCTCGGCGTTCGCCGGTCCCGCGCGGCGCAGGATTTCCAAACCGTAGAGAAGCTGTTCCAAACGCATCGGCTTCTATGCTAGCTGCCCAGCACGATCGCCACCGTGTGCGCCCCTATCAGTGCCGCGGGTATTTGGCTGCCGGGCTTGCCGTCGAGCGTCATACTCCGTACTTTTTGCCCCGCCCCGCTCAACTTGATCGTCAGTTCAGCCCCGCGATAGCGCATCCCGGAAAGCGTCACCGGCCCCCACTTTTCGGGCAGCGTCGGGGCGAAGCTCAGGCCTGCTTCCCCAAAGCGCATCCCGAACAGCCCCAGGTAGACCATCCGCAGATACCCCGTGGCCGACCAGGTTTGATCCTGCTCCGAGGTCCACTCGTGGCCCACCTGCCAACCGCCGTCGGGCTTGCCGGTTGTGCCGTTGTAGATCTCCCAGAACTTGCCGCCGCTCCCGTTCACCAGGTCCGCGAGCGTGTCCATCTCGCGCGCGAACGCGGGCGCATCGCCCTTTTCAGCCGCGGCCTGCGCCCAGAACGCCTCGATCGGCGGCCAAACGATCACGTTATGGCGGCCCGGGTGGTCGACGCTGAAGCGCGTGAACGCGGGGGTCGAGTCGGGGATGCCGTGCGGGGTGGTTTGCACGGTTTTGAGAATGGACGCGGCTTGCTCGGGGCTCGCGATGCCGAACAGCAATGCGAACGCCTCGCCCGCGCTTTCCTGTGAGTCGTCGCGCGAGCCGTCGGGCCGCAGCAGGTACCCGAACCGACCATGCGCGGGCAGCCAGAACCGGTTGCGGATGGAGGCCGCGAGCGCGTCGGCTTTCCCGTCCGCGTCGCCCGCCGGTTTCCCGAGTGCGTGCGCCATCCGCGCCAGGTTGCGGTAGGCCGCCACATACAGGCAGTTGGTGCTGAGCGCCATGGTTTTGTCCGCGCCCGGGTAGGCCAGCACAAACGAGCCTCGGCTTTCCGTAGCATCCGCGGGCGGCGCGGGGTAGCCGGCGATGCCGTCATTCAAGAAGCTGGGTCCCTGGAACAAGCTGTACTGCACGTTCCACTGCTCCGCCTTGCGGCGCGCGAGCGTGTTCGCCGCGGCCTCGTAAGCGCTTGCGAGGAACGCCCGGTCGCCCGTGACGAGGTAATGGTTCCAAGCGGCGGTGATCCAGATCACCTGATCCCACCACTGGTTGTCCTGCTGGATGATGAGCTTACCGTCCGGCTCGCGCTTGAGCACGGCCAGCAGCGTATTGCGCGCCGCCGCCGGCTCGAGCAAGCTCGCCGCACTCCAACTGTTCACGGAAGCGTCGCGCGTCCAAGGCTGGTGGTAGCCGCCGCCCGCGCGGATGAACGTGTTCGGCTGCTTGCTGAGCAGGCCCGTCTGGTTATAGCCGCCTGCTTCGCTGCTCGCCGGGATGGGCACGGTATTGGTTTGGAGGAGATTATCGAGAGCCGACTGATACGGGGCGGTAAGGCGGGCTTGCGTGACGGTGTCGGAAAAGCGCAGGGTCGGCCCTTGTTGAGCGGCCGCGGTGACTGCAAAACAACCGAGTACCGCCGTGAGCAAGCCCCATCCTGCGTTCATGGTTCCATCATCGCTCAGGAGCCTTGCTTTCCGCTGGGCTGATGTCCGTTCCCAAGGAGAGTTCGCGGTATGCGGCGATTTCAGCTTGCAGGGTCTCCAACTTTTGCCGAACAAGCCTGTCGGCAATGGAGCCGAGAAGGAGATGGCCGGGCGGCATCGGGTCGCGAAGGATGGTGAGCATGGCTTGCGCGGCCTTGCGCGGGTCGCCGTCCCAGGTGAATCCGGCCTCGGCCCTTGCTTTCCGCTGCGCGTCGTAGTCAGCAATGGTTGCGGGAGCTGAATGGAGCGAGCGCCCGTCCCAATCGGTCTTGAATGCGCCCGGCTCCACCGCGGTTACATGGATGCCGAATTCCCGCACCTCCTGCCGCAGCACTTCCGTAAAGCCTTCCATCGCGAACTTGGTTGCGTTATATACGCCGACCCCGGGAAAGGTAAGCAGGCCACCCATGGAGGTGATATTCAGAATGCGTCCGGCGCGGCGCTTCCGCATGAACGGCAATACAGCCTGCAGCATTGCGATCTGCCCGAAGACATTGACTTCAAACTGTTCACGCACCGCATCAAGCGGCGCTTCCTCCACCGTGGAGGCAAGCCCGTATCCCGCGTTGTTCACGAGAATATCAATCGGCCCTACCGTACTTTCAACCTCCGCGATCACTTCCGGCATGCGGCCGGTTTCCCGGACATCCAGCAAGCGCCCGAAAGCACTGCCGGGCTTGCCCGCTTCAAATTGAGCGCGATCGCCCTCCTTGCGCACGATGCCGACCACGCGCAAGCCCTGCGCGAGCGCTTCCTCGGCCAAAGCCTTGCCAAGACCGGAATTCACTCCGGTGATCAAGATCGTTTCCGTCATGCTCACTCCCGTATATCGAGCACTCAGATTCGCTGCCGTCCCGAGCGACTCATCGCGCGAACCGCACCACGACCTCGGTCCCGGCGGGGACCTTGCGCCCGGCCTCGGGAGCTTGGGCGCGGGCCAGGCCGCTGCCGATCACCTCGACGCCCAAGCCAGCCTCGCCCGCCTTTTCGGTTGCGGCGCGGACCGTTGCGCCAACCAGGTCGGGAACGATCACATTAGGCCCCGAAGCCACGCGGACGCTTCCCGGGGCGGGCGGGTTTGTGTCCGGCAAGGTGGAAACCGACGCAGCCGGTTCCGGCACCGGACGCGCGGGTTCAGCTAGTTTCGCGGCGGTTGTGAATGCGGGGGCAAGCACGTTTGCCGCAAGTTTGGGTGCCGAGCTGGGCTGGGAAGAACCGGCATCGCCGGAGGGCGCCTCCGCATATTCTGCTCCGCCGGGAGATGCTTCCAGCGGCTTACGTAGAGGGTCGTCCGGGGGCAGGTCGTTCACCTCGGCGAAGAGCGCCTGCAAGTCGCCGCCCCCGTCGGGTTCGCCCTCCTGCGGGGCGTTCGCGGCTTCCTTTGCCAGCTCGGGAGCCGATTTGAGCGGTTCATCGTGCGGCACGCCCAGATACTCGAGCACCTGTTGGGCGAGCTCCTGGAACACAGGCGCGGAAGCTTGCGCGCCGTGGTGGCCGCCTTCGGTCGGCGAGTCCATCACGACCGCGATTGTCACGGCCGGGTTGTTCACGGGCGCGAAGCCCACAAAGGAAGCTACGTACTTGGTTCTTGAGTAAGTGTGCGTGCGGACGTCGATCTTTTGCGCGGTACCTGTCTTGCCGCCCGATGAGTAGCCGTTGAGATTCGCCTTGCCCTTAGCCGTCCCGTTGACGACGACGTTTTCCATCAGCTTGCGCATTTGCGCCGCCGTCAGGGTAGCGATGACGCGGTGCGCCCCGGCGGGCAGCGGGCTCGGCAGCTCGTCGACCACATGGAACGCATCGGCCTGGAGCGCGGGGTTGCCGCGGACCTTGTCGGTGGTGCGCAGCACGATGTGCGGCGGCAGGTACGTCCCGCCGTTCGCGATGGTCGACGCCATGGTCACAAGCTGGATCGGCGTGACCGCCACCTCTTGCCCCATGGGGATGGAGCCGATGGTGGTCGGCTGCCAGCGCTCCGGCGGCTTCAGCAAGCCGCGCGTTTCGCCCGGCAGTTCCAGCCCGGAACGCTGCCCGAAGCCGAACCCGCGTACGTACGAGTAGTAAGTGTCCTTGCCGACGCGCTGCGCGAGCTTGATCGCAGCTACATCGCTCGACTCGGCGAGCGCCTGCTCAAGCGTCAGGACGCCGTTGTAGTGGTCGTCGTGCACGATGCGTCCGGCGACGTTCATCTTGCCGCCCTCGCAATCGATCCTGTCTCCCGGCTTGGTGACATGCCGGTCGAGCGCGGCCGAGTAAGCGACGAGTTTGAAGGTTGAACCGGGCTCGTACACATCGCTGATCGCGTGGTCGCGCAGTTGTTCCGGCGAGGCATGCTTGACCTGGTTGGGATTGAAAGTGGGCCGCATCGCGAGCGCGAGGATCTGACCGGTGTGCGGGTCCTGCACCACCACGGTGCCGTTCAGCGGTTTGACGCGCTCCATCGCATGATCGAGTGCGCGCTCCGCCATGAACTGGATGTTCGCGTCGAGCGTGAGCACCATGTTTTCGCCCGAAGCCGGGTCGCGTTCGCTCGATGCCAGCACATGGCGGCGCGCGTCGAGCGCGGTGAGCATGCGTCCGGGCTCGCCGTGAAGGTCGTGATCGAACTTCTGCTCCACCCCGCCCAGGCCGTTGTCGTCCAGGCCGACATAGCCCAGCACCTGAGCGGCGATGTCGTTTTCCGGGTAAAAGCGCTTGAACTCTTTTTGGAAGTACACGCCTTTCAGCTTGAGCGCGCGGACCTGCTCAATCACCGCAGGATCCTGCTTGCGCGCGATCCAGGTGAAGTAGCGTGCGTCGTTGATGCGTTTTTCAATTTCCTCTGCGGAGGTGAAGGCGTCCGCCCGGTCGCTGTGAAGCACTTTGGCCAACGCGGCGGCGGTTTCCGCGCGCTTCTCCACCGGGATCTCGCCCGGCACCGCGAACACCGAGTCGACCGAAACCGTCATCGCGAGCTCGTGGAGGTTGCGGTCGTACAGGATGCCCCGGCGCGGCGCGACCTGAAAAGCACGCTGCTGCTGCGTGGCGGCGCGGGCGACCCACTCCCCCTGCTGAAACACTTGCAGCCAAACAAGCCGGCCCAGGATAAGCCCGGCCCAGGCAATAAAAATCGCGACCACAAGAAACACCCGCGCTCGGCGCATGGGGGTGCGGACGATGGAAACCTGGCCGGGCGCGCGGGTGAAGGAAAAGGGCTTCATGGGTGGGGTTGATTCGGAGGAGAGAGTGTGTCTAAATCTTTAATCGCTAGCGGCTTATGACCGACTGCTATCCGCAAATATCCTTCTTTGACTTCTGGCTGAATGCCTGCTTCAAGAGAGATCCCAACTTCAGTAAAGGCGTGCCGCACAACACTGGCGAAAAAAGGTATGCTTTCGCGTGAATGGACCATAAGGCTAAGGCCAATCGGCTCTATACCCCCATAGCCTGACACCTCTACGTCGCCGTCAGTGAGTGGCCAACCAGCCGCTTGAAAGGCCAGCAGAAGTTGATGAGCAAACGCGCTGCTTTCTCCGTCCCCTTCAACAAAATCTATAGTTATATGGCCCTTTGGGGCGTCACGCAAGAGTTTGATTAGCTCTGTTCTTTGCGCCTCACTGACGTGCCTTGGAGCGACGGACACCTTGAGCGCAGCAAGAGCTTTTTCCGCGTTGGCTGCCACAGTGCGCTGTTTTGCAAGATCAATTTCAACTCTTTGTTGAGCAGCCTTCGCGTTTGCGGCATCGGTTTGGAGGATAGCAACGGAACCCTTCTGAGCTTCAACATCGCTTTGCAGCCTAAGATTTGCGTTCTCTAGTTCCCGAGCTGTCCTGTTCGCTTGTGCTGCATTGGAGTTCGCTTCCTGAATTCGCGCATTCGCTTCTGCTTGGATCGCGTCCTGCACGCGGTTACTAGCATCCCAAGTCAACCAAGTGAGATAAGCAATCGCTAAACCTGTCGTAACGAGCACAGCAATGTAGAGAGCGAAGAGTCTATTGCTTCTTCGCGTCGCAGCTTCGACAGCGAGCTGTCCAGATTGATTAATGAATGCAGCAAGCATATAACCGGCTGCTTCTATCTCAGATGCAGTGCAGCCAACACCGGCGGCGCGCCTTCCACCGCCGTTCCATCCGGACGCACCACCTGCCCGGGCGCGGGCGCGGCGAGCCCGAGGCCGCGGGCCATTTTGTCGATGCGCGCCGGGTCGCTCAGCTGCGCTTCGCTCAGGCGCAGCTCTCGGTTCGCTTCTTCCAGCTGCCGCAATTGCTGCTTCTGGGCCTCGACATGGTATCCGACCTGGATCGACAAGTAGTGCTGCCAACCGTAAAACATCACGACCGCGAACAGCATGATCATCGCGCCCGCGAACGAGCGCATTTCGCGCCTCCGGGCCGGGCACTGCACCTTGACCAAGCGGGAGTTGTCGATGCGGCGGGTGAAGAAAACCTCGGGCGTGGGGCCGCGTCGGGCGCGCTCTTCGCGCATCCACCGGGAGCTGTGCCTGTTTGTTTGCGCGGCCGGCGCCGCTGCGCCTTCCCGTGCAATCCCGAATACTTCCGCCAACGCCTGCGTCGCCATGCTTCGTCCTTCAATTCTGCTTTCCCCTTCACTGCGATCGGGCCGGATCGCTGGGTGTGGAAGGAGGGTGGTACGCGGAGGTCCTACGCGGGGTTTACTTTCGCCTTGGTATTGCGGCAGGACAACCCGGCCCGATTTCTAGCGCCGCTTCACCGGCGCTTTTAACTTTTCGGCGGCCCGCAGCTTGGCGCTTCTGCTGCGAGGGTTCAGCCGTATCTCCTCTTCGCCCGCCGTCACCGGCTTGCGGGTCAGCACTTCGTAGTACCCGGCGTCCCTCCCCTCACGGAGGGCGTCTTTCGCCGGGCGGTCTTCAAGCGAGTGGAACGAGATCACCACCAATCGGCCCCCAGGTTTCAACAGGGCGGGCGCGCTCCCAAGCAGCGCCCGGATCTCTTCCAGCTCGCGGTTCACGTGAATTCGGAGTGCTTGAAAGGTCCTGGTCGCCGGATGGATTCCGGGATTCATCGATGGGGCCGCGCCCTTCACCACGGCAGCCAACTGCGCTGTCGTGTGCAAAGGCCGGGCCCGCACGATGGCTCTGGCGATTCTCCGCGACCTCCTTTCCTCTCCGAGTTCGTAAATGAGGTTGGCGAGATCTTCCTCGTCCACCTCATTTACCACTTGTGCGGCGGTCGGGCCCTCGCCCTGCGGGTTCATCCGCATGTCGAGGGGTCCGTCCGCCTGAAAGCTGAACCCGCGGTGCGCTTGATCAAGGTGCATGGAGCTGACGCCGAAGTCGGCCAGGATTCCATCCAAACCGCCCGGGTCCACGAACTCAGCCGCCCGGCTGAACTCGGCCTGGTGTAATTCGATCCGGTCGAGCTCCACCCGGCCGCCGAACCCGGCAAGCCGGACGCGCGCAAGCTCCAGGGCTTCCGCATCGCGATCCAAACCGATCAGCCTGCCGCTTGTAAGCCGTTCGGCAATCGCCCGGCTGTGCCCGGCAAACCCGACCGTGCAGTCCAGGTACACCCCTTCGGGGCGCACCGCGAGGTATTGCAAACATTCGTCTAAAAGAACCGGCGTGTGCCGCTCGTCCTGCGCCCGCCCGGGCTTGGAGCCCTCCACCTACAACCCAAACTCCGCCAGTACCTGCTGATCGGCTTCCGTCAGCGGGTTGGCATCCATGTTCTGCTTGAACAGCTCGCGGTTGGCGACTTCGAGGTAGCGCTGCATCCCGAACACCACCACATCCCCGTTCAGCTTGGCTTCGCCGCGCAGTATCTGCGGCAGCAGCACCCTTCCCTGGTCGTCCATCTTCGCCATCTGGCCGTAGTAATTCAGCCGATCCAGCAGCTTTTTCTTCGCCGGGTTGAAGCTGGGAATCGCCGCCAGCTTGTCTTCAAACTCTTCCCACTCCTTCAACGGATGGATCTCGGCGACCTTGCCGTCCCTGCTCGTGATGTAGAACTGCCCTCCATGCTGCTCGTCGATCAGGTTCTTGAACTCCGCCGGCAGCTTCAACCGACCCTTGTCATCGACCCGGGCTGGATGATTGCCGCGAAACATTCGTTCTCGCCTCTACGAAACTGGTTTGAGGAGCTTTGTTGCCTTCCGCTCCACTTTTCACCACTTCCGACCACAGACTATCCAAGACAGCCCTCCTTGCAAATGGCTTTCGCAAGAGAATTTTCAGCGTTTGGTTACTAAAGTTGGAAAGCAGTGGAAGGACTGTGCAAATCAAAGACTAAACCTGAATCGGATTCGCCATGGAGTATTTGCGACGCGAGGTCAGGAATGCGCGGATTGGGCGACGGTGTTCTCCCGCGTACGCCGTTGTAGATTTTGCGTCAGGTAAAACACGATCAGGATGTTGAGCAGGGTAAGAACGGCTTTCGGCCAGGTCGCCTTGCGCAAGATTTCAAAGAACTCCCACGGCAAAAACGATGCGGTCACGATGAGGGTCAGGTACTCAGCCCAAGCCTTGCCGAGGATCAAGCCGATCCCTTCCACCAGGTCCAACACCGCATCCAGAAAAACGAGCAGCGAGATCTGGCGCAAGCGGTGCGGGGTGATGTCGGAAACCTTATCGAGCAGGAAATTGACGAATCGGCTTTCCGGATCGAACCGCAAATCGACCATCCAGTGCGTGACGAGATCGACAAGGTCGCGGTGTACCAGGTGGAGCGCGCCGAAGCCGAGCGCCGTGAAGAAAACAGCTTTCACAAGCTTGCCCGCGCCGATCAACACCAGCCAGCGCGTGCTGTTTGGGGCAATGCGGGCCGGAGCTTCAGTGAGTTGCATAGGTACAAGGATGCGCCGCATGCCCGGAACGTACGTTCGGCACACGAGCGCGCCGTATGCTGGACGCTGGACAATGAACGGACAGGAGCGTGGGAAAACGATGCGAAGAAGCTGGCCGGGGCAAGCATGGGTATGGCTGGTTGTGGTTCTGCTCGCGGGCTGCGCGGGCGCGCGGCAAGCCAAGCTGCCGATCGTGGGCGGGGCGGCGATGTACCCGCAAAAGAACGTAGTCGAAAACCTTGAAAACTCTAAAGATCACACCGATTTGGTGGCTGCGCTTAAAACAGCCGGCTTGCTGGACGGCTTGGAGGGGCAAGGGCCGTTCACGGTATTCGCGCCCAGCAACGACGCATTCAACAAGCTGCCGCCGGGACAGCTGGACACCCTGCTCCTGCCCGAGCACGCCGCCGAGCTGAAGACGCTGCTCACCTACCATGTCGTACCGGGGGCGCTCACGGCCAAGGTGCTGAAACGGATGATCCGCAAGGGCCAAGGCAAGGCGGAGCTGAAAAGCGTGGAAGGCGGCATCCTCACTGTTGCGGTGCAAGGCGGCAACTTTGTCGTCCTGGACGGCAAGGGTACGACGGCCGTGACGTCCGCCCTCAGCGTTCCGCAATTCAATGGGGTGCTTTACCCGGTGGACGCCGTGCTGCTGCCGAAGTAAGGCAAGTAAACTTTGCCGCGTTTGCGGGGCCTAGGCGCGCGGCTTTCGCCCGAGTCAAACGGACGTGCCCTGCGTTAGAGATAGGCAGGTATGGGAAGTCCGTAATCAAGGCAGGCAATCCTTCGGTTTGAGGCAGCGTGGAGCCGGGGTGTCTTCCGGTGTTGGCGATCTTGATTCCGGCAAACACACCGGAGCGCGCCGCCGGGTTTGTTTCAAGAGCGCCGCACCGGCTGGAGCAGTTCTCCTACCCGTGTAGACCGGAGCCGGAACAGCGGACGCGGTTTTCCGGCCGGTTGGTGCTTACCGTATTGCTCGGGAAGGTGTAGAGCTCAGCGGGCGGCGACGGCCTTCGGCCCGCGTTTCGGAAGCATTTGCAGAATCGGCTGTAGACGTTCAAGCGCGGCCTCCACCGTGAGGCCGTAGCGGGCGCGTAGCTCGTCCGGTTTCCCGTGCTCGATGAAGTTGTCCGGCCATCCGATGCGGATCACGGGCGTGTATACGCCGGCGGCTTCCAGCTCTTCCAGCACAGCGGAGCCGAAGCCGCCGGCGAGCACGTGGTCCTCAAAGGTGACCACGGCCGCGGTACGGCGGGCATAGCCGAGGATGCACTCGCGGTCGAGCGGCTTGACGAAGCGCGGATTGATGACGGCGGCCGAGAAGCCCCGGCGGCCGAGTTCCGCGGCAAGCTCCCGCGCCATCGGCAGGAGCGCACCCAAACCGAGGATGGTGAGCTCCGCACCGTCTTGGACGATGTGCGCCCTGCCGATGGACATCGGCTGCGGCTCCGCTTTCAACGCCGCGCCCGTAACCGCCCCGCGCGGATAGCGGACGGCGCTCGGCCCGGGGTGGAGCCGGGCGGTTTCGAGCATGTCGGCGAGTTCGTCCTCGTTCGCCGGAACCATGTGGATCAGGTTCGGCACGGGGCGGAGATAGCTGATGTCGAACAAGCCGTGGTGGGTCGCGCCGTCGTCGCCGCTCAGGCTGCCGCGGTCCATGCAGAAAACAACAGGCAGGTTTTGAAGGCAGACGTCGTGAACAATGGGATCGAACGCGCGCTGGAGAAATGTCGAATAGATCGCGCAGAACGGCTTGAAGCCGCGCGTGGCCAAACCGGCGGCGAAGATGACGGCGTGTTCTTCCGCGATGCCGACGTCGAAATAGCGCAAAGGGTGGTGCGGGCGGAACAGGTCGAGCGCCGTGCCGTTCGGCATGGCGGCAGTGATGGCCACGACCTGCGGGTCTTTATCGGCGAGCTTGACGAGCGTATTCGCGAAGACTTCGGAGTACGTTTGCGTACCGGGAATGTGGGTGTGGCCGGTCTCCGGATCGTAGGGGCCGAGTCCGTGAAACTTCTTCTGCCCGGCCAAGGCCGGAGCGAAGCCGCGGCCCTTTTGCGTGATGGCGTGGAGGAGCACGGGGCGGTCCTGCTGCTTCAAGAACTCCAGCGTTTCAATCAGGAGGCCGATGTCATGGCCGTCGAGCGGGCCGTAGTAGGTGAGGCCGAAATCCTCGAAGAAGCTCGACGGGAACAGCACGCCCTTGGCGGCTTCCTCGGCGCGGCGGACGATATTTTTCGCGCCGCGCCCGCCGACCTTTTCGACCAACCGCTGCGCGCCTTCGTGCAAGGAGGTGATCTGGCGGTTGGTGACGATCTTATGCAGATACTTGGCGATCGCGCCGACGTTGCGGTCGATCGACCACTCGTTGTCGTTCAGGACCACGATCAAGCGCTTGGTTTGGTCGGCGATGTTGTTGAGCGCCTCAAACGTGATGCCGTTGGTGAACGCGGCATCACCGGCCAACGCGACGACATGCTCCTTGCCGCCGGCGAGGTCGCGCGCGACCGCCATGCCGAGGGCGGCCGAAAGCGCTGTCCCGGCGTGGCCCGCGCCGTAGGCATCGTGCTCGGATTCCGAGCGCAGCATAAAGCCGTTGAGTCCGCCCGGTTGGCGGATGGTGTCGAAGCGCGGCTCGCGGCCGGTCAGCAGTTTATGAACGTAGGCCTGATGCGAAACGTCGAAGACAAACTTGTCTTCGGGCGTTGAAAACACATAGTGAAGCGCCAGAGTCAGCTCAACAACGCCGAGGTTGGGCCCGAGATGCCCGCCTGTTTTCGACAGCGAAACGATAAGCCGTTCGCGGATTTCCTGCGCGAGCGCTTGGAGCTCGGAAACGGAAAGCGCCTTAATGTCGGCGGGTGACTGGATGGTGTTGAGTTTGGGCGTCGGATTGGAAATCATGGGCTCCTTCTCCGCTCCCCGCCCGCCGCTTCGCGGATGGAAGGGCTTTTCCCCTGACTCACCAGTGTATCAATCGGTTACCTCAGCCTTCGCGCTGAGAGCGACGACGAGGCGCCGCGCGATGATTCCGGTACCGCCAAGACCCCTTCCCAGCGCGCGACGACCGCGGCGGCCAGGCAGTTTCCGGTGACGTTGAGGGTGGTGCGGCCCATATCCATCAGCGCGTCGATGCCGAGCAGCACGGTGATCGGGCCTTCCGGCAGGCCGAACGAACCGGCCGTCGCGAGCAGCACGACGAGCACGGCCCGCGGTACCCCGGCCACGCCCTTCGAGGTGAGCATGAGCACCAGGAGCATCCCCGCCTGCTTTTGCCAGCTCATCGCGATGCCGGCCGATTGCGCGACAAACACCGAGGCCAGCGCGAGGTACAGGGCCGAGCCGGTGAGGTTGAAGCTGTAGCCGGTAGGCAGGACGAAGCCGGTCACGGAGCGCGGAACGCCGAAGCGCTCCAGGCTTTCGATCGCGCGGGGCAGCGCGGCCTCGCTCGTCGCCGTCGCGAAGGCAATGGAAGCGGGCTCGGCGAGCGCCTGGAGAAAAGCGCGCAACGGCAGCCGGGCCGCGAGCGCCACAGGCAGCATAATCCCCAAGGCAAACACGAGGATCGCGGCATAGTGCGTCACGAGCAGCCGCCCCAAGCTCACCAGAGCGCCCGCACCCGCGCCCGCGACGGTGTAGGCCAGCGCCGAGCCGACCGCGAGCGGGGCCAGGTACATAACCAGGTTGGTGAAGGCGAACATGACGGCGGTGAGCGAGTCGAGCAGCGCCAGCATGGGCGCGCGGCGCGCGGGTGGCACGCGGCGCAGGGCAAGCGCGAACAGAAGTGCGAACACCGCCACTTCGAGCACATTGTTCGCGGCCACGGCGCTCGCGATGTTCTCAGGAAACGCGCGGGTGAGGAACTCCTGCCAGTGCGGCAGTGCGGCGGCCGGGGGCGCGGCACCCGCGGGTAGGACGAGCCCACGCCCGGCATGGGTCAGGTTCGCGGCAAGGAGGCCCAGCGCGAGCGCGGCGGTAGTCAGCAGCTCGAACAGGAGGACGGCTTTCCAAGCCATGCGGCCCAGCCGGGCCTCTCCATCGCCGCCGGCAATCCCGGTCACCAAGGTGCCGAAGATCAATGGGGCGGTGATGGTCTTGATCAGCCGGAGAAAGATGTCGGACAGGAAATGGCCTTCCACGGCGACATGCGGCAAGTCCAGACCGACCTCCATCCCGGCTGCCATGCCGAGGACGATCCAGGGTGAAAGCGAGCGCCGGACAAGCGCGTACCACGCAAACAGCAGAAGCGCGGCACAGCGCAGTGCGGGCGTGTGCGCGGCCAAACCGCAGGCCCAGCCAAGGAGGGCTACGCTCGGAAGCCACAAGGTACGCGTTCGGAGGAGGCGGGGCACCGGCTAAGAATAGCCC
>CAXTSB010000044.1:0-12573 GCA_964246845.1 uncultured Acidobacteriaceae bacterium
CCCGCGGCCCGGTCGCGGTCGCGCCGCAGTTCATGGACCTCCGCCTGAGCCAGCGCGGCGGCTTGCGCTCCTTCAGCCCGCGCCCGCTCGGCTTCCAAGCGCTCCCCCCCGCGCGCCGCCTCGCCTGCCCGTGCTCCGACCCATTTGCCTGCAAGGAATGCAGCGAGTGCGGCAAGAGCCGCCGCGAAAAGCAGGAGCGCCATGGGGAACATACCCTCAAGTCTGCCACGGAAGGCGAAGAAAAGGCGAGTGCCGAAGGTAATGTCCAACCCTTCCCGTCCAAACATCCGCTTTGCTTTACACCCTGTTTGACCCTCGGTAGACTTGGAGTTTCGGGATCGGCGCGGTTTGGCGTTCAAAAAACTGAACAGCGTTCCTGATCGCGCTTTACACATCAAGGGAGACACGCATGACGGCAGTGGAAGAGAAAGTCAAACAGATCATCGTCGAGCAGCTGCAGGTGGACGAGGCGGAAGTGACGCCGGGGGCGTCGTTTCAGGAAGACCTCGGTGCCGATTCGCTTGATGTGGTCGAGCTTGTCATGCAGTTCGAGGAAGCGTTTGATCTGGAAATCCCGGATGAGGACGCGGAAAAAATCAAGACCGTCAAGGATGCGACGGAGTATATCGAGCAGCACGCGAAAGGCGGCAAATAGCCTTGCCGTTCACTCCGCGAAGGGTCGTCGTCACCGGCGTCGGCCTGGTGTGCGCGGTTGGTAATTCGACCGAGGAGGTTTGGGCGAATTTGGCGGCCGGGCGCGGCGGCATCGCGCCGATCACGTCATTTGACACCACCGGCTTTCCCGTCACGTTCGCCGCCGAAGTGAAAGGGCTGGACCCGCTCGCCTACGCGGACAAAAAGGAAGCGCGCAAGATGTCGCGCTTTATCCTGCTCGGCATCGCCGCGGCGGATGAAGCCGTGCGCAGCTCCGGCCTGCACATCACGGACAAGCTTTCCGAGCGGATCGGCGTGCACATCGGCTCCGGCATCGGCGGCTTCGATGTAATCGAACGCGAGCACAAGAACTTCCTGAACGGCGGCCCGCGCAAGATTTCGCCTTTCTTTATCCCGGCGACCATCGTGAATCTAGCGTCCGGCCATGTATCCATCCGCCACAACGCAAAAGGCCCGAACCAAACCGCCGCGACCGCCTGCACCTCCGGCGCGCACTCGGTCGGCGATTCATTCCGCATCATCGAGCGCGGGGACGCGGACGTTATGATCGCGGGCGGCGCTGAAGCGGCCATTACGCCCATGTCGGTCGGGGGATTTGCCGCGATGCGTGCGCTCTCGACCCGCAACACTGACCCGGAGCACGCATGCCGCCCGTGGGACAGGGACCGGGACGGCTTCGTAGTCGGCGAAGGCGCAGGCATTTTGATCCTGGAAGCGTTGGAGCACGCCCAGGCACGCGGCGCGAACATTCTCGCCGAGGTGGTCGGCTACGGCATGAGCGGCGACGCTTACCACATCACCGGCATGGCTCCGGACGGCGACGGCTGCCTGCGCGCCATGCGGGCTTCGCTGTGCAGCGCGGACCTCCCGCCCGAGCAGATCGGCTACTTGAATGCCCACGCCACCAGCACCCCGCTCGGCGACGTGAACGAGAGCGTCGCCATCGGCAACCTGTTCGGCGAGCACGCGTTCAGCCATAAGCTCCGGGTCAGCTCGACCAAGTCCATGACCGGGCACCTGCTCGGCGGTGCGGGCGGCTTGGAAGCGGGCATCGCGGTGTACGCGCTGCTGCACCAAACAGCCCCGCCTACCACGAATCTCGAAACGCCGGACGAGGGCTGCGTCCTGAACTATGTGCAGGGCAAGGCTGAGGCTTTCCCGTTCGAGTACGCACTTTCGAATTCGTTCGGCTTCGGCGGCACCAATGCTTCGCTGATCTTTAAACGCTGGGATGGCTAGCTGAACGCCGCCAGCCCCGCACTGAGCAGTGCGAACAGAACAGCCCAGCCCACCACTGCCCCGGCCGCTTTCCCACGGCTCACCTTTGCCGCCGCCGCGCAGCCGATGGTGAGCAGAATCATCTCCCACACAGTAAAAATATCCAGCCAGCTCAGCAGCGAAAGCGCGGGCTTCGGCAATCCCGGCAGATAATACGCCGGGTTGCTCCCCAACGGGTTTGTCATCTGGAAGGCGTCGCCGCCCACGCCAAGCCCCAGCGTAACCACAACGAGCAGCAGCTTTAAGGCTTGCGGCAGGGCTGCATATTGATAGACCGCGAAGAGCGCCGGGAAGCGCGCCTTGCCGCCCATGCCGAAGTTGAGCGTCCCGAGCAGGACGCCGGCGATAATGGCACCAAACAGCAGCGGACCGACGACGGCGAGAGTGTAGGAAACAACGCGCGTGATGCGGCCCGCCGTCGCGTAACCGGCCGCCTGTTGCGCCGCGGGCAGCTTTTCCATGCGTGCCTGCTGCGCGGGCGATTGGGCGACGTTGTTGCGCGCCACTGTTTCCCAACCCACCCGTGTACCGACGGCCGCGGCATACCCGAACCCGACCAGCACCAAAATCAGAAACGGCAGCCACCAGCCCGTGCCAGCTTCCAATCGTGCAAACGCTTTCCGCGGTGCGGCAAATGTATTCAACACACGCGAAAAAGGAGACGGCGTGCTTTCTTCACTAAAGCTCGAATGAACGTTTGCGGCGGTCGACACCGGCGGCCTCGCTTTCAAGCAAACGCCGCCAGTGTATCCCCGGTTCGCCGCGAACGCCAGCTATTTGTTCGCCGGCTCCATGAAGCCCTTGTGCATGGCCGCCTGCACGCTGTCCGGCACCAAGCCCATCACCGCGCCTTCAATCTTTGTTTTCAGCGAGGCCGCGTACACATGCTCATCACCCGCGAACAGTGCTTTCAGGCCCTGCCGCGCGACATCCTCGGGCTCATTCTCTTTCTTGCCTTCGGTGCCGACCTTGGTGTCGCCGGCCTGCGAGGCTTCAAAGAAGTTGGTGTCCACCGGCCCGGGCTGCAGCGCCGTCACGATGATGCCTTTATCCTTGAGCTCGAACCGCAAATTCTTCGCGAACTGCAGTACGAACGACTTGGAAGCGCCGTAGACCGACTCATACGGCCCCAGCATCTCGCTGACGATCGACGCGGTGAACAGGATGCGCCCCGCACCCTTGCCGACCATCTGCTTGACCACGTGCTTCGCTATGTGCACGGTCGACATGCAGTTGACGCCGACAATCTCCATCTCTTGGTCAAGCGGCGTTTCCGCGAACGGGCCGCCCATGCCGAGGCCCGCGTTGATGCAGGCCACATCGAGCGTGCGCCCGGTCTGCTCAACTTTGCGCCACAGGTTCGTACACGCTTCCTGCTGGCTTAGGTCGCCCGCATAGGAGCTTACTTCCACGCCCATCGCGCGAAAGTCCTGCTCCGCTTTCGCGGTCAGATCTTGTTCCTTGCCCGCGATTACTAAGTCGTAGCCGTCCTGCGCCAGCTGCGATGCCAGATGATAGCCGATTCCGTTGGAAGCGCCGGTGACCAGCGCCAATCCCTTCCCCGCCATGGCTCATACTCCTTTCCCACTGAGATGCTTCGGGGCGGAGCGGAGAAAAAGGGCGGGGTGCAAGCGCCTTTATCGGATGATCTACTGCAACATCGGCGGCTCTTCCTTCAGCTCCTCCGGCGGGATCACCACCGCGGCCGCAACCTTATCGTCGGAATCAAGATTCAACAGCCGCACACCCTGCGTGGAACGGCCCGCGGCCCGGATCGTTTTCGTGTCAATGCGGATGATCTTGCCGTACTGCGAAATCACCATCAGCTCGGAGGTTTCATCGACCAGCTGAATCGCATTGACAGTACCGTTCTTCGCGCTGGTTTTTAGGTTGATCACGCCCTTGCCGCCGCGGGTCTGCAAACGGTACGCATCCACGTCGGTGCGCTTGCCGTAGCCGTTTGAAGTCACGGTCAGGATCAGCGAAGGCGTGTTCTTGCCGTCCTCGCCCGCCGTGCGCTCGGCCGGTGTGACCGCGAGGCCGACCACGTAGTCCTTCTTCTGTAAATCGATGCCGCGGACGCCGTATGCCGGCCGGCCCATGGAGCGTACGTTCTGCTCCTCGAACCGGATCGCCAGCCCCTCGTGCGTGGCCAGGAACACAATCTGCTTGCCGTCGGTCAACGACACGCCGATCAACTCGTCATCCTCCTCGATGCCGATCGCGATGATGCCCCGCGCCATGACATTGCAGAAGTCCTTGAGCGGCGTCTTTTTGACCGTGCCGTTGCGCGTCGCGAAGAGAATAAACCGGCCTTCCTCTTCGAGATTGCGCACGGGCAGGATGTTCCGCACCTGCTCGCCCGGCTGCAGCGACAGGAGACTCGCGATGGATTTACCCTTGCCCGCCGCGCCCACGTCCGGAATCTCGTACACCTTGAGCCAGTACACCCGGCCCTTGTTGGTGAAGCAGAGCAGGTACGCGTGGGTCGAGTTGACGATCAGCTGCTGCACGAAATCTTCTTCGCGGGTCTTCATGCCGATACGCCCCACGCCGCCCCGCCGCTGCTGCCGGTAGGTGGAAATTGGCGTGCGCTTGAGGTATTGCGAGTGCGACACCGTGACCGCGACCTGCTCATCGGCGATCAGGTCTTCGAGGCCGAGCTCCGCTGTTTCGTCCAGGATTTCGGTCCTGCGCCCGTCTCCGTACTGATCGCGTACCGCTTCGAGCTCCTTGACGATGACGCCGCGCAGCTTGGGCTCGCTTTGGAGAATCGACTCAAACTCCGCGATATTTCCGCGAACCTGCCGCAGCTCGTTCACGAGCTCGTCGATGGAGATTTGCGTCAGGCGGTAGAGCTGCAGGTCGAGGATCGCGTCAATCTGCCGGTAGCTCAGGATCAGCGTCGCCGGCACGATTGTGACGCCGTCCGTCAGATATTTAGCCGGGTCAAGCGTGACGCCCTCGACCGCATTGCCGCGCACCGTGACCGTGCGGCCCGAAAAGAATTGGAATAGATTTTCGCGCGCGTCGGCCCGTGAACTTGAGCCGCGAATGAGCCGGATCACATTGTCCAAGTGGTCGAGCGCGATCTGATAGCCGAGCAGGATATGCTCGCGCTCGCGCGCCTTGCGGAGTTGGTAGGCCGTACGCCTCCGGACCACATCCACACGATGATCGATGAAGTGGCCGATCGCCTCGTCGAGCGGAAGCTCGCGCGGCTGCCCATTGACCACCGCCAGGAAAATCATCGAGAAGCTTTCCTGCATCTGCGTGTGCTTGTACAGCTGATTCAGCACGATCTGCACTTCCGCGCCGCGCTTCAGCTCGACAACGATCCGCATGCCGTCACGGTCGCTTTCGTCGCGCACATCGCTGATGTCGTCGATCACCTTCTCGTTCACCAGCTCGGCGATGCGCTTTTGCAGCGTCTTCGAGTTCACCTGGTAGGGAATCTCGTTGATGATGACGGCTTGGCGTCCGCCGGAGATGTTCTCCGTGCTCACGCGCGCCCGCATCAGGAAACGCCCGCGGCCCGTGCGGTAAGCGTTCGCGATGCCGCTGCGCCCGTAAATGAAGCCGCCGGTCGGGAAGTCCGGCCCCTGCACGTGCTCGAGCACCGCCGCGAGCCCGCCCTCCGGGTTCTTTACAAGCGAGATGGCCGCGTTCAGCACCTCGGTCAGGTTATGCGGCGGGATATTGGTCGCCATGCCGACCGCGATGCCGTTCGAGCCGTTCACGATCAGGTTGGGGAAGCGCGCCGGAAGCACCGTCGGCTCAAAGGTCGACTCGTCATAATTGGGCGTGAAATCGACTGTTTCCATGTCGATGTCGGCCAGGAGCTCCCCGGTGATCCGCATCATGCGCGACTCGGTGTAGCGCATGGCCGCCGGCGGATCGCCCTCGATCGAGCCGAAATTTCCTTGCCCGTCCACGAGCGGATACCGCAGGGAAAAGGGCTGCGCCAAGCGCACCAGCGTGTCGTAGATCGCGGAGTCGCCGTGCGGGTGATACTGCCCCATGGCCTGACCCACCACCTTGGCGCACTTGGTGTACTTCTTGTTGTACTGCAAGCCCATCTCGTGCAGGGTGTACAGGATGCGCCGGTGTACGGGCTTCAAGCCGTCGCGCACGTCCGGCAGCGCGCGCCCGATAATCACCGACATGGAATAGTCGAGATACGACCGGCGCATCTCCTCTTCCAAGTTGATGGAGATCAGGTTGAACGCGCCGGGCGCGCCTGGGGCATTGATGCCGGAAAGGGGCTCGCCTGTGCCGTTCGGGTCGGCGCCGTTGGGGAGGGGGGATTGCGGGTCTTGATCGTCTGCCATAGGAAGAGTCGCGCTGCTGCGCATCCTAGGCTGACGAACCGCCTAAGTCGCTGGGGCGCTACCGTTATTTTAGCCGATGCAGAAGCCGCTTAACTGCAATGCTGGCCAGCCAACAGTATCTCGTGGGGTAATTTCGCCCACACCTGGAGGCTGGCCCATGCGTGGTCTCGCCCTTACTGCCGTAACGCTTCTCACCCTGCCTTTACTTGCGCAACATACCGATCCAGCACCTATTGACCGAGTACAGCACGTTGCCCGGCTCCAGCAGCCTCCGCCGGACGGCGGGACCACGGAAGTATTACAAAGCATCTTTATCCCACCCCTACCCGATGCTCCTTTCACACTCACGCTGGCGACGGAGTGGGTACGCCCGCTCGGGACTGACGGCAATACCGTAACCCTTACAAATGAACGTCACATCGCCCGCGACCATGCCGGCCGCGTGTACCAGGAGAGAGTGCTGCTCGCGCCTCCAGGCATTCCTCTCGAGGGCCGGACCAACCTGCTGCAGCTGGCTGACCCTGCAACCCACTCGTACCTGAACTGCTTCCTGACTGCCCGCAGGTGCAATAAACTTCCATATAACGCGCCGCTGGCTCCGCCTGACCTTTCCGTCGGCACTTCGAAGCTGAAAGGCGCGACCGAACAGCGCACCGACATGGGTCGGAATGTGATCGAAGGCGTGGAGGTCACAGGTATACGGGTTGCGACCACCATCGATGCGGGCCAGTTCGGCAATGCCAAGCCCGTCACTTTTGTGCGTGAGTTCTGGTACAGCCCGGCGCTCGGCATCAACCTGCGTTCTTCGCGCGATGACCCACGGTTCGGCAAGCAGACCTTCACGGTCACGGCGCTCACCCGCGGTGAGCCTGACCCCGCGCTGTGGAACGTGCCCGCAGATTTTGCCGTCGCTGACGAGAGCTCAGGCAACCCTTAACAGCGCAAGTGTCATTTCCGTATGCCCCACTTTCCCGCCATTGACTCCGCGCTATACTTCGTGCTGGAGACCTTTTTACGATGGCCACTGCCCCCCAACTGCACGCTGACGACATCACCGGAACAGACGATTTCGCGGCGCTTGAGCAGCGCGTCGTGCGCATGGTCGAGCTGCTGCGCCAGGAGCGGCGCGAGCGCGCCCGCGCCGAGGAAACTGCCTCCACGCTGCAGCAGCTGCTCGACGAACAGGGCGCGCAGCTTGGGCGGGTGGAGGACGAGCGCAACATACTTCAGCGTGAACGCGACGAGGTCCGGTCGCGCGTTGAGCGGCTTCTCAGCCAACTGAACGACTTGGACTAACCCGCCGTCCTCGAAAGGAGCGCCCATGCCGGGTTCCGACGCAGTGCTCCCACCCAGGCTGCCTCCCCACGCGGTCACGGTGTCCATCTACGACCAGGTGTACACGCTGCGCGGCGAAGACCGGGAGTGGATCGAACGCTTGGCCGAGCTCGTGGACGCGCGGATGCGCGCCGTCGCGGCGCACGGCTCCACCGCGGACTCGCTCCGCGTTGCTGTTTTGGCCGCCCTCAACCTCGCCGACGAGTTGCTGATTGCCGAGAACCGCCTGGAGAACGTGTCCGGAACCGAGCGGTCGCACCGCACACGCGCCCACTCGCTCGCGGATTTGCTGGATGAAGCGATGGACGGCGGGCTCGTCGAAAACGTCGCGGTCCGCAAAGCCGGCTGAACCGGAAACGTGCATCCGGAATGCCCGCTCCCGCGTCTTATTCGCCATGCTTACTTTGGTGTGGGCCGGGGGTCTTGCCAAGCGGCTGAACCCGGTCTAGCATCCGAATCAGCGAGACTTGCCCTGCAAAGCAGGTAGCGTGGGTCAAGCCGGTTGAACCTATAATTCATTGAACAGGGAGCTCGACTCGACAATTGGTTCGGTGTGCAGTGTCCGCCAGTCCGGAATGCCTAAAGAACCACGGAGAGTTCCCACCGTCTTAGGACGGGTTCACCGGCCAGCCCATCTACGGCCCCGCGGGGCGAGTTTTGCGTTTCACTCAGAAGCCGCAACGGTTCCTTGGTGGAAGACGATCTCCCAATCGCCCTCAACACGCCGCCAAACTGTGGTCCGGCGCGTTTTGCGCTCGCCTTGCAGCAAGTTGTAATGCAGCAGATACAGTCCCGGGGCGATCTCGCGCACCTCGAACGCGGAGGCTTCGAGCGTTTCCACCTGCGGCGTGCGATGCCGCTCTTCCAGCAAATCCAGCACGAACGCCCGGGTGAACTGCTTGCCTGAAGCGCTGATTTCAAAAAAGTCAGCTGCCATCATGCGGTCGAAATCGGCGCGCGTGGTGCCCCACTCCGGACGGTGAAAGATCGGCTCGTGCGCTTCGAGCTCTTCGAGTACGCTCACATCACCTCGGCCGCGAACCGCTCCATCTCTTCCATCTGCGGCGACGTTTGCAGCAGTACCAAGTCGCAGCCGACCTCCTCGAACGCGGCCAGCTGCGCCTTGACCTGCGCGGGAGTCCCGACCAGCCCGGACTGCAGCCCGCGGTTCGTTACCGAGTAGTCTTCAAGCGAGACTTTCCGGTCGAGCTGTGAGCCTTGGATCCATTGCTGGTAGTTGTCGTAGCCCCGCGCTGACTGCTTGACGTCGGTGATGCGCAGTACTTCACTCCGCGCGGCCTCGGCGGTTTCCCGGACGATGGCATACCCGGCCACGCCGAAGACCATAGGCGGAAGCCCGGCTTTTTCCCGGCGCGCGCGCATATCGGCAATCTTCTCGCCCACGCGCGAGGGCGGGTCGCCGTGCATCAGGTACGCGTCGCACTTTTGCGCGATCAGATTTTTCGCGGTTTCGCTTTCGCCGCCCGCGTAGATGGTGGGTCGGGGCGTGCGGACGGGCTTCGGGGCGAGCAGGTTGTCCTCGACCTTGTAGTACGAGCCCGCGTAGGAAAAGCATTGCTCGCGCCAGCAGCCGTCCACCACATCCAACCACTCGCTGGTGCGCGCGTAGCGGTCGTCATGCTGGTCAAAGTGGATGCCGTACTTGGTCGCCTCATCAGCCCACCAGCTCGAAACAACGTTCAGCGTAAGCCGGCCGTTCGAGATTTGGTCGATGTTCGCGGCCTGCTTGGCGAGCAGCGCGGGGTTGTGAAAGGTGGGCCGCACTGCGACCATGATCTCCAGCTTCTCCGTGACCGCCGCAAGCGCCGCCGCGGTCGACCATGCATCGAGCGAGGGTGCTCCGGCCCCCTTGATGTCGTTCAGGTTGAGCTCGGCAACCAGCGACAGGTCATAGCCGAGCGCTTCCGCCCGTTGCGCCAGCCGCTTCGTGTAGGCCCAGCTCGCTTCCATGCCTTCGTCCTCGACATTGCGCAGCCAGCCGCCGAAGACCGGCATCCAAAACCCGTAGCGCACTAGCGCACCCCCGCGAGCGTGCGGGCGTCGTTCTCGATGTGCCACCGCGCCGCATCGGCCCGTTCCTGCTCCAGCACGAGCCAGTCCACCAGGCGCACGAACGGGTCAAAGCCGACCACGTTCACTCCATCGGCAACGAAGTTCGAGAGGGCGTTGATGTCGTAATACAGCGGCTCGGCTCCGTCACCGTCCCGGTCGTCCAGCATGTACTCGACGCCCCCGAGTTCCACTCCTGCGGCAGCCATGATGCGCTCCACATCGGCGATCACCTGCGCCGGCGGTTCGTAGCCCTCCACGCGGATGCCCGACTTCGGCGCATCCAGCGCGCAGGCCGCCCGGTTCAGCTCCACACCGCCGGCCGTTCTACAAATGTCGGCAGGGCACAAATCGAAGGTTTCGCCGGTGGTGTGGACCTTGATTGCGTACAGGAACTTGCCGTCCAGCACCTCGCAGCGCACGATGAACCCGCCGCGCGCCGGGATGAATTCCTGAACCAAACCTGTGGAGTCCAGGCCCAGTTGGAAACGCCCTGCTTCGGCCGCCGCCGCAAGTTCCTCGCGTGCGTCGAAGCGGACCACGCCCGCGCCGGAGCCGCCGATATTGGGCTTGACCACGACGGGAAAGCGCAAGCCTTTCGTGGCGTCGGCGGCCTGTGACGCGCGATGGATGACCCGCGCCTTGGGGTATGCCAAACCGAGCGCATCGAGAAGCGAAAGCTGCGAAGCCTTGGAAAGCTCGGAACGGAACGCGCGCGGGCCGTTGATGACGCGCACGCCGCGCAACTCGAGATGATCGAGCCAGCCGAGCGTGTAGAAGATTTGATCGCCGTGGCCGCGGTTCCAAGCCGATGGACTCATCCGGTTCACGACCAGCGCATAATGCTCCTCGGGCCGGTCTTCGGGCGCATAACTGTGCGCGACCGCGTCGATTTTCTCGTACACGATGCCGCGCCGGTCGAGCTCGGCAAAAAGCGGCTTGAACCAATGCGGCTGCTCGTAATAGATACCGATGGGCTTGGGCATGGCGGATCCTTTCAGACAAAAGCCGCCCTGGAAAGGGCGGCGGAGAATGCAGAGGAGTCCCTAACGTCGGACATTAGCTGGTCCACGATCCTGCGGGAAACTGTCTTTCGCGCCGGAAAGCTTTGTCCGCCGCACTTCGTCATTCCGGATACTCACCATGCCGACCACAAATCCACCAAAGGCGATCACTAAGCCCATCAACAGAGATCCGTAGTTCTCAAAGAAGCTATGCATCGGAACGCCTCCTCTCAAGTATGCAGCCCAGCGTAAAGAAAACCAAGCTTGTAAAGAAGGCCGTCGCCGTCCAAAGCGCCGTAATACGACCGGCGACGATACGGTCCAGAAGGGCGAAAACCAGGACGAGCACTCCGACCTCACGAAATGCTTCGGCGAGCATCTCCGCAATAGACTTGCGCAATCGTGTCGACTCCTGTCGGGATCAACCTTCTACTGCTTAGACGCAATTGCATCCAAGCCACACGACCTTGGCTTCGTGCAGCAAGGAGCGGAAGCGCCGGGCCTACCTTTCCGCCTCCACCAGCACCTTGACGTGCGCCGACACCTCCCGGTGCAACCGCACCGGCACCAGGAACTCGCCCAGCTGCCGCAGCGGCTCGGGCAGCTGAATCTTGCGCCGGTCCGTCGCGAAGCCTTTCGCTTCGAGCGCCTGCGCGACATCGGCCGAGGTCACCGAGCCGAACAGCTGCTCGTTCTCACCCACTTTGCGGGCAAAGGTAAGCGTCAGCGCGTCGTACTGCGCCACCAGCTTTTCGGCGTCCGCCTTTTCCCGCGCCGAGCGGCGCAGCGCCGACTGCCGCATCTGCTCGATCACCGCCTTGTTCGCGGCGGTGGCCTGCATGGCCAGCTTGCGCGGCAGCAGGTAGTTGCGGCCGTAGCCGTCGGCCACCTTCACCACATCGCCGCGATGGCCCAGGTTGTCTACTTCTTCCTTCAGAATCACTTCCATTGCTTCACTCCGTAGCCGCGAGGGTTAGTAGCGTGCCGCGAACGGCAGCAAGGCGATGTTGCGGGCCTGCTTGATCGCGCGGGTCAGGCGGCGCTGGTGCGTGGTGCACACACCGGTCAGGCGGCGGGGCGTGATCTTGCCGCGCTCGGCCACGAACTGCTGGAGCAAGCGCACATCCCGGTAGGGAATGGCCTCGATGCGCTCCACGCAGAACTTGCAAACCTTCTTGCGCCGGAAAAACTTGCGGCCGCCTCCGCCGCCCGGACGCGGTGCGCGCGGACCGCCCTGCCCTCCAGGCCCGCCGGAAGCTCCCACCGGGCCGCCTGTCGCGACGGGCGCGTTTTGCGCCGCCGGAGCTGCTGTTGTGTCGTCTGCCATGTCGTATCTCCTTCGAATCTGTTATGCCAGCGCGGGCGCTTCCGTTTGGGGCGCGCTTTCGGCCGCATCCGCCTGGGTTCCTCCATCGCTGCGCTTGACGCGCTTTGCGCGCAGGGCCTGCACCTTATCCAACCGCTTCTGCTCTTCGTCCATGCGCACGGTCAGGAACTTGATCACCGGCTCGGACACGCGCAAGCGCCGCTCGAGCTCGGCCACCAGCGCGCCGTCCGCGTCGATGGTCATCAGCACGTAATTGCCGTCGTTGAACTTGCGGACTGTATACGCCAGCCTGCGGCGGCCCATCTTTTCGGTCGACCGCACCTGCCCGCCGCCGCCCGTCACCGTCGCTTCAAAGCCGGCGATCAGTTTGTCCACATCCTCTTCCGCCGCATCCGGGCGGACGATATACATCACCTCGTAAAACCGTCCTGCTTCCGCCATACTTCCCTTCCCGACCGGCTAAACCGGCCCGTTGAACTTGTTCATCGCGGCCTCCAACCCCTCCGCCGCGATTGCTTCCACAGCCTGCGCCGCCCGTTCCAGCCCTTGCCCG
>CAXTSB010000044.1:12583-23719 GCA_964246845.1 uncultured Acidobacteriaceae bacterium
TCCGGCCCCACGCCGATCCGTATGCGGGGCCAGCGCTCCGTCCCGAGCAGCGCATTGATGCTTTTCGCGCCGTTGTGCCCGCCCGACGAGCCGCCCGGACGAAGCCGGATCGCGCCCATCGGCAGAGCCAGCTCGTCATAGGCCGCCACCAGTTGCCGTTCCGGGTCGAGTGCCAACTCGCGCACCAGCGCCAGCACCGACTCGCCCGACAGATTCATCCAGGTTTCGGGCTTCGCCAGCACTACCTCACGCCCCGCGATCCGGCCCCTGCCGGTAAGCGCCCGTCCACGCCGGTTCGCGACCGCGATGCCGTGCATTTCGGCCAGGCGGTCCACCAGCAGAAATCCGGCATTATGCGGCGTCCACTGATACTCCGGGCCCGGGTTGCCGAGGCCGACCACCAGCAAGCCGCTTACTTCTGGCCTCCTTCGGGCTCATCGCCCTTGCCCTTCTTCGCGACCTCGGGCTCGGTCACCGTCGCGGCCTCGGCTTCGAGCTCCGCGACATCGCCGCGCCCCTCGGCCAGATGCGCCACGGTCGTCTGCTCATCCGTGATGAGTTTGAACTTGCCCCCGTGCGGCAGGGCGGCCCCGCGAATCACCGCGTTCAACTTCAACTCAGTCACATCGACTTCGATCGACGCCGGAATATCGCCCGGCAGGCATTCAATTTCCACCTCACGCAGAACTTGGTCCAGAACCCCGCCCTCGACGCGCACCCCGAAAGCCGTGCCGACCAGCACCACCGGCACCTCGGCCCGCATCGCTTTATCGAGCGCGATCCGCTTCAGGTCGACATGGATGAGCCGGTCCTTGATGGGCTCGAACTGCCAGTCCACGATCATGGCCTTGGCTTTCGCGCCCGCCACGTCAAGATCGAAGATCGTGTTGTGGCCAGATTCCGAATGCAGGATTTTAAGCATCTGCTTCGGGTCCAGTTCCACCGCGACCGCGGGCTCCGCCGCCCCATAGACCACGCCCGGCAGCTTGCCGGCCGCGCGCACCCGCCGCGCCGCGTTTTTGTTGAATTTGCCTTCGCGCACCGTTGCGCTGACTGCTTCCGTTGCCGCCATTTCTTTTCCTTTCGGGCACAGTCGCCTGCTCCCTTTGTAAGTGCGTCAGCTGAATAAAGAGCTGACGCTGGTTTCCATGTGAATGCTTTCGATCGCCGAGCCGAGCAGGCCGGCGACGGAACGCACCTTGACTTTGCCCGTCGCCCGCGCCTGCTCGGATAGCGGGATGGAGTCGCTGACGACCAACTCTCTCAGCCGCGAGGCTTGGAGGTAATCGCAAGCCGGGCCGGAAAGCACGGCATGCGAAGCGCAGCTGTACACCTCCGTCGCGCCTTGATCGAGCAGGGCGTCCACGGTTTTCACGAGGGTGCCCGCCGTATCGACGATGTCGTCGATGATCAGGCAGGTCCGCCCGCGCACGTCGCCGATGACGTTCATCACTGCGGATACGTTCATATCCGTCCGGCGCTTGTCGACAATGGCGAGCGGCGCTTCCATTCGGGTCGCGAAAAAGCGCGCCCGTTCCACGCCGCCCGCGTCGGGCGAGACCACGGTCAGGTTCGGCAGGGCCAAATCCTTGAAGTACGCAACCATCACCGGCGACGCGAACAGGTGATCCACCGGGATATTGAAAAAACCCTGAATCTGCGCGGCGTGCAAGTCCATGAACAAAGCCCGGTTCGCGCCCGCCGTGGTCAGCAGGTCCGCGACCAGTTTCGATGAGATCGCGACCCGCGGCCGGTCCTTGCGGTCCTGCCGCGCGTAGCCGTAATAGGGCACCACCACCGTGATCCGCCCGGCCGAGGCGCGCTTGAGCGCGTCGAGCATGATGAGCAGCTCCATCAAGTGCCGGTCGACCGGATTGGAGGTGGGCTGGACCACGAACACGTCCGCGCCGCGCACGTTTTCAAGCAGCTGGAAGTGCATCTCGCCGTCGGAGAAGCGCTGAATCCTGGTTTCGCAAAGCGGCACACCGATGTGCGCGCAGATGGCCCGGGCAAGCTCGGGGTTCGCGGTTCCCGACAGGATGCGGAAGCGCTTATCTTCCCGAAGGCGGCTCCGTTTGCGCTCAGGTTTCGCCAGCCCATCGGCTGAGGCTCCGTTCTCCGCCAGCGCCGCGCCTCCATATGCCTGCTTCATGCGCTCTTCTCCCCGAGGCTGGTTGGCCTCGTATCCGGCTACGGCACCCGTTTGGTTGAACCGGTACCGCGTCTTGGCTGGGCGACTAGGATTCGAACCTAGACAAAGTGCGTCAAAGGCACTTGACCTACCATTAGTCGATCGCCCAACAACCTAGCCTTGCACCATCCCGGCCTGCATCGCGGAGCGGGACAGCAGCTTGGTCCGCAGGCGGCGCACACCGAGCTTGGCAAGCCCGGCCTCCGCTTCCCGCGCACCGGCATCGTCCGGGTATACCCCGAAAACCGCCGAGCCCGAGCCCGACAGCGATGCGTACGCTCCGGCCGGCAGCGCGAGCGCTTCTTTCAATTGTCCAAGGATGGGGTTTTGCGGAAAAACGACGGACTCAAAGTCGTTTGTGCAAAGCCCGGCCTGGACAAGCTGCGAAAGCGGATCGCTTTCCGCCCGATTGCTTTCCCGAGGGGAAGCAACGCCGGATGAGGGCTGCCCATTCCATGCGGAGCGGACAGCGTGAAGGAACTCTTCAAGCCTACCGGCTTGCGCTTCAGGCGTCAATGGTTGACCACAGTCCCAAGCTTTAAATGCTGCCGGGGTCGACACGCCCGTGTTCGGGAGAGCGACGACGACGGGCCGCTCCAGCCCGTCCGGGAGCGCCTCGACGGCTTCGCCCCGTCCGGTCCCGAGCACCGCCCCGCCCAGTACAAACAGCGGCACATCCGAGCCCACCTCCGCCGCGATCCGGAGCCGGTCGGCTTCCCCGAGCGGCGCGGCCCAGCCCAGGCGGGCCAGCTCCAGATCCAACCCCGCGAGCGCCGTCGCCGCATTCGACGATCCCGCGCCCAACCCGCCTTGGATCGGCAGGCGCTTGTCGATGTGCACCCGCACGCCGATCCCCGGTCGGCCGGCGAGCGCGCGCGTCAGCATCTTGTGCACGGTATTTCGCCCGTCGAGCGGCACCCGCCGGTCGTTGCAGCTCAAGCGCAAACCCGTACCGTGCTTTACCTCGAGCGTGAGCAGGTCATGTGCGTCCAGGGTGTGGTACACCGTCGCGAGCGCATGAAACCCGTCCGGCCGCGCGGGGCCGATCCGTAGACCCAAGTTGACCTTCGCGAAGGAACGGAGCGTGAGGGGCATTCGGGTTAGTGTAGATGGATTTAGCTTGCGGACGAAGCAAGACTCCGTCTAGCCTTGATGGATGCTGACCGTTGACGAGATCGAAGCAGCAATCGACGCGCTCCCTAAACCGGAGCAGGAACGGATTTGTTCAAATCTGGTTGTCCGCTTGACACCGCAGCCTCCGGAACTGGACCCGAATGCCCCGGATCCGTTTCTTGAGTTCATTAAGCGGTTGGAGCAGGAAATGCCTGCGGGGGAGCCCACAGACATCGCTTCCAACTACAAGGAATATCTGTACGGCTACAGCGCAGATAAGTGAGTCGAAGTATATTTCTAGACACGAGTGCTATTTACGCGCTGGCCATTCCTGGCGAGATCCGACATGATTCTTTCTTGAAAACCTTCCGTGATCCCGGGCGAGAGTTTCTCCTGCACTCACTGATTTTCACCGAGACTTTTTCCTTGCTGGCGAAAAGACACAATAAAAGAATTGCAGTGAATGCTGTTACCGCACTGCGCGGCTCGGCAAAAGTCGAAATTGTCCCTGTTACCCCCGACCTCCTCGAAGCAGGCTGGCAGCGCTGCCTCCGCTATGCCGACAAGGACTGGGATTGGATCGACTGCGTCAGCTTTGAGCTGATGGAACGCCGGGGCTTGCGGGAGGCGCTTACGCTCGACCGGCATTTCACGCAAGCCGGGTTTACGCTGCTCACGGGTTAAGTCAGCCTCATGGACCTTCAACAAACCCTGCTCGCGCTGGAACTGCAACTGCTTGCCCCAGATATCCGCCGCAGCCGCCCTGAAGTCGCGGCCCTGCTCTGCTCCGAGTTTCGTGAAATCGGCTGCAGCGGCCGGAGCTACAGCCGAAAGGAGATCCTTGATCGGCTCGCGAACGAGACAGCGCATGCAATTCAGATTGAGCAGTTCACGGTGAAATCGCTTGGTCCCGAGGCGGCCCTGGCCCTTTACACGAGCGTGCATGGAAGCAGCCGCGCCCATCGCAGCTCGGTGTGGGTACGCCGTGAGGGCCGCTGGTTGATGCCCCATCATCAGGGCACGGCTTTCTGATAGGTACTTTCGTACCCTTTTAGTCCTATCCTGCGCAGTGGTACGGTCAGCAGATCAGGCCAAGCGTTTGGAGGGCATCTCCAGCGGGTACTGGATGCTGCCTGATAATCGATCGTAAGGCCTAGGCAGCCTTGGGAGTTCAACTCTCCTGCCCGCCGCAGGTCTGCGGCCTTCATTACTTTTGTTCAGCAAAAGATCCATTTACGGTTGACCTCTTCCTTAACAACCGATAGTATTACTGCATCAGACGGCGTTCCCCCACTGGGGATGCTGGTTTACAAAAGGCTCCGGTTTGACTACCCGGAGCCTTTTGTATTGTCTTAGCTCCCTCGCGACTCTCTACTCTTTCCGAATGAGAAGATAGTGTTTGCCTCGTTGGGCAAGACCTCATGCGCAAAATCCTCTCCTCGCACCTCTTCCTTCGCTCGCGCCTCCATCCGGGCCTGCTCGATACGCTGGCCCGCTCGGGCGCGGAGGGTATCGAGCTGTTCGCCGCGCGGCAGCACTTTGATTACCGGAGCCGCCCTGCTGTGCGCGAAGCTGCGGAATGGTTCCGCGCCAACAGCTGCGAGCCCCTCTCCATACACGCGCCGCTATACAGCGACGAAGATCAAGGCCGGGGCGGAGCGCCTTCCGTCAATGTCGTCCATGGGGAAAAGTCCCGCCGCATTGACGCTATGGATGAAATCAAGCGCGCGCTTGAAGCCGCCGAGCAGATCCCCTTCAAGCACATGGTGCTGCACCTGGGCGAGCGCGGCGACGCTTGGTCCGAACGCACCCTGGAGTATGCCATGACGGCGGTCGAACATCTCCAGGCCTATTCGCGCCCGCTGGGTGTGCGGCTGCTGCTTGAAAATATTCCGAACGAGGTCACCGCGCCGGCGCACCTTTTGGAAATACTTAAGGTCGGGCACTTCGACGACGTCGGCATTTGCCTCGACTTGGGCCACGCACACATGGGCGAGGGCGTCGCGGCGGCGCTCGAAACACTCGCCGACCGCATCCGCACCGCGCATATCCACGACAACCACGGCGAGCGTGACGAGCACCTATGGCCGGGCGAGGGCACGATCGACTTCGCGAGCACGTACAAGGGGCTGCGCGAGGCCAAGCAAACCCCCGCCGGCGTGCTCGAAATCCATTACAGCCTTGGCGCGGAACCCGCCAGGGCGGCGGAGCAGGCCAGGGCCGCGTTCGGAAAGTTTGACGAGGAGCAAGCATGACAACCACCATCGCCCAAGTCGGCGCGCACGAGGGCGAACAGGTCACCCTCCAGGGCTGGCTCTATAACCTCCGCGAGAGCGGCAAGCTGTTGTTTCCCATCTTCCGCGACGGCTCCGGAACGATCCAGGGCATCGTGCCCAAAGCGCAGGTCGCGCCCGAGGTGTGGGAGCGCGTCAAAGGGCTCACGCAGGAGTCAAGCGTGATCGTCACGGGCAAGGTGCGGGCAGACAAGCGCGCCCCCGGCGGATACGAGCTCGACGTCGAAAACGTCGAAGTGCTCCAGCGCGTGCCCGAGGACACTCCCTATCCCATCTCGCTTAAGGAGCACGGGGTCGACTTCCTGATGGAGCACCGGCACCTGTGGATCCGCACCCCGCGCCAGTCGGCGATCCTGCGCATCCGCGCCGAGATCATCCGGGCCGCGCGCGAGTTCCTCGACGACGCGGGCTTCACCCTCACCGACCCACCGGTGCTGACCCCCGCGGCCTGCGAGGGCACATCCACGCTGTTCCCGGTCGAGTACTTCGGCGAGGAAGCGTTTCTCACGCAATCCGGCCAGCTTTATATTGAGGCGACCGCGCTCGCGCTCGGCAAGGTGTACTCGTTCGGGCCGACCTTCCGCGCGGAAAAATCCAAGACCCGCCGCCACCTAACCGAGTTCTGGATGGTGGAGCCGGAGTTTACCCACGGCGGCCTGCCGGAGCTGATGGAGCTGGCCGAGAACTTCCTGAGCTTCATCGTGGGAAGGGTGCTCGCGCGCCGACGCGCCGACCTCGCCCTCACCGGCCGCGACATCGCCAAGCTCGAAGCGATTCAGGCTCCGTTTCCGCGCCTCCGCTACGACGAAGCCGCCGCCATGCTGAATGAGGCCCATAAGCGCGGTGAGCTGGAGCAGCCATTTGAGTACGGCAACGACTTCGGCTCACCGGACGAAACCTGGTTGTCCAGTCAGTTTAACCGGCCCGTGATCGTCCACCGCTACCCGGCTGCCGTGAAGGCCTTCTACATGCAGCCCGATCCAGCCGAACCCAGATACGCGCTGTGCATGGACGTGCTCGCGCCGGAGGGCTACGGCGAGATCATCGGCGGCTCCGAGCGCATCGCGGACTACAACCTGCTCAAGCAGCGCATCGAGGAGCATCACTTGCCGCTTGACGCTTTCCAGTGGTACCTGGACCTGCGCCGCTACGGCTCGGTCCAGCACGCCGGCTTCGGCATGGGGATTGAGCGCGCGGTCGCCTGGATCTGCGGCCTCGACCACGTCCGTGAAACCATCCCGTTCGCCCGCACACTGAACCGGATGTACCCGTGACGTCAAGCACCGGCGAGCGTGAGCTCTCCGGTGCTTGTACTACTTCGACGCTGTTGCTTTATGCCCGGCCGTCCGGTGCACCCCAAACACCCGGCCCACCTCGGCCACGAACGGCCTCGCCTGCGCCGGGGTCGGCGTTTGCCCGTTCAGGATGGTCTCGTACGGGATCTCCTTGCCGTAGAACGCCGCGGTGTCCTTCTTATTCTGGTTCACTGCGTCCCCCGTCAAATCCACGCCCGCGAACAGGCCCTTGTTCCGCGACCAGGTCAGAAACGTCGCACTCGCAAGCTCAGTTGTGTTGGCTTGGGAATCCCGACCGACCGGGCCCGCAGCGGCAGAAGCATCGCCGCCCAGCTTGACTTTGTCCTTCAGGAGGGCGTCGCCGCTTTCCTTGGTCGTCCCTACCAGGACCAAATCCGTCGCCTGCCCGCCGGCCTGCAAGCCGAAGCTCACGCCGGTCATCTGCACGAACACGGGCGCGCTCCAGCCCTTCTTCGCCACAAAGCAGGTCGCGACACCTTGCCCATACTGAATACCGCCGAGGAACGCGCCTTTCTTGAAGCTCGGAATCACCACCACGCAGCGCGCTTTCCGCGCGATCGCGTCGGGAACGCCTGTATCCGGAACCGCCGCGAACTCCTTCAGAATCTTCGTGGAAGCCGTGAGTCTTGCATCGGTCTTGGTCGCCGCGTCATCCGCGGCGAACGCCGCCGCGGGCAGTAAAGCCGCCGCTAATAGAAAAGTGCTGCTTATCTTATGCATACCGCTCCTTTTTCGCGCGCCCCCTACACTTCGCCCGACGCGCGTGCACCTTTTACCTCTTTCCAGGTGCGACGGAGATAAAGATGCGCGGACGGGGTGATGCGCCGTGTTCGCGGCCAACTTTGTCCCGTTTTCTTTCTAGGTACCGGGCCGCCGCCGGATACCATTTGCATGGCATCCATGGCGAAACTCCGCATCGGCATCTTGTTCGGCGGGCGCTCGGGCGAGCATGAAGTGTCCTTGCTGTCCGCCGCTTCCGTGCTCCAACACATCGACCGCTCCCGGTATGAAGTGATGCCCATCGGCATCACCAAAGAGGGCCGCTGGGTTACCGCTTCGGAGGCGGAACTTCTGCTCGCGCCCGAGAAAGCACATTTGCGCGCCGGCGACCCGGACGCCACTTCCGCGGCAGCCGTGCTGGCCCGCGGCGAGGCCACGCTGATTCCCCCGCAGCCGGGAGCAGGCCTGCTTCCCTTTGAAACACAGCAGCTCTCGACGAAGGGGCTGCACCTGGATGTGGTGCTGCCGGTAGTGCACGGGACGAACGGCGAGGACGGCACCCTCCAAGGTTTGCTGGAGCTCGCGGGCATCCCGTATGCGGGGTCGGGCGTACTCGGGTCGGCTGCGGGGATGGACAAGGATGTGATGAAGCGGCTGTTCGCTTCCGCCGGGCTGCCCATTCCGCCGCATGTTTCGCTGCTGCGTTCGGCTTGGCAGGCCGATCCGCTAAACACGGCCGCGAAAATCGAAGCCGCGCTCGGGTATCCGGTGTTTGTCAAACCCGCGAACGGCGGATCATCGGTCGGCATCTCGAAAGCGCGCAACCGGGCGGAGCTCGACGCCGCACTCGCCGAAGCCGCCCGGTACGACCGCAAGCTCATCATCGAGCAGGGCATCGGCGGCGCTGCCGGCAAGGCGCGGGAACTGGAAGTGGCCGTCCTCGGCAATGATCATCCCGAAGCCTCGGTCGTCGGCGAGATCGTGCCCGGCAAGGAGTTCTACGATTACGAAGCGAAATACCTCAGCGAGGGTTCTGTCCCGCTCATCCCCGCGCCCATCGCGCCCGAACTCGCCGAGCGCGTCCGCCGCATGGCCGTAGAGGCATTCCAGGCCTGCGACTGCGCCGGGTTCGCCCGCGTCGACTTCCTGCTCGACCCCGCCGACGACGCGCTATACCTGAACGAAATCAACACCCTGCCGGGGTTTACCGCCATCAGCATGTACCCCAAGCTGTGGAAAGCCTCGGGCCTCCCCTACCCCCGGCTGATCGACCGGTTGATCGAGCTCGCACTGGAACGCGCCGGGGAGCGCGCGGCGACCAGCTACACTCGCCAGTGACGGGAACACGCGCCGGGGTACCGGCGTCTACCGTAAACAAGGAGACCGGCGGGTCATGACCCTGCTCGACGCACCTAGCTACAACGCCCATCGCGCCCGCATCATCCGCAACAGCATTCTTTCTGCTCTTGGAGTGCTGGTGGTCGGAGCCGTGCTCACCTTTATTTTCTGGGACTGGCCGGAGCAGCACCGGATCAACCATTTCTTCGCGCTGGTGGAGAAGGGCGACCTGCCCGCGGCCTACGGATACTGGAACAACGACAAGGGGTGGCGCGAGCACACCGACCGCTACTCGGCATATACATTCAACGACTTCGAGCGCGACTGGGGACCGCGGAGCGACTACGGCAAGATCGAATCGCACAAAATCGAGATTACGAAGACTGTCGGCAACGGCGTGGTGATGGGCGTGGATGTGAACGGGGGGAAAACGCCCTTGTTCCTGCGCGTGGACCATAAGACGAAGGAGATCGGGTTTTCGCCGGTCGAGCTGTATGTGGGGCCGGATTAGACGGAGGCGGCAATGGCGACAACAACCTATGTTCCGGTCGAGGTATATCTTCGGTCAGATTATGAACCGGATGCGGACTATGTCGACGGCGCAATCGAGGAGCGTCCGATGGGAGTGTATGACCATGGCTCTTGGCAGCGGGCAATCATGAAATGGTTCCTGCTCCACGAGGAAGAATGGAATGTACGCATCATCCCGAATTGCGCGTCAAGGCAGCCGAGACGCGATACCGCATTCCTGATGTCGTGCTGGTCGACCACGGCCGCCCCATAGAACAGGTTTTGACTTACCCGCCGCTTGCTGTCTTTGAGGTGTTGTCTCCTGAAGACAGCATCACTCGCATACTTACGAAACTCGAAGATTACGAACGCATGGGCATCCGGAGTATTTTTGTCATTCAGCCGAAAAGCGGCGCGGTCTACCGTTTTCGGCAGGGCGGCCTGGAGCAGCTTGCCCCGGATGTTTCAAACATCGCGCCCGGACCATGCTTTATAGACTGGCGCACGGTTGCGGGCTATCTCACCTAGCAGAGCATGAGGCAGTAAGTAGAGGGTGTGGGTGTCCCACGTCTCGCTTCCGAGACGTGGGGTTCTGCGAAGCTATACCGCCGCACCTAAGGCGACCCGTGCCGCCGCCGCCGCTTCCGTCATGTTCCTGAGCGCAGCCCGCACCTCGGGCCAGCCGCGGGTTTTCAGGCCGCAGTCCGGGTTGACCCACAGCTGAGCCGGGTCCAACACCGCTAAGGCACCCTCCAGCTGCTGCTCCATCTCGCCCGCGGAAGGTACGCGAGGCGAGTGGATATCCCACACGCCGGGCCCGATGCCGTTCGGGTAGCGGCTCTTTCCAAATGCTCCGAGCAGCTCACCCTTGGACCGCGCCGACTCCATGGAGATCACGTCCGCGTCCAGCGCCGCAATCGCCGGAAGGATGGACTCGAACTCGCAGTAGCACATGTGGGTGTGGATCTGCGTTTCGTCCCGCACGCCCGAGGTCGCGAGCCGGAACGCCTCGACCGCCCACGAGAGATACGCGTCCCAGGCGCGCCGGCGCAGCGGCAGCCCTTCGCGCAGGGCAGGCTCGTCCAGCTGAATTGCCCGGATACCCGCCGCTTCGAGGTCGCGCACCTCGTCGCGCAGCGCCAGCGCGATCTGCCGCGTGACCTCGCTGCGCGCGATGTCGTCGCGCACAAACGACCACTGGAGTATCGTCACCGGCCCCGTGAGCATACCCTTCACAGGGCGCTCCGTTTGCCCCTGCGCCCACGCGCTCCAGCGCACCGTCATGGGCGCGGGCCGCGACACGTCGCCGTAGATCACGGGCGGCTTAACGCAGCGCGAGCCGTAGCTTTGCACCCAACCATTCTCGGTGAAGGCGAAGCCCTCGAGCTGCTCGCCGAAGTACTCAACCATGTCGTTGCGCTCGAACTCGCCGTGCACCAGCAGGTCCAGCCCTGCGGCCTCCTGCTCGCGCAGGCAGTTGCGCGTTTCTTCCTCCAGGAAGCGGTCGTACTCGGCTTCCGTGAGCTTGCCCGCGCGCCAGGCGGCCCGGGCTTTGCGGACCTCCGGGGTTTGCGGAAACGACCCGATGCTCGTGGTGGGCAGCAGCGGCAGCCCAAGCGCGCGGTTTTGCAGCTCCACCCGTTTCGCATAGGGC
>CAXTSB010000045.1:0-9540 GCA_964246845.1 uncultured Acidobacteriaceae bacterium
GCCCGTCCGCGGCTACGGCAGGGCGCTCGCGAAAGGATTTGCCGCGGCCGACCCGGCCTCCGACATCCTCGTTTTCCTCGACGGCGACGGCTCGGACAACCCCGCGGAGGTGCCCGCGCTGCTCGCGCCCGTCCTCGGAGGCCGCATCGACTTCGCCGTCGCCTCCCGCACCCGGGGCCGGCGCGAGCCCGGCAGCATGCTCCCTTCGCAAATCTTCGCGGGCCGTCTCGCCGGGGCCGCCATGCGCCTCCTGTACGGCGTGCGCTACTCCGACATGGGTTCCATGCGCGTCATCACCCGGCAAGCGCTCCAAAATCTTGGCATGCGAGAAGAAACCTACGGCTGGAACCTGGAAATGCAGATGAAAGCCGCCCGCGCCGGGCTGCGCATCCTGGAGCTGCCCGTGGTCTGCCGCAGGCGGCGCGGCGGCGTATCCAAGGTGGCCGGTTCCGTTTCAGGTTCCGTCAAGGCCGCGTACCGTATCCTGCTGGTGCTCACCCGCATTGCGCTCTCCGGGCGGCGCGCATCCTAGCTTGCGGGAGATTTGGAATGGGCGGTTTTGTGGAAAGCTCAAGCCTGGCGGCGCGGACCGATAAGCAGCACTGGGGCACGGCGACCGGCATTCTGCTGATCATCGCCGGTTTGTTTGCCTTTTTCTTGCCTTTTATCGCCGGCATCGCCATCACGGCGGTGCTGGGCTGGATCCTGCTCTTCGCGGCCCTGGCGCGGCTCGCGTACACATGGTCCACCCGCAGCCACGGCGGCGTTGTTTGGCAAACGCTGGTCGGCCTGCTTTACCTTTTCGTCGCGTTCTACCTCATCCTTCACCCGGCCAACGCGCTGCTGACCCTCACGCTGCTGCTCGCCATTTATTTCGTCGTTGAGGGCGTATTTGAGCTCATTACTTATGCCGGCCTCCGCAAGCTGCACCGCGCGGGCTGGTTCCTCTGGGACGGCCTGATTACTTTATTGCTGGGTGTATTGATCTGGGCGCAGTGGCCGGTCAGCTCCATTTGGGCTATCGGCGTGCTGGTGGGCATCAGCTTGATCAGCTCCGGCGTGGCGCGGCTCACCTTCCGCCATGGGACTTTGCTGCCCGGGCCTGCCTAGACCACCGGCTCCACGCGACCCAGCAGAAACACGTAGCTTGCAATCCCCACGAGCAGCAGCGCGCCGGCCACCTCAAAAGCCGCGCCGAACCCATGCGTCGCACGCAGCAGGTAGCCCGTGACGACCGGCGCGGAGATAGCCGCCGCCTGGTTCGCCAAGTTGACGATCGAGGCCAGCCGCCCCGTGCCGCCCGCAGGCGCGAGCAGCGGCGGCAGGCTCCAGATGACCGGCGCGGCCGCGGCCAGCCCGCTTAGAGCAACGCTGAGCGCCGCGACCAGCACCAGCGGTGCATGCGCGTACGCGGGGGCCGCGATACAAAGTCCCAGCGCTGTTCCGCCCAGCAGCACACCTCTCCGCACCAAGTCCGGGCTGCGCCCCCGCCGGATCAGCGCATCCACCAGCCACCCGCCCACCGCGAGATCCACCGCCGCGGCCGCGAGCCAAGGGATCCCCGTAACCAGCACCGCCGTACGCGCGGCCATGTGGACGCCGGTTTCGAGGTACACCGGGAGCCAGGTCAGCAGCAGGTAAAAGCAGTAGTTGTACGCGGCCGAGCCGATCGCCAAACCCCACACCTTCCGCTTCCGGAGCAGGGTGACGAGCGCGATCGGCCTCGCCGGGTCGCCGGCGGTTTGGGGCCGCGCGGGGTCACGGTACAAGAGCGCAAACACACCCACAAACAGGAGGCTGAGCACCGCCGTCGCGCCGAAGTTGCCGCGCAGCCCGTAGCGCAGGCCGATCAGCCCGACCATCGGCGTGCCGATTCCGATGGACAGCTTGGCCGCCGCGTCGAACACAGCCGTCGGCATTCCGCGTTTCTCCGGCGGGAACCACTCGCCCACGGCCTTTGAGTTCGCGGGAAACGTCGGGGCCTCGCCGATGCCGAGCAGGAACCGTGCCGCGAACAGAAGCGCGATCGTCGAGGCGGCTGCAGCCAGTCCGGAGGCGAGCGCCCACAAAAGCGTCGCGCCCAGCAGCACCCGGCGCACACCCAAGCGGTCCAGCAGGATGCCCGCCGGCAGCTGCATCCCCGCATACGTCCAGCTGTACGCGCTCAGCAGGTAGCCGAACGTGACATCCGAAATCCCGTACTGGAGCTGCAAGTCGTGGTGCGCCACCGACAGGTTGACGCGGTCGAAGTAGGAGATCAGCACGCCCAAGCCGAGCAGGGCCGCAATGCGCCACGGGTGTGCTTCAGGTCGGCTGATGGACATGACCTATACCGCGGCCTTCGAAACAGGCTTCACAATCCCGGCATGCTCGTCGATCGTAACCACCTGATTCGCAGGCACCCCGGCAAAGGTCTGCTGCGCGCCCGCGGGCCAGCGCACTGTCAGGTCCACGACAACCGCGCGCCCCAGCCCGAAGTGCAGCCGCGTGTCATTGGCCGAGAAAAAGCTGCTCTGGCTCAGCACCTCCTGCGCCTGCACCTTGCCCCCGTACCGGGCCGTGACGCGCGCGCCGATGGCCGAGCGGTTCGAGGTGCGGCCAATGAGCTTCACCTTGATCCAGTGCCGGTCAGGCCCGGCGGGCAGGTCATTGCGCAACAGCGACGGCGGCTCGTTCAGGTTCACGACCAGCACGTCCAGGTCGCCGTCATTGTCGAAGTCCCCGAACGCGCAGCCTCGGCTCGTATGTTTGGCGGCAATGCCCGGGCCGGCCTCCCCGATCAGCTCGTCGAAGCGGCCCGCGCCGACGTTGCGGAACACCACCCGCGGCGTTTTGTCGGGGTATGCGGGCAGCTTCGCTTCCACCTCCGGATACACACTCCCGGTCACGAGCAGGATGTCGGGGTTGCCGTCGTTATCCAGGTCGGCGATGCCCGCGCCCCATCCTGTAAACCTCGTTTCAACGCCGAGCCGGGCCGTCGCCGTCGCGTCGTCGAAGTTGCCCTTGCCCAGGTTGCGGTAAAGCACGCTGGTGTCGTCGGTGAAATGCGTCTTAAATAAATCGAGCCGCCCGTCCAACCCGTAGTTCCCGACCCCGACGCCCATCCCGGCCTGCTCCACGCCGTCGTTGCTCAAGGCGACCCCGCGCAGCAGGCCTTCCTCGCGGAACGTGCCGTCATGGTTGTTCATGAACAGCACGCTCGGGACCGAGTCGCAGGCCACATAGATATCCGGCCAGCCGTCATCGTCCAGGTCCGCCGCGACCACGGTCATGCCGTAGCTTTCCTTCACCTTGCTGATACCCGCCGCGTCGCTGACATCGGTAAAGGTGCCGTCACCGTTGTTGCGGTACAGCCAGTGCCGCCCGTAAGGCAGCCCGCGCGGCCCGCAGTTCACGGGTATGTTGCGGAAGTTACAGTTGACGTTCGCGCCGGGTTTGGGAACGCTTTCCAGTGAGAAGTCAATGTAATTAGATACAAATAAGTCAAGGTGCCCGTCACGGTTGTAATCTGTAAAGGAGCAGCCCGCGCCCCAGCGGGTCTTGCCCTCGTACAGCAGCCCCGCTTCCTTGGTTATATCCGTAAACGTCCCGTCCCCGTTGTTGCGATAGAGCTTATTCTGGCCCCAGTACGTGACGAACAGATCTTCCCAACCGTCGTTGTTATAGTCCCCGACACATACCCCGCAAGCCCATCCGGTATGTTCCAGCCCTGCCGCACGGGTGACATCGGTAAAGGTGCCGTCGCGGTTGTTCTTATATAGCCGATTGGTCGTACCCGGTGGCGTGTTAGTCAACCGCTGCCCGCTCAGGATAAAGAGATCCACCCATCCGTCATTATCGTAATCCACAAAGGCGCACCCGCAGCCGATCGCCTCCAGGATGTAATCCTTGTGCGACGCTTCACCGTAAATCACCGGCGCATGGAGCCCGGCCTGCTCCGCGACATCCACGAAGCGCGCTGCGAACGGAGGCGCGGTGCTCTTGACGCGCGCCTGCGGCTTCACCTGCCGGGTGGCCGCGCCCTGGCCCCAAGCTGCCGTCGCGGCCGCGCCCAACAGCCCGGCCAGAGTCTCCCGCCGCGTCGGCACTATCGCGGCTCCGCGGCGGGAATCAGGTGTACGCGGTTGCGCTCATTTTCGGCGTTGCGGTCCCGCTCCACTGCTTCCGCCAGCCGCGCCGTAGCCTTTTGCGCGTCTTCAGTACGCCCCATGCGCCGGTACGCGGCCACCAGCTGATTCAAGGATGTCCGGTCGCCGGCATCGTAGCGCACGCCCAGCTCCAGTTCGCGCACCGCCGCAGCCGTGTCCCCGGCCTGGAGGTCCAGCTTGCCCAGCTCGCCATGCGCCGCGGCCAGCGCGGGCTCCCCTGCCACAGCCTTGCGGAGCAGCCCGCGCGCCTCGGCAAAGCGCGGCTCGCCCGGCGCGGCACCTTCGCGCACCAGCACATCGGCCAGCAGGTAGCACAGCGTCGCATCGCCCGGGTGCGCGCGGAGCCGCTCCCGCAGCAGCCGCTCGGCCTCGGGCAGCTTGCTCCCGTCGCGCAGCAGCACACCCAAACCCACCGCGCCGTACAGTTTTGAGGGCTGGAGCCGCTCGGCGGCCTCAAAGTCCCCGGTCGCCGCTTCGTTCTGCCCCATCTGCGCCCGCACCGCGCCGCGCAGGGTCAAGAGCGCCGCCGAGCCCGGGTTTTGCGCGAGTCCCGCGTCCAGCACCGTAAGTGCCGCCTCAGGCGACTGGTGCTCCACGCTCAACGCGGCCAGGTCGATGTAGTTGCGCTCGTCGTGCGGGTGCTCCGCCGCGCCCTGCCGGTATGCGGCAATCGCCGCTTCCACCTGCCCGCTGCCGCTCAGGGCCGCGCCCAACAGGTTCACCGTGTCACCGCCGAGCCCCTGCCCCGCGGCTTCCAAGCCTTGTAAAACAGGCACAGCCTCAGCCGGCCGCCCTGTCCGCACGTAGGCCGCCGCGCGGTCATAGGCAACGGTCGGGTCGCTGGGGTGCTCGGCGGCCAACCGGTCCAGCAGCGCCGTGCCCGCATCCGCGCCGCCGCCGGCAAGCAGGCAGTCCGCATGTTCCAGCTCCGCCGGCAGATTTCCGTCCAGCGCCGCCCCGGCCTGGCCAAAGTGCGCGTCCGCCCCGGGGCAGTCGTGCCGCTCATAGGCCAACACGCCGGCCATGGCGTGCGCCGTCGGGTTGGCCGGGTCGCGCGCCAGCAGCAGGTCCAGGTAGCGCCCGGCGCGCTTATCGCGGGCGCTGTACGCCACCTGCGCCGCTGCTTCCAGCACCGGAACCGCATCGTGCGTCAGCACCAGCGTCCGGTCAAACCCGCTCAGGCTGCGCGCGGGCTCGCCGAGGCCCGCAAGCGCCAGGCTGCGAATGAGCGAGGCTTGCGCATCGGCGGGGTCGGCCCGGAGCGCGGCGTCCGCCCCGGCCAGCGCATCGGCATAGCGGTGCGCGGCAAGCGCGGCCCGCGGGTTCTCCTGCCCCCGCGCCGCGGCGGCAGCAAGCACCACCACCAGCCAAGATGGGAACCGGAACCGCACGGCTCTATTCTGCGCTCACCGGGTCAGAACTCAAATCGCGCCCCGAGCTGGATGATCCGCGGCTGCAGACTCGAAGTCGCCTGCCCGAACGTACCCGAAGCCAGGTTGTCGTCCAGCGCGTTGAAGTTCGTATGATTGATCACGTTGAAGCCGTCGACCCTGAGCTGCAGGTTTGCCTTCTCGCCCCCGAGCCACGGCAGCGCGTTGTTCTTCAGGATGCTCTGGTCCCACTCAAACAGGCCCGGGTTGCGGAAGCTGTTCCGCGCCTCGTTGCCCTCGGTCCCGGGCGCGGGCGCGGTAAAGCCGTTCGGCTCCTGGATGTTGTTGTACGCAATCGCATGCCGCCCGAACACGCCGCCCTGCTGGGTGTACTCGCCGTGCTTAAACTTGCGCCGGGTAGTGGGCGAAACATTCGGGTAGTCGTCGGCCAGGCCGTCCGCGTTGAAGTCGCCGCAGGTCACCGACTGGAACTGCCCGCCGGCAATGCAGCCTCCGTTGTTGTTGCCGCCCGCGTAGGCTGAAAAGTTCTGCACGGTGAACGGCGTACCCGACTGCGCGACAAACAGCGAGGTCGTCTGCCAGCCGCCGGCGATCTGCTTCAGGATGCGCTGCGACGGCGCGGGCAGCGTATACGAGCCGGAGATCTTGAAGCTGTTCGGCTCGTCGAACGACGAGCTGCCGTAGTACCCCGTGCCGATCAGGTGCTGGTCCGGGTAGCCGTCATTGTTGCCGCTGTTCGGGCCGTCGCTGAAGGTATAGCGCGTGTCGCCCACGCCGTAGTCGAGTGCGTGCGACCAGGTGTAGGAAGCCTGATAATCCAGGCTTTTCACCCGTTGCGCGAGCGAGAAAATCACGCCGTTATAGTGCGAAGAACCGAAGTTGCCCGCATAGATGACGGACCCGAAGCTGGAGTTCAGCCGCTGCGGCACGCCGCTGTTGCGGATCAGGTCGCCCGCGACCCGGTTGAAATCGGTCGCGGTCAGCTGGTCCCAGGAGTAGGAGCCGGTGTACGTCACCGTGGCCACGGTGCTGTGCGCGAACTGCTGGCTTACGCCCAGCGTGTAGTTCAAGGTCGGCGGCGTCTTGACATTGGGATCGATGCCCTGCACCGGCGTCGCGCTGCCCACAAGCCCGCCCCGGGCATCCAGCCCGACCGCGGGAAACGCGGGCAGCGCAAACCCGTAGGGGTACACGGGCGAAGTACCGAAGCTGTAAATCGGTTGGGTCGGGTTGCCGCTGTTTTGCCCCAGCGTCGGCGTGATGAACCCGGGCGGGTTGCCGCGCAGCTGGTCCACGATCTGCCCCAGGCTGATCTGTTCCCGATACAGACCCGCGCCGCCGTGGATCGTGATATCCCGCGCTTTTGTCGGAGCCCAAGAAACGCCGATGCGCGGCGACCAGTTGTTGTTCAGGCTGCCGTTGTACACATTGTCCGTCGTGCGGATGGCCGCGTTCGCGAACTGCGCGTCAAACTGCCCGGCGCCCAGCAGCTTGGTCGAAAGCACCGGGATCGTGTTCGAAATCTGCTGGAAGGTCGGGTACAAAAAGCCGCTCGGGTTGCCGAAGTCGTCCCAGCGCAAGCCGAGCTGCAAGGTCAGGCTCGGCAAAACCTTCCAGGAGTCCTGCACATACGCCCCGAAGTTATCCGTCTGCACACCGAACTGGAACGGCTTCACATTGCCGGTCAAGGGGTCAAGCGAGGCATCCGTCTCCTGGTACACGCGGTCCTGCACAAAGTCGACCAGGCCGTTGTTGAACGAGAAGCTCGGGCGGGCGTAGTTGCCGGCGAAGTCGGCCGAGTCGTTGCCGTGCGTCGCTTGGAACCCGATCCGGATATCGTGCTTGCCGCGCACATACGTAACCACGTCGCGCCACGAGTACTGGTGCTGCGCGAACGCGCCCGGGCCGAAGCCCCCGCCGAACATGTTGATCCCATACGTGTTGTTGATGTTCAGCTCGGGAATCGTCGGCTGCGGCGCGGTCCGGTTGCCGACCACGCGCTTGTACGCGAAGGAAGCTTCGTTCAGGATGCTCGGCGAGAAGATGTGCGTGTAGTTGATCGAGTACAGATTGCTGGCCGTCGGCTGCACGCTCGAAAAGGCCGGCCGGGGATCGATGATCTGCGGCGTGTGCGTGATGTTGAAGTAGTACGCGTAGATACGGTCCTTGCCGCCGCGGAAGTTCTGGTCCAACCGCAGGCTGTACTGCAGGCCGTTGTTGAACGGTGAGGTCGTCTGATTCACATTGTCGATGAACGGGACATTGCAGTTGCCCGTCGGCGTCGCGCACTGCGTCACAAGGTCCGGCGAAGTGTAAAACCGTACGCTCTGGAAGTTCACGCCCTGCGTCGGAAACTGCGTCAAGATGCGCGTGCCCTGCGTGTTCGGAAAGTTCTGCCGGGCCAGCGCGACAAACGCCGGGTCCTCGCTCGCGAAAAAGTTTGTGCCGCCGGCCTGCGTGGACGCGAGCGCCTCCACCGACGCGAAAAAGAATGTCTTGTCCTTGTAAATGGGACCGCCCAGCGTGCCTGAGTACTCCAGGTGCTTGTACGGCTGCACCGGGGTGCCCGTGCCTGAAAAGAAGAACCGCTCCTGCAAGTCCTGGTTGTAAAAGCTGATCTCGCCCGTGCCGTGGAACTTGTTGTTGCCGGCCTTGGTCGTCAGCTCCGTCGTCACGCCCGCGCCGCCGTAAAAGTCCACCGCGAACGTGTTGGTTTGGAGCGCGATCTCCTGGAGCGAGTCCGGGTTCGGCGTGATGTTGTTGGTGCCGCCCGTGATATTGGAGTCGCTCTCGATCCCGTCAATTACATACAGGTTCGAGCCGAAAAAATGCCCGTTCGCATTGGCGTCCGGCGTTTCCTCGTTTTGAAAGTTGTCAAGATTTTGCGAATAGCCGCTCACCCCCGGCGCTGCGTTGGTCAGGTTCAGGGTGCCCCGGTTTTGCAAGGGCAGCGTCCGCACCTGCTCCGTGTCGAGCGTGGTTTGGACCCGGTTCTCCTCCGGGTTCAGCGCGGGGCCTTGCGCGGTGACCTGCACCTGCGTCGCCTCGTTGCCCACGTTGAGCGTGATGTTGACCCCGGCCTGCTGCTCGGTGGTCAGGGTGGCGGCGGTCTGTGTCGGCTGGAAGCCCTGTGCCCGCACCTCGATGGTGTAGCTGCCCGGCGCGAGCGAGCCGAACGCGTACGCGCCGGCGCCCGAGGTGGTCGCCGTGCGCGTCGTGTTGTTGTCCATGTTGGTCAGGGTGACCACGGCACCCGCGACCACGGCCCCAGATGGGTCGGTCACCGTGCCCTGGAGGCTCGCGCTGAACTGCGCCACGGCCGCCGCCGGCAGCAGGAGCATGGCGGCCGGCAAGGCTCCGCGCAAAAAGGTGGAGCCGGCGAGGAGCACCCACCGCGCTTGCCTGAGGATGGCGCTGCCGTTCACATGCATGGGGCTCTCCAGAAAAGTCGGTCGCGCAACTGTAAAAACTTGTTCTTTGGCTGCGGGTGGATGGTAGCTCCCCACCCGGACAAAGCACAAGGCCCACATACGGAATGAGTAAACATGGGCCGCGGCGTTTGCCAAAACGCGCCGGCTCGCGTTTCCTTGTGGGTGCGGATGCCTCCGCCCGCTTGAGGCCCCTCCATGGACCGACGCACGTTTCTCGCACTGTTGAGCGCCGCCGGGCTTGAGGCCGGGCTGCCCCGCTCCGTCCACGCCCAGCCCAAAGCCGGCGCGCCGGCGCGCATCCCCAACGAGTACAGCCTGCTGCTCCCCGGCGAGCGGGAAGCCCTCGCCGCCCCGCCGCGCATCACCGGCTTTTCCGGTCGCGGCGTACTGCTCGGGACCAAACCGCTCACCCCCGGGCAATCCGCGGACGGCTGGCAGCTCCTTTCCACGCCCGAAATCAACGGCGTCCGCACGGCCGTCTTTGAAAAGCGGGCCACCCATCGCGGGGCCATCGCTTACGTCACCGAACGCGCCGGCACCATCGCGCTCATCCCAGAGGGGCTAGGCGCC
>CAXTSB010000045.1:9550-17559 GCA_964246845.1 uncultured Acidobacteriaceae bacterium
TTTCCCGCCCCAGCGCGATTGCAGCGCGCGCAGGTACCCGGCCCGGATACGGCGGGCGCGTACATCCTCAACTCAAACGAAGACCCCTGCTACGAAAACGTCGCCGCGCTCGGCCCCGAGTATATCGGCTGGTCGCTGGTGGCGAACGAGCAAGCCGGCCCCCTGCGCTCGCTCTACCTTGAAGCCGACGGCGCGAGCCGCCAACCCGCGCGCAACCAGCAAAACGACTGGGCGCCGGACCTCGAAGGCGCGCTGTTCGACCCGGAGCAGTGGATTCCTTTCGACGACCCCGGACGCTACCGCTACGAGCCCGGCTGGAGCAAGCGCACGCTGCTGGGCGGCTACCTGCCCGTCGCGCACACCGGCGTGTGGAACGCCGAGCACAAAGCCGGCTACGAAGTGATGGTGCTGCTGCCGCCCGGCGAGGACGCCCAGCCCATGGCGCGGGTGCGCGTCACGCGCCTGCCTGAGAAAGCAGGCCTGCGCGAGCAGGGCAATGGAGCCGACCTGGACTCGAACACCACCGACGACCACTACTGGAACTGCAACGGGGGCCAGTTCTGGGCCGCGCTCGCCGGCATCTGGAATCGCTGGCACGACTTCCACGAGGAAGCCATGCCGGTCGAAATCCCCGACCCCTGGCTGCTCGACGCTGCCCGCGCCGGGCTGACGCTCGCCCGGTGCAGCTATCGCGGTTTGGAGCCCACCTACCAAGTCGGCGAGGGCGCGTACACCAAGATTCCCGAGCGCAGCCACGCTCTGTTTCCTGTCGCGCATTACGAGTTCATCTGGGCGCACCAGGTGTGGGGCCATACCGCCGACGCCGACCCGTATTTCCAGCATTACTTAGACAAGTACATTCTGCCGGACGGTAACTTCCTCTACAACACGCAGGACCAGGTGGAAGCGCCCCTGAACGTCGGGATCTTTCTATGGAATAGCGCCCGCGCCTACGATTACACCCGCGACGGGGCTGCCTTTGAGCGCCGCCTGCCCATTTTGGAACGAATGCTCGCGTATGTACTGGAACGCTACGAGTACGGCAAGCAGCACTACCCGCTGCCCGACCGCCGCTACGGGCTCATCTGGGGCTCGCCCGAAGCCGACCTGGGCGACCCGGCGAACGACTACCCTGAGTCGCACCCCTTCTACTTCCAGAACGCCGCCCACACCTGGCGCGGCCTCACCGAGCACGCCCGCGTGCTCGCGCTCACCGGCAAGCCGGAGTTGAGCGCCAAGTACAAGCAAGCCGCCGAGGAGATGCGCGGGAACATCGAGCGCTCACTCGTCGCCACCATCGCGGCCGGCAGCCCGGCCATGCGCCAAGCCGGCATTCCGCCGTTCGAGCCGGGCGACATCGCGCACAAGCCTGCGGACCTGTCGAGCTACGAGAACCACCGCTTCATGGAGGACTGGTTTCTGGCCGACTGGGGCGACCCCGCGCTCGACCGAGGCCACCTGAAGCACCGCGCGCTTGCCGGGCTTGAAATCGTGGGCCTGAACACCGACGGCCCCAACGCGCGCGACAGCAACTTCACCATGCACGGGACGTTGAACGCGCGCATCCGCGAAGACGACTACCGGCCGTTCCTCCTGAGCCTCTACGCGCTGGTCTGCTTCGCCGCCGACTCCGGCAACCGCTACGCCCCCGAGGACGCCTATATCCCCGGCTCCTACCCCGGCGAGCAGAGCAAATACGGCTGGTCGGCGGTGATCAACTCAACCCTCCAACCCACGCTCGGCTTGCGCTGGCTGCTCTGCTATGAGGAGTTGAACCGCGAGATCTGTCATTTGCAAAAAGCCGCCCCCAAGCACTGGTTCGCCCCCGGCGAGCGCATCCGGGTAGCGCGCTGCCCCACCCGTTGGGGCCAGGTAAGCTGGACCACCGAATCGCTCCCCGGTCGGGGCTGGAAGGTGACGGTCGAGACGCCCCCAAACTTCGCCGCCGACCTCGCCATACACATCCACCCGCCCGACGGCGCACCCCTGCGCACGGCCTCGGCGGGCACGCTCGGGGCCGACCGGGTAGTGTTCACGAAAGGGTCGCTCGGCCAGAGCCGTATCGAGCTGCAAGTCTCCTGATGCGTCTTGCAATCCACCGGCGCGCTCCCGCGCCGATGCAGCCTGCAACGCGGTATAGTGTCCATGCCTGCCCCATAGCTTGTCGGAAAAGGATTTCCCGCACCCATGCTCATCCGCAGCCTCGCCGGTCTTCTGCTCGCCTTTGCTTCCCTTGCCCCCGCGCAATCTGCCTCCGACTCCGCACGCTGGACCCCCGAGCACGCCAACACATGGTACGCGAAGCAGCCGTGGCTTGTCGGCGCGAACTTCATCCCGTCCGATGCCATCAACGAATTCGAAATGTTCCAGCCCGCGACATGGAACCCGGCGCTCAACGACCGTGAACTCGGCCTCGCGGAAGGCATCGGTATGAACACCGTCCGCGTGTTCCTCCAGGACCAGCTTTGGCAGAGCGACCCGCAAGGGTTCGCGCAGCGGCTCGACGCCTTTCTGGCCATCGCGGCCAAGCACCACATCCGCCCCCTGCTGGTGCTGTTTGATTCCTGCTGGGAAGCCAACCCGCACCTGGGGCCGCAGCACCCGCCCATCCCCGGCATCCATAACTCGGGCTGGGTGCAAAGCCCCGGCAAGCAGCGCCTACTCGACCCCGCGGTGGAGCCGCAGCTGGAGGCCTACGTAAAAGGCGTCGTCGGGCGGTTCGCGAACGACGACCGCATCTTGGGATGGGACGTGTGGAACGAGCCCGACAACCGGGGCGGCGACACGGTCGCGGACACGCCGGCAAAGGTCCAGCGGGTCAACCAGCTCCTGCCGCAGGTGTTTGCCTGGGCGCGCTCGGCGCACCCCACGCAACCCCTGACCAGCGGCGTGTGGGAAGGCAACTGGACCGACCCCGCGCAGGAAACCGACACGACTAAAATCCAGCTCCGTGAGTCTGACGTCATCTCCTTCCACAACTATGGCTGGCCGGAGGAGTTCGAAGCCCGCATCAAGAGCCTCCAGCCGCTGGGACGGCCCATTCTCTGCACGGAGTACATGGCGCGCGGCGCGGGCTCTACCTTTGACGGCTCACTGCCAGTCGCGAAGAAGTACCACGTCGCCGCCGTCAACTGGGGCCTGGTCGCGGGTAAAACGCAAACCTACCTGCCTTGGGACTCCTGGCAGAAGCCCTACGTGGAGTCGAAGCCGACCGTATGGTTCCATGAAGTGTTCAAGCAAGACGACACACCCTATCGCGAGCACGAAGTGGACCTGATCCGCGAGCTCACCGGCCGCGGAGCTCCCGTCGCGGCTCCGACGGGCTTCTGACCCATCTGTCGACGCAATCGACACATTCCCAAAACATGTCGATTTTTCCATCAAAAATCGACATGTTACCGCCACCTGTCGATGGCGTCACCATTTCCGCATCACCCGCAGCAGCCCGGGATTGAGGTAGTACACCTCGCGTCCGGCCTTTACGGGTTCTAAAATGCCCATGGCCGCGAGTTTTTGCAGGTAGCCGGAGGCGGTCTGCCGCTTGGCGATGCGGGCCTCCTCCAGGAACCGAATGCGGCAGTACGGGTTGGAGTACAGCACCTCGATCAAGTCTTTGCTGTAGATGGCCGGCTGCTCGGTTTGCATCCGCTGCTTGGTTTCGTCCATCAGCCGGAGCACCGCCTCCACCTGTCCGCAGCTTTCCCGGGCTGTTGCTTCCACGGCGCGCAGCATGAACAGGATCCACTCTTCCCATTTGCCGTCCTCGGTGACCTCGCGCAGCCCCTGGTAGTAGTCCGCTTTGTGCTCCAGGATGTAATGCGACAGGTACAACACAGGCAGGTCCAGCAGCTTTTTCTCGACCAGGTAAAGCACGTTCAAGATGCGTCCCGTGCGCCCGTTGCCGTCGCTGAACGGGTGAATAGCCTCAAACTGGTAGTGCATGACTGCGAGCCGCACCAGCGGGTCCACCGTGTCCTCCCCGTGTACGAACCGCCAAAGATTGTCCAGCTTGTCGCGGATCAGCCCTTCGCCCTCGGGCGGTGTGTAGATCACCTCATCACGGTTCTTCAGCGCCGTTCCCGGCACTCGGCGCACCTCCATCGCGATGCGCCGGATGTCGCTTACGACCGCAACCGCGAGATTGGTGCTGAGCGGCCTATGCGCCACCTGCTCAAATCCGTTCCACAGTGCTTCGCGGTAGCGCAGCACCTCCTTGGTGCTCCCGTTCGCCGAGCCTTCACCGCCGGCCGCGGCGCGGAAAGTTCATCACTGGTGGTGACGATGTTCTCGATCTCCGAGGACAGCCGTGCCTCCTGGAGCACGATGCCGTTGATCAAGATGCGCGGGTTGGGCACCTTCGCGGAAACGCCGCGCAGGTCGGCAAGCGCGCGGGCCGCGGCGATGGTCTGCTTCAGCACCGCCCGGGTTTCGAGCTCCATCCCCGCCGGCGGCAAGGAGGGCAGGTCGTTGTACGGCTGGTCGCGGATGAAAGGCACGCAAGGTCTCCAACCCAACTCTACAGATGCCGGCTACGAAGCAGTCTCAACCTTCAGCACGGCTGCGCTGAAGGGCGGAACCCGCAGCCCTGCCTTGCCGCCGGAAACAGCGATCCGCTCTGCCTCCTTCGGCGACCACCGTCCATCCGCCTGCACTTCGGCTCCGCCCAGTGTCACGCCGGCCGTGCTTTGGAGGGAAGGCGCGGCCAGCCGCAGCGCCGAAGCCGTGCGTACCCGGTTCTTCGCCGTGACTTCAACCGCTGCTTCCGATGAGTCCTTATTCACGATTGTCACCAAGATGCCGCCTTCTCGGGACGAAGCATACGCCGTCAGGTTGAGTCCTCCGGTATCGGCGCGCACATTGAGCCGTCTGCTTCCGGGCGCGCCTTGCGCGAAAGCAAGCAGCCCGCAATATTCCGGCCTTACCTGCGGCTTGTCGGGATTTTCGTCCGCCACCGACGAGTACGAGCTGACAAATCCCAGGTGGTTGACCCCCGTTTGAAGGTTCAGCCCGCCCGCGCCGTGCGAGGCGAGCATCCAGCAGTAATCAAGCACCCACAGCGCCGCGCCGAAAGTGCCGCTCACCCCGGGGCGTCCGCCGCCGGAGAACGAATTGGTTTCGCAGATGCGGTATGGCAGCCCGTGTGCCGCCATGCGCGCCCGCTGCATCTGCCCAAGCATGGCCGCGAGGCCCGGGTCCGGCCGCAGCAGCAGATCATAGGTGCTGCCCGGCCCTTGCTGCCCCCGGTAGTAGTGATGGGTCAACAACTGTAGGTCTCCGGCTTCGGCCTCGGCGAACCGGCTCACAAACTCTCCCTTGACAGCAGCATCCGGCCCGGCAAAGAGGGCTTGCGGCAGCTTGGCCCGGATCGCCGCTTTGTACTTCGCGTACTCGCGCAGGTAATCGACCGCCGTGTACGGCGCCTTGCGGTGGCCCTCGCCCACAAATAAATCCGGCTCGTTGCCGATCTCAAACGCGAGCAGGCTGCCGCCCAAGGCCTCCGTCACCGCCCGTGCTTCTTCCACCGCTTGCTCGGGGGAGCCCTCGCCCAGGTTCAATCCCCAGATCAACCGCCACCCCGTAGCCCGGCAAAACCCGCCCAACTCCTCCAGGGCGCGGCGGTTTACGACCGTACCCTTGGGTTTGGCCGCGGCCTCGCCTGTTGCGGAGTAGCTCGCGTAGTCGGATGTGTTGCCGCCCACCCGCAAAACTCCCGCGGGCGCGAGCGTACGGATCAATTGTGTGTATACCCGGTTCTGCGGGCTCAGCAGTCCGGGGCGCGCCACGGAGGAAATCTCATAGCCGAAGCCGAGAAAGTCGGCCGGGATACGCTCGGCGGCCTCCCCTACCTCGATCCGCACCGCCCGCAGCGCCCCAAAGCTCTGCGCGGCCAGCACGCCGGCCCCCGCGCGAAGAAAGTCCCTGCGATCCATGCCGCCATGGTAGCCGTTTTTCAGCAGCTATAGTCCGCCCGGTACTCCCGACCCCGTCAGCCGCTCCACCAGCCAGTCAAACCCCTCCAGATCCCCATACTCGATCACCACCCGGCCCTTGCCGCCCCGGTCCTCGATCGACACCTTGAGCCGCAGCGCCTCACGCAGGGTCCGCTCCATCTCCCGGACGTTCACGTCCTTATGCTCCGGTTGCGGCGGCGTTTTCTGGGTGCGCGACGGGTCCAGCAGCCCCTTCACGAACGTTTCCGCCTGCCGCACGCTCATCGCCAGCGCCTGCATCTTCTGCGCGGCTTTCATCATGGCCGGCTCCTGCTCCAGCGCCAGCAGCGCCCGCGCGTGGCCGAAGCTCAACGCGCCCGCTTCCACGGTGCTTTGCAGTGCCTCGGGCAGCTTCAGCAGGCGCAGGTAGTTCGCGACCGAAGCCCGGTCCTTGCCCGTGCGCGCGCTGATCTGCTCCTGCGTCATCTTGAACTCGCGCCCCAGCCGCGCGAACGCCCGCGCCTGCTCCATCGGGTTCAGGTCCGCCCGCTGCAAGTTTTCGACAATGGTCGCCTCCATGGCTTGCGCGTCATTCATCCGGGCCACGACCGCCGGGATGGTCGGCTTGCCGGCTTTTTGCGAAGCCAGCCAGCGCCGCTCCCCCGCGACCAGCTGGTACCGTCCGCCGTCGAGCGCGCGCACCAGCACCGGCTGGATCACCCCGACAGCCGCTATTGACGCCGCTAATTCAGCAAGCGCGGCCTCATCGAAGCGCGTACGGGTCTGGTACGGATTGCGCTCGATCCGCGCGATAGGAATCTCGAGCGGGCGGCCCTCGGCAACAGGCTGCGCCCCGGCTTCCCGGGCGATCTCGACCGCATCCATCTCCCGCGGCTGTGGTGTTCTCGGAAGCAGCGAATCGAGCCCTCTTCCCAGCCCCCTGCGTTTTGTGTTGCGCTCCGCCGGCATCTCAATCGCCATCTTGCCTCCTGCGCCGCTTTCTACTTACGAGTAAGGCCAAAATTTCACCTCACGCTGCACTGCTTTTTCAGCTTTGCGCCGCCGCACGGGTATGCCGTTCCGCCGCATCAGTTCCAGCGCGAGCTCGCGGTATGCCTCCGCCCCCCGCGAGCGGGAATCGTACAGCAGCACGGGCTGCCCGTAGCTGGGCGCCTCGGCCAGACGGATATTGCGCGGGATGGTCGTCTTGAGCAGCTTTTCGCCGAAGTGCTCCCGAAGGTTCGCCGTGACCTGCTGCGCGAGATTTGTGCGGTCGTCGTACATCGTCAGCAGAATGCCTTCGATTTGAAGCGCCGGGTTCAGCCCGCCCTGGACCCGCTCCAGCGTGTGCAGCAGCTCCGAAATGCCTTCAAGCGCGAAATACTCGGCCTGCATGGGAACCAGCAGCGCGTCGGCGGCCACCAGGGCATTCAGCGTTAAAAGGTCCAGCGCCGGCGGGCAATCCATCAGGACGAAGGCATGCGCTTGGCGTGCTTCGGCGAGCGCTTCCCGCAAACGGAGCGCCCGGTTTTCCCGTGCCATCAGCTCGACCGTGGCCCCCACCAGATCCTTGCTGGAGGGAATCAGCTTCAGCGCGGGAATTTCCGTCGCAAGCGCCGCTTCCGACAGCGCCGCGCCGTTCACAAGAACGTCGTATGTGGACAGCCGCTCATCGTCCTTGGCAAACCCGAAGCCGCCCGTGGTGTTCGCCTGCGGATCGATATCGAGCAGCAGGGTGGGCAGGTCTTCCAGAGCGAACGCGGCCGCCAGGTTGATCGCGGTCGTGGTCTTGCCGACGCCGCCTTTTTGGTTCACGACCGCCAGCACTTTTCCCATGGACCTTTCCACCATAGGTCCTGAAGCCCAAAACAGCAACTATGTTCCACGTGGAACAAGCATCCCCGCCGCCAGCACCCGCTGCCCGCTTCCTTCAATGGGCAGCGGCTCCTGCCATTGGACGCCCGGCAGCCCCCCTTTAAGCGCGGCCAGGGCTGCTTGGGTCGTCAGCAGCATGAGAGTGCCGCCCGGGCGCCCCCCGGCCAAAACCGCCCCCGCCGCGGGGTGCAAAACGGGGACCGC
>CAXTSB010000045.1:17569-23336 GCA_964246845.1 uncultured Acidobacteriaceae bacterium
GCATGCGAGGGCCGCCGGGCCGCACTCGGCCAAGAGCGGCCCGGCAGGCGTCTTCCATGCGGTCCACGGCCCGCAGGGTCACCACGTCGAACTGCCGCGTGGGAGCGAGCGCCTCCACCCGCCCCGCATGAACCTCGAAGGCGAGCCCGAGCGCGCGCGACAGCTCCATGAGGAAGGCGGCCCTTTTACCCTGGACCTCGGCCAGACACACCCGCAGCTCCGGGCGCGCGATCGCGCACACCGCACCCGGGAAGCCCGCGCCTGAACCGTAGTCGAGCAGACTTCGGGCATCCCCCGGCAGGGCGCGCGCGCACACCAGCGACTCTCCAAAGTGCCGCAGAACGATCTCCCGCTCGGACCGGATCGCGGTGAGGTTCATCCGCGTGTTCCACTTCCGCAGCAGTGCCAGGTACATCGAGAAAGACTCGGCGAGCGCGGGAGCAAGCTCCACTCCGCTTTGCCCTGCGAGGAGCTCCGTGATCTCGTGCGGACTCACGCCTTCGGCAAACGCCAACGGTGCGCCGCATCGATGAATGCCGTAAACATGGCCCGCGAGGCCTGATCCTCCGTGTAGGAGCGCTCCGGATGCCATTGCACGCCGAGCACGAAATGGTCCGCGGGCGCTGTCCCTTCCAGAGCCTCGATGACTCCGTCGCCCTCCGCACGGGCGGCAGCCGTCAAACCGTCGCCGGCAATCTCGACGGCTTGGTGGTGGCTGCTGTTCACCACAGGCGAGTCTTGGTCGAGGAAAAAGCTGCGCAGCAAGGGCGCGTCCGCCGCGACTTCTATAGAGTGGGCCAGCTTCTGCTTGTCGGAACCGGGGGTGTGACCGGCAGCGAGATGCTGCACCAGCGACCCGCCGCGCCAGACATTCAGCATTTGCAGCCCGAAGCAGATGCCGAAGACAGGCTTGCGCAGGTGGAAGCCGTCTTGCAGGAGCAATTCATCGACAGCTTCGCGCGCGGGGTCCGGTGGTGCGGTTTGCGGCAGGGCAGCCTCACCGTATTTTTGCGGATGCACGTCGGCCGGGCTGCCAGGCAGCAGAACCGCGTCGCACTCAGAAGCCAGCGCGGCAACGGCCGCCGGATCAAGCGTGAGGCCGACGCGGACCGGCTCGCCGCCCACGGCTTCTATGGCCGCGGCGTACTCCGGCCAGCAGCGCTCGTTGTAGGCTGCATCGTGGAGCGTCGGCGTGGGGAGGGCGATGCGCGGTTTGCGGTTGGGGCTGCTCATGGCGTCATCCTTGATCATAGACGTCCGCCACAGCCGGAGGGGTGCGCCAGCTATGGCGGTAGTAGAGATCGGACGTTTCGCGGTGCAGCGCTGCGGTCAACGGCTCCACGTCCTTCGCGGTCATGCCGAGAGTGGGCAGCGGAGCGCCGACAGCCAGCGTGATGGGCGATGGAAAGTAGGTTTTGCTGCGGATGGGAAGCAGCTCGTGCGTCCCGATCAGCGCCATGGGCACGAGCGGCACCTGCGCGCGGATGGCCATGAAGGCCGGGCCGTTGAGGAAGGGGCCGGGAACGCCGGTGCGCGTGCGCCCGCCCTCGGGAAAGAGGAACAGCGGCATGCCGGAGCGCAGCGTCTTGACGCCGCCCGAGAGGCTGGCGATGGATGCGCGGGGATTGGAGACGTTGACTGGAATCTGTCCGGATCGGCGCAGGTGCCAGCCGATGAACGGCACGCCCCAAAGGTCGTGGCGGGCGACGATGCGGAATTGGAACGGCAGCGCGGCGAAGATGGCCGGCGTGTCCATGTACGAAAGGTGATTCGAAGCGTATACCGCAACTGATGCCGCGCGGAGGTTCTCACCGCCGTCGATGCGGAGCGGGGCACCGGCGAAGCGAAGCGAGGCGCGCGCCCACGCCTGAGCGATGCGGTGCTGGCGCCGGCCGTCATTTTCGCTGAGTGAGGCGAGCAGGGAGACGGTGCCGCAGGCAGCCGTGCCGAGAAGAAAGAGCGGTGCGCGCACCAGGGTGGACGCGAGCTGGGTAGCGAGCGGGAGCGGGTCGGGTCGAGGAAGGAGTTTGCCGGGCATGCGCTGAGATCAGGGTACGCGAACCGCCTATGTTCCACGTGGAACATGGGCCTGCTTTCCCCTTCAACTCCAACCTTGCAGCAGCGGCAGGCACTCTCCCAGTAGGGCGATCGAGCCCGCGATGCAAATCAATCCGTTCTCGGGTGTGCCGGCGAGCGCGGCGGCGAGAGCCTCCGGCGCAACGCGGGCTTCCATGCATGGCGTGCCGGTCCGCTCCGCCGCCTGCCGCAGCCTTGCCGGCTCGGCGGCTCGGGTCGTGTCAGCCCGGGTCACGATCACCTGGCTGAACACCGAAAACAGAATCTGTGCGAGCTCGTCGACGGCTTTGTCCTGCATGCAGCCGAAGACAAGCGTGCGCCGGTCTTCAGGACCGTCCAGCGACGCCAGCGCGGCCCGCAGGGCCCACGCGCCCGCGGGATTGTGCGCCGCATCGAGAAGCACTGTCGGCGCGCCCGGCTTGCGCAGCAGCTGTAGACGGCCGGGCCAGCGCGTGGCGCGGACCCCCTGCTCCAGGGCTGCCTTGGTCAAGCTGAACCCTTTCTGCTCGTGCAGGCTGACCGCCGCTGCAATCGCAAGCGCGACGTTCCGCTGCTGGTGCCCGCCTGCCAGCGGAGAGTCGATGTCGAGCAAGCCGCCGCCCAGGCTTGGCGGGCAGGCTACTTGATACCGGTTGCGCATGGGATCTTCCATCGCCGTTCCACGCGGCGGCAGATACTCGACGGCATTGACGGCCTGTACGCCGAGAGGCACGGCAATTTCCCCAATCGTCTGATTGGCTTCCGGGTGCTGCGGCAGCGTGATCATCAGCCCGCCCGGACGTAGAATGCCGCACTTTTCGCGCGTGATGGCGGCGATGGTTGCACCGAGCCATTCTTGATGGTCGAGTGAGATGTCGGTGAGGACCGATGCAAGCGGGTCCACGACATTGGTCGCATCCAGACGGCCTCCGAGTCCCGCTTCCAACACCGCGACTGCCGTGCCGGACGCCGCGAAGTGCAGAAACGCTGTCGCCGTCACGGCCTCAAAGAACGAGGGTGCGTGCGGGAGCGCACCTTCAGCCGTAAGCCGGGCCGCGGCCTGCTCCACTTGTTCAAAGCGGAGCCCCAGGTCATTGTCCAAGACCAGAGCGCCGTTGATCCGGATGCGCTCGTTGACGCGCACGAGGTGCGGCGATGTGTAGAGGCCCGTACGATGCCCGGCTGCTTGGAGAATCGCGGCGAGCGTGGCGGCGACGGAGCCTTTGCCGTTTGTTCCCGCGATCAGTACGGACGCGAACTCCTCCTGGGGATTGCCGAGGGCGTGGAGCAGGGTGCGCATGTGCGCCAGGTCAAACTTGCGCCGGGTTGTCAGTTCGCCGCCCAGGGCGAGAAGGCGGGCGATCGGATCGCTCATGGCTCCAGTGTAGTTTCACGAGTCCCGCTCGGGGCGCTATCCTTTCAGCATGGTGTTTTCGATCAAGGAGTGCGTGGTTTGCGGGGAGGAGTTTGAGCTGAAGCCCGGCAAGCCGGGCTTCGCGAACCGGTGTCCGGAGTGCAGTGAGCCCGGCACCGCACAAACGGCAGACAAGGTGAAGCTGAGTGCGGAGGAGCGCCGGGCCGAAGCGGAAGCGAACACGGCGCGGCGCGGCGCGATCCGCGATTTGCTGTACCGCAAGGACCGGTAGCTTCGCCACGTAGCATGGAGAAGTGACGGAAAGTTTGCAAGAGTACGCGCGGGGGCCGCTCGAATGGGAGCGGCTGCTGGGGTTGCTGCGCCCCTACGCGGCGTCGAGTTTGGGGCGGGCCTGGGTGGAAGGGCTTGCGCCCTCGGCGGATCCGCGCTGGATCGAGCGGGAGCACATGCTTACGGCGGAGATGCGCCTGCTGGCGGCCGAGGGCGTGCGGCCTTTGTCGGCCGGGCTGGAAGACCCGACGCAGCTGCTGGCGAAAGCGCGGCTGACCGGGGCGGCATTGGAGCCGGGCGAAATCAGGACGCTGCTGGTGCTGGCCCGGGCCGTTTCAGAGTGGGCCGGGACGATGCGGAACCCGCCGGACCGGTTCCGCGATGCCGGCTTGGAAGGGCTGCGGGAGCTGACCGAGCCAATTCTCAGCGCCGACCTGATGGGTCTTGTGGAGGGGATTGAGGCGAAGCTGCTGCCCGACGGCGGGCTGGCCGACACGGCTTCGCCTGAGCTGGGGCGCATTCGGCGGGAGATCGACCGGCAGCAGCGGGCGATTGAGGACTCGCTGCGCGGCGCGCTGCGGCGATTGAGCGAGGGAGGAGCCGCGCAGGAAGAGCTGATCACGATCCGCGGCGACCGCTTCGTCATTCCAGTCAAGGCCGAGCTGAAGCGCAAGGTCGCCGGCGTGGTGCACGGCACTTCAGGCTCCGGGCAGACGGTATACCTGGAACCGCTTGAAACCTTAGAGCTGAACAACGACCTCCAGCGGTTGTTTGGGGAGGAGCTGGAGGAGATACACCGGATTTTCCTGCAGATGACGGCGCAGCTGGCGGCACAGGCGGGTTTGCTCGGCGAAGGCGCGCGCGTGCTGGGCGTGGTGGAAACGCTTGCGATGCGGGCGCGGTTCGCCGAGGAGTACGACTGCGTGCGGCCCCGATTTGCAATCGGCGCGAAAGCGGAGATACGGCTGGTCGGGGCGCGGCACCCGCTTTTGGAGCATCGCCTGAAAGTTTCCGGCTCCGGCGGCATCGTGCCGTTGTCCCTGGCGCTCGAGCCGGAGCGTCGGCAGCTGATTATCTCCGGGCCGAATACAGGCGGCAAAACCGTCGGACTGAAGACGACGGGGCTGCTGGCCATGATGGCGCAAGCAGGGCTGCCGGTACCGGCGTTCGAGGCGACTTTTCCCGTGTTGACGAGCGTGCTGGCCGACATCGGCGATGCGCAGTCGATTGAGCAGAACTTGTCGACGTTTTCGGCGCACATTACCAACCTGAACCGGCTGTCGGGGCTAGCCGGGCCGGGGACGCTGGTGCTGGTGGATGAGTTGGGCTCGGCGACCGACCCGGAGGAGGGCGCGGCGTTGGCGGTGGCGATCGCGGAGCATTTCCTACAGGCGGGTGGGTGGTCGATGATCTCGACTCACCATACCTCGCTCAAGATCTACGGCGAAACCACGCCGGGGGTGGGGAACGCAGCCGTCGGATTCAACGCGGAAACGCTTGCGCCGACCTACGAACTGCGGCAGGGGGTGCCGGGGGCTTCGGCGGGCATCAACATCGCGGCGCGGCTGGGGTTGTCGCCGGCGATTATTGGGCGGGCGCGGGACCGGATGACCTCGCAGGCGCTGGATATCGGAGCGTTTTTGGACCGTCTGCACGCGGAGATTGGGTCACTGGGCGAGGAGCGCCTGCGGGTGCAGGCGCAGGAAAAAGCGCTGAAGCAGGAGCGGCACCGCCTGGAAATCGATGGCGCGCAGGAGATGCGGGCGCGGGTGCGTGAGCTTGAAAACGAGCTGAACGGAACGCTGCGCGAGCTGGACGTGAAGGCGAAGGAGGCGGTGCAGGGGATTGAGGAACGCGCCGCCCGCGAGAAGGCGCAGGCCGAGGCGGAGCGCCGGGCCGCGCAGCTGCGGCGGGAGTTCTCGGAGAGGTTCACGGCGCAGGTGCGGCAGCGCAAGCCGAACGCCATGCAGATAGCCGCGGCGCAGGTGGCTGCCCGTATAAAAGATCCTCGGCTGGCCGCCGTTGGGGATGTCGTCAAGCTCAGGATCGGGCAGCAGGGGCGGGTGA
>CAXTSB010000045.1:23346-23639 GCA_964246845.1 uncultured Acidobacteriaceae bacterium
GGGTCAATGCAGTTGGGGGGGGGGCGGGCGGAGAGCGCGGCGGTGGTGCAGGCCGGGGCTCCTGCGGCCGTGTCGCCGACGCCTGTCGAGAGCGCGCGTGGGCGCGGGGTGACAGTGCGGACGGCTCGGGACTCCGCCGACGAGCTTGGAGGCTCGGTGCAGACCGAGATCAATGTGATCGGGCTGACGGCCGACCAGGCCGGGGACGATGTGGAGCGATTTATCGACCAGGCGTTTCTGTCGGGGCTGCAGCGGGTGCGGGTGGTGCACGGGACGGGGATGGGGGTGCTGCG
>CAXTSB010000046.1:0-22571 GCA_964246845.1 uncultured Acidobacteriaceae bacterium
CTTGTGGAGCCCTTGCGCTGCCGGCCCCCTCGGCTACCGCCCGCAGGTGGTCACTTTCCACGACCTGTTCCCCATCGAGCACCCTGAATGGTACGGGCGGGGCTACGCGGCCTGGTACGGCTTTCTGTTCCGCCGGCTCGCCCGCACCGCCGTCCACCTGCTGGCGGTGAGCGAGTACACCAAGGGCCGCTTGGTAGACGTGCTTGGAGTCGCTCCGGACCGGATCACGGTCGCGCATAACGGCGCATCGCCCGCGCTCCGCCCGACCACAACGATGGAAGCCGCCCGGGCCGGCGCGGCCTTGGCGCTTCCTTCCCGGCGCTATGTGCTTTCGGTGTCCTCGCTCGAATCGCGCAAAAACCTCGCCACCCTGCTCGCGGCCTGGCGCGAAGCGCTCCCTTCCCTGCCGGACGCCGTGTGGCTGGTGCTGGCCGGGCCCCGTCCGGATGCGCGGGTGTTCGGCACGCAGCAGCTCGGCCCGATTCCGCCGCGGGTGCACTTCGCCGGCTACGTGCCGGACGAGCACCTCGCCGCGTTGTACTCCGGCGCTTCGCTTTTCTGCTTCCCTTCGCTGGCCGAGGGCTTCGGACTGCCCTTGCTTGAAGCGATGAGCTGCGGGCTGCGCGCGGTCAGCTCCCGCCGTGCATCGCTGCCCGAGGTGGGCGGCGACGCCGTGGTCTACGTGGACCCGCTCGACACGGCCGCGATGGCCCGCGCCATCGTCCAAACGCTTCCGAAAGACTCGGCGGCGGCCGCGCCGTGGGTGCCGGGCTTGGAACAGGCGGCCCGGTTCAGCTGGGACCGCTCGGCGCGGATTGTGGAAGCGGTGCTGGCGCGCGCCGCGGCCGAAGCGAAGCGCCCCGCGGACAGCCGTTCCGGCGGGTCGTGGAGGCTGGCATGAAGGAGGTTGGCATGAACGAAGCTGGCATGAACGACCAACCCCGCCTGCGCGCGGCCTTGGTCCACGACTGGCTGACCGGCATGCGCGGGGGCGAAAAAGTGCTGGACGCCCTGTGCCGGATCTTTCCGGACGCCCCCCTGTGGACGCTGCTGCACAACCGCGGCTCGGTATGCGGGCGGATCGAAGCGCGCCCGGTGCATCGGAGCCTTCTCCAGTGGTGCCCCGGGGCGGCCAAGCGCTACCGCTCCTACCTGCCCTTGTTTCCGCTCTTTGCCGAATGGAATAAGGCCGGGCGCGGCGCCGACCTGGTCATATCCACCGCGCACGCCGTGGCCAAGGCGATGGTGCGGCGCGGGGGCAAGAACCCGCCCTTCCACATCTGCTATATCCACACCCCCATGCGCTACGTATGGGATCTGTTCGACGAGTACTTCGGCCCGGCGCGGGTCGGCGAGCTCGCTTCCCAGTGGTTTTTCAGGCCCGTGGCCGCCGCCCTGCGGCGCTACGACCGCGCGACGGCAAGGCGGGTCGACCTGTTTGTCGCCAATTCAACCTATGTAGCTGAACGCGTTCTGCGTTTGTACGGACGCGAAGCCCTGGTGCTGCCGCCGCCGGTCGACGTGGCCCGCTACGCCCGCGTGGAGCGCAACCCCGGCGCGGGCTACCTGGTGGTTTCGGCGCTGGTGCCCTACAAGCGCGTCGACCACGCGATCCGCGCCGCCTGCCGGCTGGGGCGCAAGCTGACGGTGGTCGGCAAGGGGCCCGAACTCGCGCGGCTTCAGGCGCTCGCCCGCGAACTCGGGGCCGAAGTCGAGTTCACCGGATTCGCCTCGGACGAGCAGCTCGGCCGGTACTACGGCGAGGCCCGGGCATTGCTTTTCCCGGGCGTGGAGGACTTCGGCATTGTCCCGGTCGAGGCGATCAGCTGCGGCTGCCCGGTGATCGCGCTCGCGGAAGGCGGCATCCTCGACTCGATGAACGACCGGACCGCGGTCTTCTACAACGACCCGACCCCGGAAGCGCTGGACGCGGCGATGGTGCGCGTCGAGGCCGAAGCCGGACGGTGCGAGCCCGAAGCACTCCGCGCCCATGCCGGGCAGTTTTCAGAGGAGGCATTTCTTGACCGCTTCCGCACCATTCTCGCGGGTGCCGGCGTTCCGGCGCTCCCCCCTGCACGCTTCCATGCCCTCACCCCGTCCGGCGCAATCGAGCCGGGGCCGGGCCTAGGAGCCTCACCGGCGCGCCGCGCGGAGGCGGCCGCCCTCCTGTAACGCTTGCGCTGCTCCCTGCGGCAGCTTCCAAGCCGCCGCTCCCCTGACCCGGCTCCCGAACCGGGCGAGCTACATAAGACCGCAAAGAGACCGCGTCCATGAGCACCCTGTCCACGCTTGCAGCCCCGTACCCCAAAACTGCGGAAATTCCCGCGGTTCGCGTCAGCCGCCTCCTTACCGTGTGCGCGTTGGTCACGGCCGATCTCCTGGCCATCACCGCGGCCGGCTCCGGCGCCGCGTCGCTGCGGCTCTTGTTCCACGGGACCTTTCAGCTGAGCGCCTACCTGCCGCTGTTCGGCGCCCTGCCGCTGTTTTTTGTCATATTTTCCGCGCTCGACATGTACCCGGGCATTGCCGCGAACGCGATCGAGGAGTTCCGCAAAACACTCCAAGCAGTCACGCTGTCCTACCTCCTGCTGATCGTATCGACGTTTTTCGTCACGCTGCACATGCGCTTTTCGCGCATCGCCTTCATGTTGGCCTGGATTTTCACACTGGCGCTGGTGCCCCTGGGCCGCCGCGCGGTCAGGACCTGGGGAGCCAAGCAGCCGTGGTGGGGCGTGCCGACGGTGGTGTTCGGCGGCACGGAAGCGGGCGAAGCCATCCTGAAAATACTCGAAGAGCAGCCGACCCTGGGTCTCCGGCCCATCGCCCTGCTTCACGAGAACTCGCCCGCCGAACGCAGCGCCCACGCCAAGGGTTTGTACACGGGCGAGTTCCGCCACGCCGAGGCGCTGGCGCGGCGCAACCGGGGCTGCTATGCGATCCTGGCGCTCCCGCACCTGCCCTCGTCCGAGCTGGAGCTGGTCTTGAATGAGTACTCGCACCTGTTTCACCATGTGCTGGTGCTGCCCGACGTGGCCGGCATGTCGAGCCTGTGGGTTTCGGCCAGGGACTTGGGCGGCGTCCTCGGCCTCGAAATAAAACAGCGGCTTTCACAAACCGCCCCCCGTTTGATCAAACGCTCGTTCGACCTCCTTGCCGCCTCGCTGGTGGCCCTTTGCTTCGCCCCCTTATTTCTTACCTTGTTCATTCTGGTGCGGCTGTCCTCGCCCGGGCCGGTGTTCTACGGCCAGCGCCGCATCGGGCGCGGCCACCAGCTGTTCACCGCTTGGAAGTTCCGCTCCATGGTGCCCAACGCCGAAGCCGTGCTCGAATCGCATCTGGAGCGGAATCCGCTGCTGCGCGCGGAGTGGGAGCGGGACCGCAAGCTGAAGCGCGATCCCCGGGTAACCGCCGTCGGCGGCATCATGCGTAAAACCTCGCTCGATGAGCTGCCGCAGATTTGGAACGTGCTCACGGGCGAGATGAGCCTGGTGGGTCCCCGTCCGATCGTGCTCGCGGAGGTTGAGCGCTACGGCCGGCGCTACCAGCACTACCGGCGCGTCACCCCCGGCATCACCGGGCTTTGGCAGATATCGGGCCGCAACAACACCACGTATGAGCGCAGGACGGAGATCGACGAATACTACGTCCGGAACTGGTCGGTGGCGATGGATTTATTCATCCTGTACCGCACCATAAAAACCGTGCTCTTCACCGAAGGCGCTTACTAGGGGACTTCCACGCACACCCAAGACCCGGACGAGAGTACAAAGACCATGACCGCATCCACGATCCCGCTGCTCATCCTGATTGCTTTTCTTTGGTGGCGTACCCGAGGCGAAGTGCTGCCCGTTGTCCTGTTCACCTCGATCTTCGACGCGGCTTCGGCCTTGAACGCGGGCCCGTCGCCCATCTCGCCTTGGCTGCTCGCGCTCGGCATCTGCCTGCCCATCCAAGTGCTGCGCGGCAAGCTGCGGCTCAAGCCCGTTTCCGGCCTGAACCGCCGCGCGTTTATCGCGCTCGTGTTGTTCGTCGCCTACGCGGTCGGCACGGCTGTGCTTTGGCCCGTTCTGTTTCGCGGCATCCTGGTTTCAAACGCGCACAACGGCATCAACCAGCACCTTGCGCCCGGCATCACCAACGTCACCCAAACTGTATATCTGCTGGCCGCCTTCAGCATCTTTCTGCTTGCCGTCCATTCCACGCGCGAGCAGCTGCGCTCGGCCGTGGACTGGTACCTGCGCGCCGCCACCTGCGTTGCCGTTTTTTCCATGTGGCAGCTCGCGAATGCCGTCGCGCATGTGCCGTACCCTTCGGGGCTGCTCTACACCAACACCGCCCATGTGATCTATAACGCCTACCAGATCAACGGGGTGTGGCGGCTCAACTCCACCCTGAACGAGGCTTCCGAGGCCGCGGTCTATCTCGGCATCGGCTTGGCGCTGCTCAGCTGGCGCATGGGCACCCGCCGCATCCGCTGGCAGCATGCCGTTTCCTTCCTGCTGATGCTGGTCGCGCTTGCCCTGACCGTGTCCACCGTGGGCTACGCCTGCCTGTGCACCATTGCCGCCGGCGGCCTCCTTGCGTACCTGCGCTACAGCTTCGGGCGCAAGGGCGCGGCTCCGGTCAAGGTGCTCCTCGCGCTCGGGCTCGCCGCCGCCGTCATAGCCCTGGTCGCGTTCACCAATGCGCCCGCAACCGTGGGCAAGGTATTTAAAACCGTGTTCGTCAGCAAGGTCGACTCAGACTCGTACCGCGAGCGCACCATGTGGAACCAGCTCGCGCTCCAAACTGCGGGTGACTCCTACTATCTCGGAGCGGGCTGGGGCAGCGTCCGTGCGTCCAGCTTCGCGTGCGGCCTGCTGGGCAATGCCGGTATACCCGGCGCGCTCCTGCTCCTGAACTTCTTGTGGCAGCTCATTCAGCCGCTCCGGCACCCCCGGCATTACGTGCGCTACGACCTGTACGAGCAAAGCTTGTTCGCGACCGCGGTTGTTTTTGTCGCGCTGCTGCTGGCGATGCCGGACCCGATCCTGCCGATGATCTGGGTCTTGTTCGCGGTTGCGGTCGCGTCCAAGCCGCGCCGCGCCGCCGCGCCGGCGGGCCGTGGAGAGCTGCCGCAGACGCGGCCCCGTGCACGGCTTTTCCGCGCGGAGCCTTCTCTCCAGCCGTAAGTTCTGCGAACGCAGACTCCGAAAAAGTGCCCCGAAACCCTCGTTTTCCACAGAAAAGTTTGAAGGCCGCCGCCGGAAGCTTCTACGTGCAGCGGCCTGAACAATAGGGAATAATTCGCCGAGTTATGCGTATTTCCTTTCCATACGCAACCGTCGACCTAGAAGGTTTTGCTCGTAACTGATTCTCAATTACACAAAGGTTGTAGGCCGATTTCATCACGGAGGTAACAAGAATTTGCTGTGTGCCTGGGATTTTAGCTAGGCGATGGACAAAGTAAGTCGTAGGATGCGGAAAACACAAGAACGCAGGCTGCCGCCGGCTTTCCCCCGAGCCGGGCGGCACCTGTCCAAAGGTACGCATGCCGCACACTTCCTTGCAGTCTTCCTTCATTCTCGCCGCTTCCCTCCTCGTTTCCGGCGGCGCCGCCCTCGCACAAAACATCCAGACGATTCCTTCGCTCCCGCTTGCCGCTTTCCAAGACTCCTTGGGCGTGAACACACATATTGAGTACACAGACGGAAAGTACGCCGATGCAGGCGCGGTGCTGAATGACTTGAATTTTCTCGGCATCCGCAATCTACGCGATTACGCGCCCAACCCGGTGAACTGGCTGCCGCACGGGCAGGCGCTCGCGGCCGTCCAAATGCTGGCTGCCAACGGCAAGCGCTTCAATTTCATCGGCGACTGCAATTTCGATTTGTCCACGCAAATTGAACAGGCCGATGCGCTGGTGCGCAGCTACCCGGGCGCAGCGCTTTCATTTGAAGGCGCGAACGAGATCAACAATTTTCCGTGCCGCGGGGCGGGCGGCAACGAACAAGCCGGCGAAGCCTTTCAGCGCGATCTTTACGCGGCGGTGCACGCCGACCCCCTTCTCAAGGGCATTCCGGTCCTCTACATGACCGGGGCGGCTCCGGTGAACCTCCAAACACAGCGAGGCTTGGCCGACGCGGCCAACACCCATCCCTACCCATACGGAGGAGTGCAGCCGTTTGCCCGCCTCCAAAGCGACTTTCCTGTTTACTTCACCAACTTGGGCAGCACTCCGAGGCAGATTACAGAAACCGGCTATTCCACCCTACCGGTTCCGAATGATTCGGATGGCGTGAACGAGCCTGCCCAAGCCGAGGAAACCTTAAACATTTACTTTGACGCGGCGCTCCAAGGAGTGACCCGCACTTATATCTATCAGCTGCTGGATCCTTATCCTGATCTGCAAAATACAAACGGCGATAACCATTTTGGATTCTTCCACCTGGATAACTCGCCTAAGATCGCAGCCTGGGCCATGCGCTCTTTGGCGGAGGTGTTTCCTCCCGACAAACCGTCCGCCCGTCAAACGGTGCAGGCTGCCGTCAGCGGGCTTCCGCAAAACACCGGGCATGCCCTGGCCCTTACCGGGTCCGACGGATCCGTCGCGCTGTTCCTATGGAACGAAGCACCCGTTTGGAATAAGTCATCGCAGACGCTGCAAATGGTCGCTCCCGTGCCCGTGCAGGTGAAAATGCCCGGCGACTGGAATGTCAGCTACTTCACGCCGTCCGAAAACGGCACGCATCCGGTGCAGGCAGTCAACGGCGCATACACTTCCTATGCGGCGAGCTATCCTACAGCGCTTATCTTCAAGCGCAAGTAGGCTCCGGTTGTCGCTTTTGGGGCGGCGCGTGCGCCGCCCAATTTCTTGACAACCAAAGGCGCGGATGCAGACAGCACCGTTTCTGCGATACCATGCGCTCCAGAAGGGGCATAATTGACTGCATGGTAGCTTATCCCGCCGCCGCACCTGCATTTTTCCCCACGCTGTCCCACCTCCGTTTGGCGGAGATGGACAACACACGCGACGCGCAGGCTCACCGGCTTTCCGCGAACGGCGCGGGGCCGTGCGCGTCCCGGCGGACACGGATACTGGTCGTTGACGATGAGCACCTGATTGCCGACACTTTGACGTCGATCCTCAACCTGAGCGGTTTTGAGGCGCAAGCCGCGTACAGCGGCGAGCAGGCGCTGGAAGCCGTCCCGGACCACTGCCCGGACATCGTGCTGACGGACGTGCGGATGCCCGGCCGCAACGGAATCGAAACGGGGCGGGAAATCCTGAAGCGGTGTCCGCACATCCGCGTCGTTTTGTTCTCGGGCCAAGCCAATGTGGCCGGTCTCGTGGACGCGGCGAGCCGTGAAAACGGCAATTTTCAACTCTGGTCCAAACCGTTGCATCCGAGGGATTTAGTGCGGCGTTTGCGGGCGCTTTAAGCGCCCGCGGCCCGCAATGAAGCCGGGCAACTCAGCGTCCCGGGAGCGTCACCAGCGCAAGCGCATTCGGTCCCAGTTCGAGTGTGAGCCGCCCACCGGCGAGGTGCTCCGAGCGGGGCGGGGGCAGCGTGCTCGCCTCATTCATCTTGGCCACCTGCGCGGGCGTGGGGTACTGCGGGCTGCCCATTGAGCGGTAAAGCGGCAGCGGGTTGCCGTGTGCGTCATCCACCTGCTCAATGCTGACGGCGGCATCGGCGGGGCGGCCCGGAAAGGTGAGCGTGACCGTGCGGATCGCGGTGCGGCGCGGGTCGGCAGCCGGCACGTCCGGGTCGACAATGTTCCACACCACCAGCGCAACGGTTCCATCCGGGCGGCGCGTCACGATGACGTTGTCGGCCCCGTTCGCAAGCCGCGTGTCGCCCAGCTTGTGCAGCAGCGCGAAGTCGTAAAACGAGGGCTTGTTGATGCCGCCCTCCGCGCGCAGGCCGAAGTTGCCCTCGAACGGGTGCGCGACGGGGCCGCCCTCTTCAAACACATCCGAGAAGGTCCAAAACGAAAGGAAATCAACCTTGCCCGCGCACTCTCGGACGGTGTTCGCCACGCCCGGGCCGACAAATGGCGTGTCGCGCGACTCGTGCTCCCCCTCTACGTTCCACTCGGTCCAGAACAGGGGCAGCTTGGGCATGGGCGAGGCGTTGATCTGCCCGCGCACATGCTCGATGGCGCGGCAGGCGCGGTCGTCGTACGGGATCACCTCATCGGTGTGGAATAGGTTCTCCACCGTATCGTCCGCGTAGCCGTGCGTAGAAACAAAGTCGACCGGCACATGGTTTCTCGCGGTGTAAGCAAGAAACTCAGGCACCCACTGCGCGGCCGCCGTCGCCGGGCCGCCGATGCGCAGGCGCGGGCTGACCGCCTTGAGCGCCCGCGCGGTGTGCGCGTACAGCTCAAAGTAGGACTCCTGACGAGGGATGCCGCCCCAAAAATCGATATTCGGCTCGTTCCACATTTCGAAGTACCACTGCGACACCTCGTCGATGCCGTAGCGGTTCACCAGGTGACGGGCGAACGCGGTCATCAGGGCATCCCAGCGCTCCTGCGACTTGGGCGGCGACACGTTCTGCTTGTACCAAAACGGATGGAGCGCGTCCGGGTTGAAGGCCAGCTTCTTGGGCATGAAGCTGATCTCGACCACCGGTCGCACGCCGTTTTTCAAGAGCCCGTCGTACACCTGATCGATGTAGGCGAAATTGTACACGGGGTTTCCGTGCTCGTCCTCGGTGTACACCCCGAGCTCGTCATGAAGGATCGCGTGAAAGCGCACATAGCGGAAATCGGTTACGGCGCGGACGGCGCGGAGGTCGTCGCGGTAGCTTTCGCGCAGCGTCAGAATGGCGCGCCCGGAGCCGAACATCTGCTCCCAAAAATGAGGAAAGGGTGTGGCCGGTGCTTGGCTGTCAACCGTGATGGTCTGCTGCGCAAACAAGGGTGCCGCGAGAAAAAGAAGGGTAAGAAGCCGATGCACGATGCCTCCTTGGGAGCGCACCCATCGTAGCGCGTCGCGGGAAAATCATGACAGCCCGGTGCGCGTGCTGCTATGGTGAGCCTTCCCGTTTTCCTGAAGGAGCCCGCCCATGCGTCACCTGCTTGCCGCCCTCGCTTTGTTCCCGCTTACCGGGCTCGCCCAGGGTGCCGCTGTGCAGGCCCTGCCCGGCGGCGGCACGTGGCTGCTTTCCGCGGGCGAGATGAGCTATGCGGTCGGGATCAACGAGCTGCACTATCCGCAAACGCTGTACTGGGGGCCGCGCATTGCGTCCGGCGCGGGCCTGCCGTCGGCCAAGATGCACACGGAGATCGCCTCGCAGGAGCCGCCGATCAACACAACGCCGCTTGAGTACGCGGCCTGGTCGAGCGGCGGCCTTGCGTATGAGCCCGCTCTGAAAGGCTCATTCCCCAACGGCAACCGGTCCATGACGCTGGTTTTCGACCACGCAGAAACTCCCGGCGCGGACACGCTCGTGCTGGTCGAGCATGACGCGGTCGAGCCGGTCGAGGTACGCCTGCACTACCAGGTCTTTCCGCAGGGCGTGCTTGCGCGGTGGACGGAAATCGAGAACAAATCGAAGACGACCGTCACGCTTGAGAACGCGGCCAGCGCGACCTGGAATCTGCCTCCCGACCGCCGCTACCAACTCTCCTCGCTCACCGGCAAGTGGGGCGGCGAGTTCCAGCTCCGCACCGAACCGATTCATCAGGGAGCGAGCGTGCTGGAGTCCCGCCGCGGCCACACCTCGCACCAAACCAACCCGTGGTTCCAGGTCACGGCAGCGGGCGCGACCACCGAAAATGCCGGCCCGGCCTGGTTCGGCGAGCTGGGTTGGTCCGGCTCCTGGCGCATCACGGTCGAGGAGGTTGAATCGCATGCGGTCCGCGTCACGGGCGGCTGGAACCCGTTCGATTTCGCCTATCCGCTCGCGCCGGGGCAGAAGCTTGAGACACCGAAGTTTTACGGCGGCTTCACCGATCAGGGGGAAGGCGAGGCCTCGCGCATCCTTCATCGCTTGCAGCAGGAGGCGATCCTGCCCAAGCCGCGCCCGCGGCCGGTCCTTTACAACTCGTGGGAGGCCACGGGCTTCAACGTGAGCGAGCAGGGGCAGATTCCGCTCATCGAGCGCGCGGCCAAGATCGGCGTGGAGCGGTTCGTAATCGACGACGGCTGGTTCGGGCAGCGCAAGGACGACCACGCCGGCCTGGGCGACTGGTATGTGAACCCGCAGAAGTTCCCGAACGGGCTTAAGCCGGTGATCGACAAAGTGCATTCGCTCGGGATGGACTTCGGCATCTGGGTGGAGCCCGAGATGGTGAACCCGGACTCGGACCTCTACCGCAAGCACCCGGACTGGGCCATGCACTTTCCAGGGCAGCCGCGCACGGAAATGCGCAACCAGCTCATGCTGAACCTGGCGCGGGCCGATGTGCGCGACTATGTGTTCGGCTTCCTCGACAAGCTCGTGAGCGAGAACCAGATCGCGTTTCTTAAGTGGGATTACAACCGCATCTGGGCGGAGCCGGGCTGGGAAGAGGTGCCGCTTGCCGAGCAGCGCGAGATCTACGTCAAGTTCGTCGACAACCTGTACGCGATCCTCGCGGAGCTGCGGCGCAAGCACCCCGGGCTTGATATCGAGTCCTGCTCGTCCGGCGGCGGGCGCGTGGACCTCGGCATCTTGCGCTACACCGACCAGGTTTGGACCTCGGACAACACGGACGCGCTCGACCGCCTCACGATCCAAGACGGCTTCACCCACGCCTACACGCCGGGCATCATGATGGCCTGGGTCACGGACGTGCCCAACTTTCTCGACAAGCGGTCGATCCCGCTGCAGTTCCGGTTCGACGTGGCCATGACCGGCTCGTTGGGCATCGGCGCGGACCTGAGCAAGCTGTCGGACGCGGAGCTCCAGCAGTCCGCGGCGAATGTCACCTTCTACAAACAGGTGCGCCCGCTGGTGCAGATGGGTTCGCTGTACCGGCTCACCCCGGCGCTCGCCACCGCCGGTACTTGGGCGAGCGAGTACGTCGCTCCGGATAAATCCGCGGCTGTTGCGTTTGCGTTCCTGCGGTCCGAGCAGTTCGGAACGCCGTACCCCATTGTGCGGCTGGAAGGGCTGGACCCGGCAGCGACCTACACCGTAACCGCCCGCGACGCCGACAAAGGCGCGATGCTGCCCAAGCAGGCCACCGGGGCCGCGCTGATGGGCGCGGGCGTGGAGCTGAAACTGCAAGGCGACTATGCGAGCACCGCCTTCACCGTCCGGCGGCAGTGACGTATGGTGATGGAGGTGAACACGCCTCGTCCCCGTCTTGAAATCGCTGTTGATCACCCGGAAGCTGCCCTGGCTGCGGCCGCCGGCGGTGCGCAGCGCCTGGAACTCGGCGCATCGCTCGCCGACGGCGGGCTGACACCTTCGCTTGGCTTTGTGGAGTGGGCGCTCGCGTCTTTCCGGATTCCCGTGCACTGCCTGCTTCGTCCGCGCGCCGGAAATTTCGTCTACTCCGCGCCTGAGATGGCCGTGATGGAGCGTGACGTTCGGGCATTTAAAGATGCGGGCACGCATGGAATCGTCTTCGGCGCGCTCACCCCCGCGGGTATGGTCGACACGGACGCGCTCCGGCGCGTTCTAGAGCAAGCCCGGCCCATGCGCGTGTGTTTCCACCGCGCATTCGACCTCGTTTCTGATCAAGCTGAAGCGCTGGAGCAGATCATCGCGTGCGGCGCGGACATCCTGCTGACCTCGGGCGGCGCGGCGAGCCTGCCCGAAGGAGCAGACGCGGTGGCGCGGCTCGCGCGGCAGGCTGCGGGGCGCATTGAGATCATGGGCGGCGCGGGCGTCCGTCCATCGAATGCGGGCGCGCTTTGGCAGAGCGTTCCGGTCGACACGCTCCACGCTTCCCTGCGCGGCCCGTGGCCCGGCTCCGGATTGCGAGACGGACAGAACGCCCGCATGGGCGCGCGCGACGCGGAGCCGCTCCAGACTGTACGTGCGGAGAATGTGCGGGCGGTAATCGAGCAGCTCGGGCCGGAGCGGGCTTGCCTGCTTAACTCATTTATCCCATCCCAAGAAAAGGTGTCATCCTGAGCGAAGCGAAGGACCTGCTTCCTCGGCACTGCGCGCCCATCGGACGAAAAGCAGATCCTTCGTCGCTTGCGCTCCTCAGGATGACCCCTGTTCTCGGCCGTTAAGCGACGTCATAGAGACTCACCCCACCACCACGCGCCCGATCGCCTGCTCTAGGATTTCAGGCGTGATCACGAGCGCGGCGGTCCTTTTCGTCCGCCGCCGAAACAGCGCCGTTGTTTCGCACAGCGTAACGATATCCTCGATCTCCGCCGGGTTCATCGCCGCGTCGAGCACCGCCCGGCAGTACTCCGCTTCCCCCATCCCCGCGAGCGCGAACCCGCGCCGCCGCGCCTCCTTCAGGTAAAACGAGGCGACCTCGGCCAGCATCGCCTGCGCGTCCTCCGGGATCTCGCGCCGGTCGGTTTGGAGCACCTCCGCCCCGGGCAGCACCAGCTTGATCCCAAACGCATTGTCGAGGTCCGAGTCCGGCACAAACGTCGTCGCCGTCGCGATCACCAGCACGTTCGCGCGCTCGGTCGCGCTCTCGACCAGTGCGTCGAGCTCGACCAGCACCTCGGGGTCGCTCTCCTTGTAAGCCAAGTCGATGCGCGGGAGCAGCAGCATCACGCGGCGCCGCTTGTACCCGCGCAGGAGGCTTTTCGCTTCGGCCAGCGCGTCCGACTCGCGCGGGTTGTAAACCGTCACGAGCCGCTCCATGCCGGTGCGCTTGGCGATGGTTTGCGCGAGCGACTTTTTGCCGCTCTGCGCGGGTCCGATGATCAGCACTTCGTTGCCGAGTTTCAGGTCGCCGTAGACCTCCGGGTTGCGCGCGCGGTCGACAAGGTCCTCGATGGAGCCGAGCAGGTCGTCCATGCCCGCCAATCGCGGTTTGAGGGTTTCGACCGCTTCGTCCTCAAGCGAAAGGTCGATGCGCTCCTTGGTCTTGCGCCGCTCGGTGATGAACTCGAAAAAGCCGGGCAGCATCGCCACCGACCCGATCACCGTGGCAAACACCAGCAGCTGCTCGGTGATGAGCAGCGCCTGGTCCGAGCCGGCGACGGGGTCGAAGTACATGCCATTTCAGTTTACCGGGCAGAACTTGCTTGACGTCCCCGACGACGCGGGACTAAGGAGGTAGCATGCGCGCGATCCTCGAAAATGCACTACGTGACCTCCGCTACGCCGCCCGCCAGCTCGGGCGCAATCGGGGCTTTGCCGCCGCCGCCGTATTGATCCTTGCGCTCGGCATCGGCGCGGTCACCGCGATCTTCAGCGTGGCGTATGCAGTGCTGATCGACCCATTTCCGTACAAGGATGTACAAGAGCTTGCTTCTCCGACGACGGTGACCCAGTACGCGCCTGACGGCCAGATCGCGCTCTATACACCGGCGCAGGTCCTTGCAATTCAGCGCGGAACCAACTCCTTCCGGAACGCCATGGCGTTCACGAATAACGATGTTTTGCTGACCGGCTCGACTGAACCACTGAAGGTAACTGCGGAGTACCTGACTCCAAACAGCTTTGCCGTTCTCGGAGTAGCCCCTTTTTTAGGCCGCGGCTCGACTGATTCGGACGTTTTGCCAAATCACCCGGAGGTCATGCTGATCACGTACCGATTCTGGCAGGCTCGATTCGGCGGCTTGCCCTCGGTGCTTGGAAAGGTCGTCACCGTCAATCATTATCGTCGAACCATTATCGGCGTTATGCCGCCTCGGTTCCTCTTTCAACGCGCGGATGCTTACCTGCCCGTGCGCATGACCGAAAACGAGGATGTGGAGGGACAGCGCCAGTTTTTCCTTCTCGGGCGCTTAAGAATGCCGCAAGGGGAAGCGCAGGCCGCGACGGAGTTGAAACCGGTTTTCGATGCGTTCCGCCGCGCGGACCCTCAGGCGTGGCCGCCGTACAGCCACATCGGCTTGCGGCCCTTCACGCAGTTGTTTGGGTCGCCTCTTAAGGACACGCTGCATTTGCTCCTCGGTGCTGTTTTTGCATTACTGCTGATTGCTTGCGTGAATGTAGCGACCTTGCTGCTGGCACGAGCCGTCCAGCGTGAGCATGAGTTCGCGGTGCGTGCGGCCTTGGGCGCTTCGCGTATGCAGCTCATGCGATTCGCACTTGCGGAAGCAGGTCTGCTGGCGGCGCTTGCCCTACCTGCGTCTTTCCTCGTTGCGGAGCTCGGGCTCAAAACAATCTTGCGCCTGGTGCCGACAAACTTTATCCCTGACGAAGCGCTGGTCACGCTGAACTTGCCGGTGAGCCTGTTCGCCATCACGGTTGCTCTATGCACATGGCTGCTCACGGGAGTCTTGCCTGCTTTCTACAGCGCCGGACAGCAGCCGAGCTCAGCTTTAAAACAGGTGCGGGTATCACAAAGCCGAGTGCAGCGGCGTTCTTTGAAGGTGCTTGTTACAGCGGAAATAGCCATGTGCTTCGGACTTCTTGTCTTGGCGGGCCTGATGATGCGGCAGCTGCTCTTGATTGAGCAGAGGCCGCTGCCTTTTTCTCCGGAGCACACCTTCTCCATGCAGATCGCACCCGATCCGACGCGCTACCCCACAGCCGCGAGCCGCCGGCGGTTCTCACGCGAGGTGCTGCAACGTGTTGCTGCTCTTCCAGAAGTGCGGGCCGCGACCATCGACAGCGCCGCATTGCTGCGCGGCATCTACGCCTCGCGCGTAGCTATCAGCGGAACCGTACTTGCCGCTCCAAAGTATGTCGCTTTGCATGCAACTGACGCCCGCTATCAACAGATTGCGTCGCAGACGCTTCTGCAAGGGCGATATTTAACGGACGCGGACATCAACGGGCGCGCCCGCAACGCGGTCGTTTCCGAGGACTTCGCAAAAAAGATTTTTCCCGGCAAAAGCGCGCTGGGACGCTCGTTCCATTTACCGGATTTAGATGAGGACAACGATCCCAAGCCGACGGAGGTAGAAGGTGATTTCACTATAGTCGGCATTGTCCGGGGTATTCCTGAAGACTATCCCGGCTACGCAGGCCAGCCCTTGCCGGCGGTCTATCTTCCGTATCCTTTATGCGCCTACGTAGGCAGCCTACTGGCGGCCACTTCGCTTCCGGCGGCGCAGTTGCTTGCACCCGCGCGGAGAGCTGTTTATGCATTCGACCACGAGCAGGTGGTGCAAGATGTTGATACTTACGAGCACTTACTCCATCTCTACGGCTACGCAAGCCCACGCTTCGCCTTCGCGCTGTTCGGCGCGTTCGCGGCTTCGGCCTTGCTGCTGACCCTCACCGGCATCTACGGCGTGTTTTCGTTCACCACCTCGCAGCGCACGCGCGAGTTCGGCATCCGGCTGGCGCTCGGCTCGCCGCGGGCCGAGGTGGCGCGGCTGGTCCTGCTCGGGGGCGCGAAGCTCCTCGCGGCGGGCATTGCGCTCGGGGTGCCGCTCGCGCTCCTGGCCGGGCACTGGGCTGCCGCGCGCGATCAGCTCGCCTTCGTTTCGCAGCACGACGCCCGGGCGCTCGCGGGCGCGCTCGCGCTGCTTGTTCTCTCCACGCTCGCGGGCATCGTCCTGCCTGCCCTGCGCGCGGCCCGGGTTGACCCGGTCACGGCCCTGCGGGCGGAGTGACGGGCGGTATACTCGGCGCTATGGAAACCATTCACGTCTCCGATGTGGAAGCCGCGCGGGACCTTCCGAATCTCCTGGCGAAGGTGAGTGCCGGGGTGCATGTGGTCATCGAGCACGATCATAAGCCGATCGCAACACTTGAGCCGTCCTTTCAGGGCCGCACCATCGAGGAATGTTTAGCGCTGCTGCCCGAGGACTCTGGAGCAGTGATGGATGATGATTTTGCGCGTGACGTTGCGGAGGCTCGGGCCTACTATCGCAACCAGCCTCGACACGACCCGTGGGCTTAATCCTGGACTCCAGTGTTTTGATCGCTGCGGAGCGCCGCAGTCGAACCGCAAGCCAGGCTCTCCTTCAAGTCCGGGCGCGGTTCCAAGGCGAGGCGCTTGCGTTGTCTGTCCTTACTGTTCTTGAGCTGAACCACGGCGTCGCCCGCGCCGACTCAACCGGCCGCCAAGCAAAGCGCCGAGAGTTTCTCCACGAGGTGCTCGCAAGCGTCGTCACTTACCCGGTAACAACCGACATTGCTCTGCGTGCCGGTCAAATCGGCGGCGAACTGATGAGCCGAGGGATGGGCATAGCTGTTCCTGATCTCTTGATCGGCGTTACCGCGCTTGAACTCGGCTATGCAGTTCTGACCGGCAATACAGGCCACTTTTCGCGCATTCCTGGGCTGCAAGTAATTTACTTCTGAGCAGTAGCCCCGCTCACGCCACCACCGCCACATCGCCTTCGCCCGGCGCGAGGAACAGGTTCTCCTCAATCCCGTGCTGACGGGTGTATAGGTCGTAGTAGCGGCCGCCGAGCGCGTAGAGAGAGCCGTGCGTGCCCCGCTCCACAATCACCCCGCCCTCGACGACCAGGATCTGATCGGCCTTGCGGATCGTCGACAGCCGGTGCGCGATCACAAACGTCGTCCGGCCCTGCACGAGCGTGTTCAGCCCGGCTTGGATCATGGCTTCGGACTCGGAGTCGAGCGAGGAAGTCGCCTCGTCAAGGATGAGCAGCCGCGGGTTCGCGAGCAGCGCGCGCGCAATCGACAGCCGCTGGCGCTGTCCGCCCGAAAGCTTCACGCCGCGCTCGCCGACCACCGTGTCATAGCCCTCGTCGAACCGCTCGGCGAACTCGTCCACCCGCGCGATGCGGCAGGCGTGGAGGAAGTCCTCCTCGGTCGCGTCCGGCGCGGAAAACACCACGTTGTCGCGGATGGATCCGTCGAATAGAAAGCTTTCCTGGAGGACCACGCCAAGCTGCGAGCGGTAGCTGGCCAGGTCCACCTTGCCGAGGTCCTGCCCGTCAATGCGGATCTCGCCCGACGTGGGCAGGTGAAAGCCGCAAATGAGCGAAATGATCGTGCTTTTTCCCGAACCTGAAGAGCCGACCAGGGCCGTCGCGGTGCCGGGCTCGGCGGTGAAGGAGATGCCGTGCAGGACAGGCTTGTCGGGTTCATAAGCGAAATGGACGTCGCGGAACTCGACCCGGCCGTCGACGGGCGGCAACACCTGCTTCCGGTTCGGGTCGCCGAACTCTTCCCGCTCGCCCAGGACTTCCATGGTGCGGTCCAGGCCCGCGACTGCCTCGGTGAGCTGCGTGCCGACGTTCACTACCTGGAAGATGGGCGCGATCATGAAGGCAAGAAAGCCCACATACTGGAAGTAACTGCCCGGCGAGCTGAGTCCGGTATGTGTCAGGCCGGGGTGGGCTGCCAGAACTTCTCGGCCCCCGAAAAACATAACCAAGCCGCCGACCACACCTAGGATGGAAGTGGCACCAAGCGCGAGCAGGCTGGTGGCCGTCAGGGAAGAAATCACATTGGCAAGCAGGCGATGAACGCCGGCCGAAAAGACCTTGGCCTCGCGACTCTCGGCGTAGTAGCCCTTGATCACGCGGATGCCGCCGAGCGATTCCGTCAAGCGCCCAGTCACTTCGGCGTTGATCTTCCCACGTTCCCGGAAGATGGGACGGATGATCTTGAACCCTTTTTGAAGCACGAACACGAAAGCAAGCAGGACGACAAGAAGTACGGTTGTCATGCGTGGGCTGGCCTTCAGCAAAAAAGTAAAAGCGATGACGGCTGTGGCGATGCCGCCTACGAACTCAATCAATCCGGTCCCGATTAAGTTACGAATGCCTTCGACGTCGGTCATGATGCGCGACACCAACACGCCGGTCCGATTCGAGTCGTAGTACGAGATCGGCAGCCGCCCGATATGCTGCTGCACCTGCTCACGCAATTCGGTGATCATGCGCTGCGCGGCTTTTGAGAGCAGCTGTGTGAGCGAGTACGAAGTGGCGGCTTGAATCGCAGTCGCGGCAAATACCAGGAGAACTAACGGCAGCAGCTTATCCGGGCGGTGCGGAAGAAACACGCCGTCCAACAGATATTTAGTGGTGGCGGGAAGCACGAGGCTTGCGCCGCTTTTGATGAACACCAACACCAACCCGAACAGCAGGAGCCACCGGCGCGGGCGGATGAGCCGCCACACTTCCGGCAGAACTTTCTTCAGATTAGGCTTGCGCTTGGGCTGGTCGCCCTGCGCCGCCGCGCGCTGCGCCGAGCGCACGGTCGCGCCCCGTTCGGCGCTGATGCCGATGCCGCCTCCCGCGCCCCGCACGCTAACCGTTCACCGTGCCGGCGCGGCGGTTGTTGATGAAGTTGCGCACGCAAAAGCTCACGAACACCAGCAGGAGAACGGACATCGCGGCGCGTTCTTCCACGGCAACGGGGCGAGTCACCTGAAAGCCGACCGCCCTCATGCGGATAAACGTTACAATTGAAGCCGCGGTCGACAGAAATCCAAGCAGCCCGACGGTCACCGCGATGTGCATCCAGAGTCCCCGCTTTTTCAGGTCCGTCGTGCGCGCAAGCACGCCGCAAGCGCCCAGGAGGATGCCGAACACGGCGGGGATGAGCGAAGTGGGAGCTTTGCTGCCCGTCGCCATATAGCTGAAAGCCCCAAGCAAAATCAGGATGATGCCGACAAGGATCGTGAACCGCGCCATCTCTTTATCTTACCGGCTGCGCGGACCGGGTCCCGCGGCGTTTTCAGGCCGGTGAATGCGCGCGCCGCACGACGCCAAGACCTTCCAGTACCGCTTCAGCGACCGCGCCGGGGTCGCCGACCGCGCGCACATGGACCGCGTCGCCCGGCACCTCCAGCGTTTTGAGCTGCGAGTCCAGCAGCGCCGGATTCATAAAGTGGCCGGTGCGCCGCTCCAGGCGTTCTTCCAATTCCGAACGCGGCACTTCCAGCAGCACAAACCGCGCCGCGCCCTCGGGCAGCCCGTCCACCAGCGCGTGGCGGTAGCTTTCCTTCAGCGCCGAGCAGGTCATCACGCCCTTGGTTCCCTCGCGCACCCACTTTTCAAGCACGCCGTGGAGCGCAGCCAGCCAGGGAGCGCGGTCCTCGTCGGTCAGCTCGTGCCCCGCGTGCATCTTCTGCTTGTTCGCGGCCGGATGGTAATCGTCGCCCTCGGCGAACTGCCAGCCGGTGCGGTGCGCCAGCGCTTGGGCGACGGTTGTTTTGCCGCTCGCCGTCACACCCATCAGGATCGCGATCATGCCTGCACGCTCTTTCTCACCACGGCCAGCAGGTCGGCGGCCGACCACTGGTTGCCGGGGTACCACTTCAGGATTTTCCCATCCGCGCCGATGACCGCGGTCGACAGGGTGTGCTCAAGCGAGCCGCCTTCGCGCGGCACCGCGCCCACGTCGAAAAAGTCGAGCACCGCCGCGAGATTTTTCTCCTTCGGGGCGGCAAAGGTCCAGTGGTCGAAGGTTTCCTCGGTATACCGGCCCGTGTACGCGCCGCCGTACGACCGCAACACGGCCGGGGTGTCGCGCTTGGGGTCAAAGGAAATGGTCAGCAGGTGGGTCCCCGCGTACAGGTTCGGGTCACCTCCGAGCTGCTTGTCCACGTCGGCGAAATTGTGCGACATGCGCGGGCAAAAGTCGGCCAGCGGGCAGTTGGTATACACGAAGGTGACCAGCACGATCTTGCCCCGGTAGTCGGCCAGGTGCACAGTATGCCCGTTCTGGTCGGTCAGCGCGAAGTCCGGGACCGGCTCACCCGGCGTCAGCGGCTTGGCGATGCTTTGCGGTTGGAGCTCCTGGATTTCATGCGTGCGATCCGTCACCGCGATGCCGGACAGGCTGGAGCCGGAGTTTGCCGTTTCCAGGGTGGCGGAAACCAAGTCGCCGCGGTGCAGATTTTTCAGGTCCGCCGGGTTCTTCAGGCGGTACGGCATGATCATCGCGCCCATGAAGCCCGGAATCGCGGCCGCATCCAGCTCCACCTCACCCGAAGCCGCGTTCGAGCCGATCACCTTGCCGGTGATCGGGTAGCGCTTCACCGGTCCCGCGTCCGCCGCCGGGGCGGGCGCTTGCCGGCAGCCCGCAAAGAAGCCGGCAAGCAGAAGCGCGGCGGCAGGCAGGCTGAATGCGGAGCGGAGGGGCATGGGTAGGCTCAGTGTACCGAACCGTTGTAACCCGGGCTGCGCCATCGCGCGTACAGGCAGACTTTTGCTTCTTTGCCCGGCAAAGTTAAGCAGCAACGCATTCGTTGTGGGCTACACTGTGGATCGGTGCCCACAATGCAAACCATTCAGGTAGTGCTTGACGACAAGCTTCTCGATGCTGCTGACGATGCGGCGAAGCGGGTAAAGGTGAACCGGTCGGCACTGATACGGCAAGCTCTCGCGGAACATATTCAACGTCTACAGATTTCAGATCTTGAGGAGCGGGATCGACGTGGGTACCAAGCCAACCCGCAGAAACAGGAAGACTGCCTTCCATGGGAGGCCGCGGCGGTTTGGCCGGACTGAATCGCGGCGCTGTTCACCTTTGTCAGCTTGAGCGTCCCGACAAGCAGCGGCCGGTGCTGATCCTCACGCGCCAGAGCGCGCTCGGCCATTTATCGACGGTGACGGTTGCGCCGATCACCTCCACAATCCGCGACGTGCCCTCGGAAGTAATTTTGGACGTGGAAGACGGCATGAAGAACCGGTGTGCCGTCAATCTACATAACGCCGTTACGATTTCTCAATCTCGGCTGGGCAAGCGGGTGGCCGGCTTGAGCCGCGAACGCATGCAGCAGGTTTGCGCCGCGCTCCGGTTCACTTTGGGCTGCGATGCGTAATCTTGCGGTCAGTAGCAAGCCGAACACCGGCTCTCCCCTAGCCCGATACAGCTTCTCTAAAATAGCGATGTGGTGACCGCTCCCATCTTCGACGCGCTTGCCCAAGGCGCGCAGGTGCTCACCGGTACGCAGCGCGCAGCCCGGGCGCTCGGGCGGGCGTACGGCGAGCGGCAGCGGGCCGAGGGGTGCACGGGCTGGCCCGCGCCGGCGATCACGGATTGGTGCTGCTGGGTCGAGTCGCTCGCCCGGCAGGTGGACCTAGGCCGCGGCGTGCTCACGCCGCTCCAGGAGCAGCACCTGTGGCAAAGGGTGCAGCGCGAGGAAGCCGACCGGGTCGTCGCGCCCGCGCGCCTGGCGGAGCTCGCGTGCGGCGCGTACGGCCTGTTGAGCAAGTACCGCGCGCACGGGCTGCGCCGGGCCGGGTGGGCCGCCGCGCATGAGGACGCGGAGCGCTTTCTGGACTGGGCGCGGCACTTTGACCGTTTTTGCAACGAGCTGGGGGGGCTGCCGCGCTCCGAGCTGGAGCGGGCCTTGGCTGAGCGGGCTTCAGAGCTGCAAGCACCGCGCGGGCTGCTGCTGGTCGGTTTCGAGCGCCGCACCCCGTCGCAGGACGCGCTGCTGGACGCGCTCGGCTGCGAGGTCGCCGAGATCGCGGACGGCCCCCGGGCGGAAGCGCGGCTGACCGAACCCTTGAATGAGGCCGAGGAGCTGCGGGCCTGTGCGCGCTGGATGCGGGAGCGCGTCGAGGCCGGCGCGCAGGTCGGCTTGCTGGTGCCGGACCTCGAACGGCGGCGCGCGGGCATTGACCGCGCCCTGCGGCGTGCGCTTGAACCCGTGTCCTCACGGCAGGCCGCCACGGGCCAAGCCCCCGCATTTGAGTTTTCTCTGGGCATTCCGCTCCACACCGTGCCGATTGCCGCGGCGGCGCTCGACCTCCTGCGCTGGCTCAGCGGGCAGGCCCTGCCCGCGGCCCGTGTTGCCGCCCTGCTCACGGGCGACTTCCTGGCGGCCGACCCCGCGGAAGCGCTTGCGCTCGCCATGGCCGATGCCGCGCTGCGCCGCAAGGGCCTGCTCGCGAACGAGGTGCCTCTGCGCTCCCTGCTGCGCACAGGCGGTGCTCTGCTGCCGCGCGGCTGGGTGGAGCGCTTCGAGGCAGCCCTGATCCTGCTCGGCCGGTCTGAGCGGCAGACATTCCGCCACTGGGCCGAGCTTGCCCCGGAGCTGCTGCAGGCCGCGGGATGGCCCGGATACCGCGAGCTTTCCTCCGCCGCCTATCAAGCCCGCGAGCGATGGGGGTGCCTCGTCGAGGAAGCGGCGGCAATCGGTCTGGTCGCCGGTCCGGTCACTTTTCGTGCTTTTACGGCCGCGCTGCGCGAAGCCGCCGCGACCTCCCTGTTTGCCGTCGAAAGCCGCGACGCTCCCGTGCAGGTGCTTGGATTGGCCGATGCCGCCGGGCTGCGGTTTGACGCGGTATGGGTGCTCGGCATGCACGAGGGCTGCTGGCCGCCTGCGGGACGTTTGCACCCACTTTTGGCACCCGCCTTGCAAGGCGATGCCGGGATGCCGCACACCGATCCCGAGGCGGAGCGCGCGTTCGCCGAAGCGCAGCTCCGTCGCGTGCTGCACAGTGCGCCGGAGGTGGTCTTCAGCTATGCCCGGCAGATCGAGGGCGGCGTGGAAGGGCGGGTCGCGCCGCTGCTCCTCGCGCTCGGCTTGCCGGTTTCGCCGGCGGAAGCGCCGGAGACGGACCCCCCGCGTGAAACCCGGTACGACCTTGATGCTTCGCGCAGCCCCGCTTGGCC
>CAXTSB010000047.1:0-3291 GCA_964246845.1 uncultured Acidobacteriaceae bacterium
AAACTGGATAACAGAGTCGGGCGAGGAAGTGAGCAGCTCCCGGATTGTCGCCGCATCGCCGCTTGGGATATACAGCAGGTTGTGCCCGGCCAGGGCTTCTTTTTCAAGCGCTTTTTCAGCCGCGGCGTCGGCCGGGCGGGCTGTGTTGAGCAAAACCTGCACCGAAGCGAGCCACAGGGCGGGGCAGTCGTGCTCGGCTTGGTTCAGCTCGAGAAAATGCACGTATTCGTTAAGGACCGCGCGGCCGGAAGGCCCCGGCGGTATCACGATATATAAGGTGTCGAGCAAACCCCGGCGCTGCTCAAACCTGCAAAGCGGGCAAATGTCGCTTTTGTCGTAGTCGGCCCGGGCCTGGTCAAGAATTTGCTTCACAACCGCCGGGTCAGGCTGAAGGTCGAATTCGGCGTGCTCGCGATAGTGCCGCTCACGGTTCCGGTCGCTGAGTTCGAACAGCGGATGCGCGAGCGGAAAGATTGTCTCGTCGAAAGGCAGCAGGTCCAGTTCGGCCGCGTGACCGGGCTTGCCCGCGATCTCGCGTACATCGAGCGCGGGCACCGCGTCCGGTTTGCGCAGCGCGTTAAAGCCGGCTGCGGCTTTGGCGCGGTCGAGTGTGCTGTCCGTGCAGCGCTCCCCGCTCAGGCCGCGTGCTAAGAAACTGCGATACGCCGTGACCGTACCTGCTGTGTCGACATGATTGTCCCGCATTTTGGTGAGGACCGCGCCCAGTGCCTTGGACAGCTGCCCGTAGTCTTCCAGCGCGTTCAGTTCGCGATCGGTTGGCTGTAGGCCATTGAGCGTATGCGCGAGTCTGCCCGCCGCAGCCGCCCACTGTTCACGTGTCGATGTTTGCGGCCCGAGCGCGAGCAGGTAGCCGAGCAGGGCGCTCGGCGAGTTTACCGCGGCAGATTCGTCCGCAAGCTCCAGCCCGGTTTGGGGCAGGGCGGCGAGCTTGCTCCAGGTTTCAAAGTAACCGTGAACATCCGGCACAGTTGCGCCCTCACACGATACCGACGCAGCGGGTAAAGTGAGAGACCGGAACAGCTCGCCTGCTTCGGCCGGGGCAAGCGGCCGGAGGCGGTTGACCGCGGCAAGCTGAATCGCCAACGCGCTGAGCGGCGCGGCATCAAGCTGGTTCGCCTCGTCGTTCAACAAGCTTTGCTTGGACGGTACTCCGTTGAAGAAATCGGACGGGAAGCTCGCGCCGGAAGCGCGTTCAAATAAGGCTTGGAGCTGCCGACGCTGCTGCTTGGAGGTGAGCAGTTGAGGCGCGTTGTCGAGCGCGGAAAAAAGAACCGCGGTGTGGTACTCAACCGGGAACCGGGCAGCTTCGTCGAGAAGCGCGGCCAACTCACGGGCCCGCGGGGAAGGTGCAGCGGCCGGCTTGGGCGCCTGCGGCATCGCGGTTATCGGGAAAAGCAAAAGCATCATGGCAGCGCGTAGAAACCGGTTCATGGGCGCACCCTCGAACTCCTGAACAGCGTAGGCCGAAATCGCCCGGATGACCAGGCAAAAGCCTTGCCCCTAAGCGGGGCGGAAGCCGCTTGGGGGAAAATAAGCCCATGCCCGGCGACTGGACGCAATCCGTGAAGGCGCAGGCCGATATCGTCAAGATCGTCGGCGAGCATGTGCGTTTGCGCAAGGCGGGGGCGCAGAGCTGGTCGGGGTTGTGCCCGTTTCACGGGGAAAAAACGCCGTCGTTCAACGTCCACGCGGCGCGGCAGTTCTTCCACTGCTTCGGCTGCGGGGCCTCGGGCGATGTGTTCACGTTCGTCATGCGGCTTGAAAACCTGCCCTTCCCCGAAGCGGTGCGGGCGGTCGCGGCCAAATGCGGCATCCCGCCGCCCAAGCGCGAGTTTTCCTCGCCCGAGGAGGCGCGGGAGCATCGCGAGCGGGCGCGCCTGTTGGACCTGCACGAGTGGGCCTGCGCGTGGTTCGAGGAGCAGCTCGGCTCGCCTGAGGGCGCGGCCGCCAAAAGCTACCTGCTTGGGCGGGGGCTTACCGAGGAAGGTATCCGCAAGTTTCGGATGGGCTTCGCGCCGGACTCCTCCGGGGCGCTCCGGCAGGCATTGGAGCGGAAAGCCGGCGGTGATCTCGGGGCCCTGCTGAAAAGCGCCGGGCTGTTTACGCAGAAGGAGCAGGAGGACGGCGGGGTCGGGCCCTTGTACCCCCGGTTTCGCCGGCGCGTGACGTTTCCCATCACAAACGAGAACGGTAAGGTGATTGCCTTTACCGGGCGCGCGCTCGACCCGAACGAGCGCGCGAAGTACCTGAACTCGCCGGAAACCGCGCTTTACAGCAAGGGGCATGTGCTGTTCAACCTGGACAAGGCCCGACCCGTGATCCGGCAGTTTGCCCAGCACAAACCACCGCAGGACTTCGCACTGCTGGTGGAAGGGCAGATGGACTGCATCGCGGTTTCGCTCGCGGGCATCGGCAATGTGCTCGCCACCAGCGGGACGGCATTTACCGAAGCGCAAGCGCGCTTGCTCGCGCGGCATACCAAGCGGGTGATCGTGAACTTCGACCCCGATGCGGCGGGGACGACCGCGGCGGAAAAGTCGACGGCGCTGTTGACCGAGGAAGGCTTCGAGGTGCGGGTCATGTCGCTGCCGGATGGATTGGATCCGGACCGGTTCATCCGGGAGCGCGGCGCGCCCGCCTACATGGAAGCGGTGCGGGGCGCGCGGCGGCACCAGGATTGGCTGCTTGACCGTGCCGCCGGGCATTTCGGGAAAACGGCGCAGGGCAAGGTGGAGGCGCTCAACTGGCTTTTGCCGCACATCCGTCGGCTGCCGCATGCGATCGCGCGCGAGGAGTTCGCGCACGAGGCGGCACACCGATTAGGCATAGACGGGGCAGTGATGCGGCAGGAGCTGAAGGAGGCAGCTGCCGGACGCAAGAGCTCAGTCAGTACGCCGACGGTGCGCCTGGCGGACGCGGAAAAAGAGCTGGTGCGGGCCCTGGCGGAGCCGGTGGGCTCACCCATGTGGGAGCCGGTCGCGCATGCTGTGCGCGAGTGTCCGGACCGATTCGCAGGGCTTGCCTCCTCGGAGGCATTGACAGCGCTGGCGGGACGTGGCCCGGGGGCGGACCCAGTCGACTCGCTGGACGAGCGCACCCGGCGCGTGGTGGCGCAGGTGCTGGTGGAGGAAGGCGCGAAGCCGCTGGAACTGCGGGATGTGGAGGCGGCGCTGCACTCGCTCGAATGCTCCGCCCTGGAGCGGGAAGCGCGCGAGGTGCGCGCGGGGCGGGGGGGGGCCCCGCGGCGCGGGGGGGGGGAGGGGTGGGGGT
>CAXTSB010000047.1:3301-19849 GCA_964246845.1 uncultured Acidobacteriaceae bacterium
GTGCGGTTGGTGTTGGCGGCGCGGAACGCGCTCTAATGCCCCGCCCTGGTGGGGGAAGCGGGCGTGGTGCGGGCGGCGGTCGGTTACGCCGAGCGCCGGGGCGAGGAAGATCGAGTGCTTGCACTGCTTCAGCGCAAGCAGAGTATTGAGCGGGCGCTGCGGGCTTTGTAGTTCGGCTCGACGCCAGGCTATTGAAGCAGCACCGGGCTCGCACCCACCTGGAGCGAGCCGTCCGCGGAGATCGCCAAGGAGCTCCCATCCACAGCGGTGGCCGAAGCCGCGCCGAGCGAGCCGGCAGTGACGGTCCCGGCGGCGGACCAGAGAATCGATTGTGTGTGCCCCGCCTGCACCAGCTGGCAGGTCCATAATCCGGCCGCGTTGCCTGCGCAGCCGTTCAGCTGCGCGCCGGCCAGCCAGGCTTCCACCTGCGCATAGGCCTGGGCGGCGGCCGTGGGCTGCTGCGCTCCCGTGGTCAGCGCGACTACCTTGGTCGACACGTCGTCCCACGCGTACCAGTGCATGCGTCCCACCGCGAAAGCGGCGTTCATGATCAGGGCGCGGGCAGTGTATGCAGCCTGCGTCGGCGCGTCCAGCCCTGCAGCAGGCAGGGTCCAAGCGGGACTGTCATTCCAGATCGGCTTGGCATCCGCGGCGGTGCCGGCTGTTGCCGCCCTCAATGCTTGCAGCGTTTCCAGGCCGGCTTCCGGTGTTTGGCCCGGCAGGTTCAGCGCCGCACCGACGACGTCGATGGATGCGCCGCCGCCCGCCGCAAGAAAGCCTTGGAGGCCCGCGGGGGACAGCGCGGGGGAAACAAGCAGGGCGGCGGAATCGGCCGTATGGATTGCCGCCGCCGCGTGTTGGGCAAGCGCAGCCAGGTCCAGGCCGAGGCTGCCGGACGGTCCCGACCAGAAGGTAGGGTCTTCAGGGTTGTTCCAAAGCTCGTAGGCGGCGATGCGGCCTTTGTACCGCGCCGCCGCCGCGGCAACGTAGCGGTCCCAGTCAGCGATCCGCGCGGGCAATGCGGCGGCCCCGTAACCATAAGCGGAGGCCGCGCCGGGATCGGATGAAGCCCACGTGGGCGTCATACCCAAGGTGAGCGTTAAAGAAGCGCCGGACTGTTCGGCGGCTTCGACCTGCGCGTCGAGGCGGGACCAGTCAAAACTGCCGGGAGCGGGTTCAAGTGCCGCCCAGGTGACGCCGGAGTCCCACAAACGGCGCGCACCTGCCGTGACCGTGGGCTGGGCAGCGGGGTTCTTTACCACCAGGCCGAAAAAGGACTGAGCTACCGTACCGGTAGCGAGAGCCGCCTGCTCGCGGGCGACCGGCGAGTTGGGGCCGCTGCCGGAGGAGGTCACGGCGCAGCCGGAAAGCAGCGCGGCGCACAAGACGAGCAGGGCAGCGAAAGCGGGTTGGGGGCGGGCGGCAAAGCGGGAACAGATCGGCATGGCTTGAACTCCTCATTGGCATCATGCCGCTGCACCATGAGCTTCCGGCTACGAATCGGCCCGCGAAAGTGAAGCCGGTTCTGAAGTGAAACAGGCCAGGGGCGGCCGTTTCAAAATGGGAACGCGACGAAGATTCTGTGGAAATCAGCCTTGGCTCGGTTTCGCATGCCTGGAGCGCTGGGCTCGGCGCAAAAGGCATGAAATGTGAGAGTTAGCTTGTGGCGTCGGTTGCGGACCGGCGCGCACCGGGAGCGCCGGCCGCGAGGCTGCTGCTCCCGACGCAGAAAATCCGGGAGAAAATTGTTGCCAATCGTGCGCTCGGTGAGCTTATAGTCGCTCAGAGACAGTGCAGAAGCGCGCCTGCGGCTTTCCAAATACAACAGCGCGCAAACCTATTCATCCCCAGAAGGAGTTCGAACAATGCAGGTTCTATGCATGGCGGCCCATGACGGCCAAGGCGACGTGCAATGCCCTTGCTGTAAGCAAAGCTATAAGATCTATTACTCACGCATACGCGCGGAGGAGTGCGAGCAAGCGCTCGAAGCCGTGCGCGCCGCGTTGGCGGAGCACCACGTCGGAAACCCGCTCCCATCCGCCCATAAAAGCGACTGCTTCAACGTTCCCGAGTGGCGCGGTCCGGCGCATGCTTCTGCTGCGGCATTGCTCAGCGGAGCCCCCGTGCGGCGCCCGTCACTCGCGCCGATTCCCTTTGTCGCGCCGGGTATGGAGCAGCGCAGGGTTTCCTAGCCGAAGCCGCGCTCAGTAGGCCTGTACCTGCTCAATCGGCAGCCTGACTTGAAAGCAGGTCGCCTCCGGCGTACTCTCCACGCCTACGTACCCCCGGTGCTTGCGCACGATGCGCTGCACGGTATCTAGGCCGAGGCCCAAGCCTTTGCCGGGGGCGCGCGTGGTGAAGAACGGCTCAAAGACACGGTCCCGGAGCGCGGGTTCAATCCCACCACCGTTGTCCCATACCTCGGTCAGCAGCATCGTTCCGTCGGCCGTCACCCGCACCGTAATCTTGCCTTTGCCGCCGCGCGTCGCCTCGATTGAGTCGATCGCATTCTCAAGCAGCGCCGTCCATACCTGGTTCAGCTCCGACCCATAAGCCGAGATCAGCGGCAGATGCGGCGCGAAGCGCTTTTCGACCTCAATGGAGCTTAAGCGGGATGCGAGCATGGCCAGGGTGCTCTCGATCCCCTGCGGGACTGAGATTTCCTGAATCGGCGCTTGGTCCATGTAAGAATAGTCCTTGATTGCGCCGATCAGGTCGAAGATGCGCGCGGTGGCATCGATCATCGCTTCGGTCATGCGCTCGGCCCGAAGCGAGGAAGCCAGTCCGCGCAGAACTACCTCCGCACCCCGGCCTTCCAGGATCGTGTCGAGCCGCTCCAAGTCAGCCGTCGACAAACCCCGCTCGCTCAATTCGGGTGTGGAGCGCCAGCTTTCCGCGGCCGGCGCACGCTGCGCGAACCAGCGCTCCATGCCCGCTTCGCGTTCAGCGGCTTCCAAGGCGGTGACCGGGGCGCGGCTTTGTACTTCTTCCTGCCAGGCCCGTACGGCTCCGAGCTTGTCGGTAGGGAGGCACAGCGAACCGAGCTCGAACTTTTGGCGGCCGTACACGCGCAGCTCGCTGAGCAGGCCGGCCGCCGCGCGCTGGGCGGCCGATGCCGGATTGTTCAGCTCGTGGGCCAGGTTGCCGGCAAGCTTGCCGAGCGCGTTCAGCTTTTCGCCCTGCTGCTCAATGCGGGTCACCTCGCGGGTGCGGTCAAGCAGCGTGCTGACGCAGCGCTGAATCATGGACGGAACCGCTTTCAGCATCGACGGGAACAGCGAGCACGGGATATTGAGCGCCGCGACTTCACCCACCGCGAAGCCGATCCCTCCGTAGTTCTTCATGCGGGAAAACGGCAGCAAGCCGCTGATCTGCCCCGCGCGCCCCACGAACACCGGCCCCGCCGCAAGGCTTTCGCGCCGCACATGGATCTCCCCGTGCAGGAGGATGTTCATCGCCGTGGCCGCTTCGCCTTCACGGAAAAGCACCTCGCCGGGCGCGGCGGTTTGCTGCTCGCCATGGTCGGCCAGCCAGCCAAATTCTTCTTCTGAAAGCCCTTGCAGCACCGGAATCCTGCCCAGCGCTTCCATGATCCGCTCCCGTGTTTGTGTTCCCGCCTCCGAAACAGCTTCCAGCGTTGCCATCCGCGCGTACCTCGGTCTGCTCATGCTACTCCCGCGTTTGGAGCCGCCTCTAAAGCAGTTTTGTATAAGTTGCGTAACAGGAAATTACCTGCCGCGTTGTTCCAGCTCCCGCCGCCGCATTGGCATCGCGTCGATCTGAGCGAACAGGGAGGCAGCGGAAACCGGCGTTTCGCTTGCGAACTTTTCTCCGCCGTCCTTGCCGATCAGCACGACCCGGAACTCCTCCCGACCTACTCCAAAGCGGGTGCGCAGTGCGGCCTGCTCGCTGCGCGGGAGCAGAGCCGCGGGCGCTTGGACTGTGGGCAGGCGACTCTCGGCATCCGCGAAAACTGGAACCAGCAGCATATCGCGCTCCGTCATGCCTGCCGCCGCGCCGTCCAACATGTTTAGTTGAGCAATATAGCGCGGGTCCGCGCCGGAGGCCATAAAGACGAGCAGCGGGCGGTGATGGTCGCGCATGGCGGCCAGGGTTTGCGGCTGCGGTGCGGGATGAATGTGGGCAGCCATGGAGCAGCAAAATGCCATGAGAACCGGCAGCCGTCGCATACTTGCGTTCGATGCGGCGTGGGTGCTTACCCCGCGCCACCCAGGCTACGCCTTTTCGACCGCTCCGTTTCGCACCACAACCGGATCCAAGAACGGCATGGCCGCGCGAAGCTCCGCCCCGACCTGCTCAATCGGGTGCCGGGCTTCCCCCTTGCGGATTTCATTGAAAGTGCCGTTGCCTGCCTCATTCTCCGCGATGAATCTTTTCGCGAAGGTGCCGTCTTGGATATCTCCGAGGATGCGCTTCATCTCCTCGCGCACCGCGGGCGTGACCACGCGGCGTCCCGATTGGTAGTCACCCCATTCGGCGGTATTCGAGATGGAGTGGCGCATGTAGGCGAGGCCGCCGCGGTACATCAGGTCCACGATCAGCTTGAGCTCGTGGAGGCACTCAAAATAGGCGATCTCGGGCTGGTAGCCGGCGTTCACAAGCGTTTCAAAGCCGGCCTTGACCAGCTCGGCAGTCCCCCCGCACAGCACTGCCTGCTCACCGAACAGGTCCGTTTCGGTTTCTTCCTTGAATGTGGTCTCGATGACCCCGGCGCGGGTGCAGCCGATCGCCTTCGCATAGGAAAGCGCGAGCTCTTTGGCGTGGCCGGTCGCGTCCTGCTCGACCGCGATGAGACCCGGCGTGCCGCCGCCTTCGCGGAAGACCTCACGCACGCGATGGCCGGGAGCTTTCGGGGCCACGAGAAAAACATCCACGTCTTTCGGCGGGGTGATCGTGCCGAAGCGGATGTTGAACCCGTGCGCGAAGACAAGCGCATTGCCTTTTTCGAGCCCCGGGGCGATGTGCTCGGCATAGATGGTGCGTTGAAGCTCATCAGGCGCCAGAATCATGACCAGGTCCGCCCACTTCGCGGCGTCCGCCACGGAGGCGACCTCCAGCCCGGCGTTGCGGGCGTTCGCCTCCGACTTCGAGCCCGGCCGCAGTCCTACCCGGACGTCCACGCCCGAGTCCTTGAGGTTGAGCGCATGGGCGTGGCCCTGCGAGCCGTAGCCGACGATCGCTACCTTCTTTGCCTGGATCAGGCTCAAATCCGCGTCGTTGTCGTGGTACGTCTTTGCCATTCTTTTCTGCCCTTTCTTTACACCCTACAGCCTAGCTCTCAAAGCGGCCCGTGACATCCGGCTCCAACACCTCGGGCTCGTGCTCGTCGTTCTCGCCCGGCTCACCGGGAACGCGCATCGCCTCCAGCACGCGCGAGCCGTGCTTGCCGCGCCGCATCACCATGCGTCCGGTGCGGGCCACCTCGAGTACGCGGTCGCCGCTTTCCTCGAGCACTTGGATCAGCCCCTCGATCTTGCTTTCTACGCCCGTGATCTCGATCATGAGCGACTCGGTCGCGAGGTCAACGATGCGCGCGCGGAATACCTCGACCAGCTCGAAGATGTGCGAGCGGGTTTGCGGGGTGGCCGCGACCTTAATCAGCGCGAGCTCGCGCGTGACCGTGGCCTGCGCGCCCACGTCGTCGACGTTGAGCACGTTTTCGAGTTTGTACAGGCTCGCCGCGATCCGATGGCCGGCGGTGGCGGAAGCCTCGGCGACGATCGTCATGCGCGAGGTCCCCGGCCGCTCCGACCGTCCGACAACGAGCGAATAGATGTTGACGTTAAGGCGGCGGAAGAGCAGGGAGACCCGGCTCAAGACGCCGGGTTTATCTTCCACGAGGGCTACGAAGGTGTGGAGCATCTCTATCTCTCTTTCGTCACTCGTTCTCGTCTGGTATTGCAATCATCACATCGAAATCTAACCCGGCGCCAAGTGCTGCAATCATCTGTATGTCTTCAGACGTAATGCCGATGTATGGCTCAAAGCCGAGGAGGTACACGATACCGATCATTACCTCATGAGCATGACTTAGCACTTTAATTTGTGAAGCAATCGGCAGCAAATTATAAGAAATGAAATAATGAAGGGGTCTGATAGTTCCCATACTTCTTGAGGCGTTTCCACGCTTAGCTGTTCGCGTAGCTGCCATTCATGTCTGTCAAACTCGCCGCTTCGCATTTCCCCTGTTCTCGGGTGTGGCGCACCCTTCAGGCGAGTGTAGGTAGGGGCTACTCCAATTGCTTGAGTAATCGCATCCGCGGCCAACGTAGTACTGCTAATGTCAAGCCTGATTGCGATGTAATTGTCGATGCTCACTTAGGCGGCCCATTATTCACTTCTTTTTCAAAGTCTCAATTGCTTCGTCATGCCTGCGCTGCTCCGCGCAGAACTCCGTGTAGGCTTGGCGCATGCCCTTAAGCTCGCCATCTACCCCATTGATGCGCCCGTCAATTCTGTCCTCCATCCTGCGAAAGTCCGCACGCAAGTCTCTAATGTCATTCCGCGCGAACAAAATGCCTATAAGAATCGTGATGATGGTCGCTGCGAACTGGAAATTTTCGTGCATGGATCTGTTCTCCTTGACCGAGAATGCATGTGATCGAACCGACGGCTTGCCGCATCCAGTTTAACCATCCTCCCCCGTTTCCAGCATCGGGTCAGCACCCGCGGGCCGCCGGATCATCTCGTGCAGCGCCGCCCCGGCGGGAATCATCGGGTACACCGACTCTTCCTTTTCCACTAGGAAATTGATCAGGAACGGGCCCTTTGCCGCACGCGCGGCCTCAATTGTCGCGGCCGCTTCCTTGCGGGTGCGGACGGTCGCGCCTGGAATCCCATGCGCCTCGGCGAGCTTCACGAAATCGGGCGACAGGATCGGCGAGGAGGCATAGTTCTTGTCGTAGAAGAACTCCTGCCATTGCCGCACCATACCCAGGTAGCCGTTGTTCACAACCGCGATGTTGATGTCGAGCCCTTCCTGCGCGATCGTCGACAGCTCGGATGCGGTCATCTGGAAACCGCCGTCGCCCGCGATCACCCATACCTCGCGGTCGGGGCAGGCGACCTTCGCGCCGATGCCCGCAGGCAGCGCGAAACCCATCGTCCCCAGGCCGCCGGAAGTCACGAGCGTGCGCGGCCGCTCGTGGCGGAAGTACTGCGCCTCCCACATCTGGTGCTGGCCCACGTCGGTCGCGACGATCGCCTCGCCGCCGGTCGCGCGCCACAGGTCGTGCATCACGTGCGCGGCGTACAGGTGGCCCAGGTCGGGCAGGTTGCGGATGTCGCGCACCGCGGACTCGCCCTTGCTCCGATCGATCTGCCTCACCCAGTCACTCTCACCGGGAAGCGCGGAAAGCATGGGCAGCAGCGCTTCGAGCACCTCGCGCAAGTCGCCGATCAACGCGATATCGGCCCGGACATTCTTATTGATCTCCGACGGATCGATCTCGATGTGAATCTTCTTCGCATGGGGCGCGTAGCTGGTCAGCGTGCCCGTCACCCGGTCGTCGAAGCGCATCCCGCAGGCAACCAGCAGGTCCGCGTTTTGAATCGCGTCGTTGACCCAGGACTCGCCGTGCATGCCCATCATGCCGAGCGCGAGCGGATGTGAGGCAGGGAAGCCGCCGAGGCCGAGCAGCGTGGTCGCGACCGGGATTTGGAGCCGCTCGGCCAGCGTGAGCACCTGCTCCGTTGCGCGTGCTTCGATCACGCCATGGCCGGCCAAGATGACGGGCTTTTTCGCGGAACGGATCAGCGCCGCCGCGTCCCCGATGGAGCTCGGGCTTGCCCCGAGCATGGGGTGCGGGCGGTGCGGGCGCGCGGCGGCCCGGGCGAAGTCAAAGCGTGCAATGCCTTGCTGCGCGTCCTTGGTGATGTCGACCAGCACAGGCCCTGGCCGGCCCTCACGCGCGATCGCGAACGCCTCGCGCAGAACGGGCGCGATCTCGCCTGCGCGCGTCACCAAGTAGTTGTGCTTAGTGATGGGCAGGGTGACGCCCGTGATGTCGACTTCCTGGAAGGCATCGGACCCCAGCACCTTGCTCGAAACCTGGCCCGTAATGCAGACGATCGGGATCGAGTCGAGCATCGCGGTAGCGAGTCCCGTGACCATGTTGGTTGCGCCGGGGCCGGAGGTCGCGATCGCCACGCCGACCCGGCCGGAAGCGCGCGCGTAGCCGTCGGCCATGTGGACCGCGCCCTGCTCGTGGCGCACCAGGATGTGCTTGATGGGGAACTTGCGGAGCGCGTCGTACACGGGCAGAATCGCCCCGCCGGGGTAGCCGAAAACCTCGCGGACGCCCTCGCCTTCAAGCGTCGCCCAGACGATCTCGGAGCCGGTGAGCTCGATTTCGGCCTCGCGCGTGATCTCGTCGTGCGTGTGGCGGGGCGCGGGCGGCGCGGCGGGTGTGCCGCGGGCCATCTGCCAGTCCTGCATCGGGTTGGGTAGGTCGTTGCTCATATTACTCCTAACAAAAACACCCCACGAAGTGGGCGCAAGCCGCGCAGGCGGTTTTAGTTGGTCACTGCTCCGCGTGAAGCCGAAGAAACCGCATCCGCGTACTTCCTGAAAACCCCACGCGCGTACCGGGGCTCCGGCGCACGCCACTCCGCAAGCCTTTGCTCGATTTCCAAGTCTGATACGTCCACGCATAGCGATTTACCGACCACATCAAACGTAATCCGGTCGCCCTCACGGATCGTCGCGATAGGCCCGCCGACCGCCGCTTCCGGCGACACATGCCCGGCCATCAACCCGCGGGTCGCGCCTGAAAAGCGCCCATCGGTGAGCAGCGCGACTGTTTCCGAGAGCTCCGGAATGCCCGCGATGGCTGCGGTGACCGCGAGCATCTCCTGCATGCCCGGGCCGCCGCGCGGGCCTTCGTTGCGGATCACCATCACATCGCCGGGGTTAATCCGGCCGGCTTCGACCGCCTGAAATGCGTCGGGCTCGGATTCGAAAACCCGTGCGGGGCCGCTGTGGGTCAGCCGCTTGTGCCCGGCAACCTTAACCACGCAGCCCTCGGGTGCGATGTTGCCTTTCAGGATCACCAGCCCGCCGGTCGGTTTGAGCGCCTGCGCTGCGGGGAAGATCACCTGCTGGCCCGGCTCTTCCTCGGCCAGCGCCGCTTCCTCGGCGAGCGTCCGCCCGGTGACGTTCGGCGCACCGCCGTCGATCAGCCCGGCTTCCAGCATGCGCTTCGCGAGCAGCCGCGAGCCGCCCGCGCGCTGGTAATCCGCCGCGACATACCGGCCGCCGGGTTTCAGATCGCAGAGCAGGGGCGTGCGCGAGGAGATGCGGTCGAAGTCCTCGATCGCGAGCGGCAGTCCCATCTCATGCGCGATCGCCAGGAAATGCAGCACGGCGTTTGTCGATCCGCCCGAAGCCGCCACGCTTGCAATTGCATTTTCGAGCGAGCGCTTCGTGATCAGGTCGGAAGGCTTCACGCCTGCGCGCACGGCCTTCATGACGAGCCGGCCCGCTTCCCGCGCGGCTTCGAGCTTCGCCGGCAGGAACGCCGGAACGCCCGACAAACCCAGCGGCGAGATGCCCAGGAACTCGCAAGCCATGGCCATGGTGTTGGCTGTGAACTGCCCACCGCATGCGCCTGCTCCGGGGCAGGCGTTCGCTTCCACTGCTTCCAGGCCCGCGTCGTCCAGTTTGCCGGCTGCATGTGAGCCGATCGCTTCGAACACGTCCTGCACGGTGAGGTCTTTCCCGTTCAGATGGCCCGGTGCGATCGAACCTCCGTAGAACATCAGCCCCGGCAGGTTGAGCCGGGCCAGCGCCATCACCGTGCCGGGCATGTTCTTGTCGCAGCCAGCGATGCAAACCAAACCGTCGAACAGGTTGCCGCGCGCGACCAGCTCGACGGAGTCGGCGATCACCTCACGCGAGACGAGCGAGGCCTTCATGCCTTCGGTTCCCATCGTGATGCCGTCCGAAATGGTGACGGTATTGAACTCCATGGGCGTACCGCCCGCCTCGCGGACACCCTGCTTGACGGCCTCGGCGAGCTCGCGCAAGTGGAAGTTGCAGGGGCCGATCTCGGTCCAAGTGTTAGCGATGCCGATGACAGGCTTGCTCAAGTCCTCGCGCGTGTAGCCGACGGCACGGAGCATGGCGCGGGCGGCGGCGCGGGAAGGGCCCTCGGTGAGGGCGGCGCTGTTCCGCTTCGCGGGGTCGATTTGGTGGAGATTGCCGTTCGAACTCACTTCATTTGCCTTTCAACGAGAACACGTCCCGAAGGGACCGCAAGCCGCGTAGGCGGTTTTACGCCTTTGCCCGCGACCAAACCTCAGCGTCATGCCTTTGCTCATACGCGGCCAACTCAGAAGCATGCCGCAGCGTCAGCCCTATCTCATCTAACCCGCCCAGCAGGCACTCCCGCCGGAACGGGTCGATTTGGAAGGGAACCCGCAGCCCGAACCCGTCTGTAATGAGGTTTTCTTCGAGCGAAACCGCAAGCGAGTACCCATCCCGCGCCTTGGCCTGCAGCGTGATCTGCTCGATGACCGGCTCGGGCAAGGTGACGAGCAGGATGCCGTTCTTGCCTGCGTTGGAGTGAAAGATGTCCGCGAAGCTCGGCGCGAGCACGCAGCGGAAGCCATACTGCGCAAGCGCCCACGCGGCGTGTTCGCGGGACGACCCGCAACCGAAATTGCGGCCCGCAACTAGGATTTTCGAGCTCCCGTAGGCCGGGTCGTTCAGCACGAACTTAGGGTTCTTACGCCACTCGTAAAAGAGGAAATTCTCAAAGCCGGTCCGCTCTATGCGCTTCAAAAAGACAGCGGGGATGATCTGATCCGTGTCCACATTGGTCGCTTCAAGCGGCATGACCACGGACCGCAGTGTCGTGAATGCTTCCATTACGCCATCACCTCGGCTTCCTTGTACTGCCACGTCCGGATATCGGTAAACCGCCCCATCACCGCCGCCGCTGCCGCCATCGCGGGGGATACAAGGTGCGTGCGCCCGCCGCGCCCTTGGCGGCCTTCAAAGTTGCGGTTGGATGTGGAGGCGCAGCGCTCGCCGGGCTGGAGGATGTCCGGGTTCATCCCCAGGCACATGGAGCAGCCTGGCTCGCGCCAGTCGAAGCCCGCCTGCTTGAATATGAAGTCAAGACCTTCGCGCTCGGCCTGCCGCTTGACCTGCTGCGAGCCGGGCACCACCATCGCGCGGACGTTCGGATGCACGTGGTAGCCGGCGACCACGCGGGCCGCGGCGCGCAGGTCCTCAATGCGGGCGTTGGTGCAGGAGCCCAGGAAGACACGGTCAATCGTGATGTCCTCGATCAGTGTGCCGGGGCGCAGGTCCATGTATTCAAGCGCCCGCTCCCAGTTCTTGTTGCCGTTGGGCGCGGGTACGCCGGCGGTGATGGGCGCGACCATGCCCGGGCTGGTGCCCCAGGTCACGTACGGTTCCAGCTCATGCGCTTGGATCACCAGCTCCCGGTCGAATACCGCGCCCTCATCGGTGGGCAACTTGCGCCACTCTTCGACGGCGCGGTCCCAATCCTCGCCCTTCGGCGCAAACCGCCGACCTTCGAGGTACGCGAAGGTGGTCTCGTCCGGCGCGATCATTCCGGCGCGCGCCCCGGCCTCGATGCTCATATTGCAGACCGTCATGCGGCCTTCCATCGACAGCCCGCGGATGGCCGAGCCCGCGTACTCGACCGCGTAGCCCGTTGCGCCGTCGGTCCCGATGCGGCCGATGATGCCCAGCACGATGTCCTTCGCCGTCACGCCGTGCGGCAGTGCGCCCTCGACCGAGATGCGGAAGGTTTTGGGCTTGTTCTGCGGGAGCGTTTGCGTGGCCAGCACGTGCTCTACCTCGCTCGTCCCGATCCCGAATGCCAGCGCCCCGAACGCCCCGTGCGTCGAGGTGTGCGAGTCCCCGCAGACGATGGTCATGCCCGGCTTGGTCGCGCCCAGCTCCGGCCCGATCATGTGCACGATGCCTTGCTCGGCCGCGTTCACGTCGAAGAACTCGACGCCGAACTCTTGCGTGTTGCGGCGTAAAGCGGCGATCTGCTTGGCCGCGATCGGGTCCTTGATGTCCATGCGTTCCTGGTCGGTCGGCACGTTGTGGTCCACCGTAGCGAGCGTGCGGTCGGTGCGGGCGACGCGGCGCCCGGCCATGCGGAGGCCGTCGAAGGCCTGCGGCGAGGTGACCTCGTGGACAAGGTGAAGGTCGATGTAGAGAATCGCCGGCTCGCCCGGCGGCGCGGCGACGATGTGCTGGTTCCAGATTTTCTCGAACAGCGTTTTCGGGTGCTTCATAAAACCTCGAAGTGCTCTGCCCAACAACTTAAGTGTAATAGAAGCAGATTGTTACGGCTTCTCAATGTCAGCCGTTCGTGCTGCCAAGGCCGCGACTAAGTTGTAAAAAAACCAACCGTCATCAAAACCGAGCGATGCTGGAATTAAAATGTTTCCAGTTCCGTTTTGCTGATGAATTCCCAAGCCATCTGCCAAAGACTGAAGTCTAATTATCGACGAGTGTGGGATTCGGAGCGTGTGGCGTAAACCGCCGAAATAAATGGCTCCTGTCGTAATCAGCATTTCTCCTTCATCAAGTATAGATAGCACTGTCTCCTCAACTCGAGGAGAGGAAACATTGAAGCGGTAATAAATCCCTCCACCAACTGGTAGGCTAATGGATTGCGACTGTCCATGCTTTTTATTATTGCGGTATTCGGCTAAGCGAGTATTCCTTCTAAGTATTGGGCGCTCATCTGAGGATAGCCTGAAGTCTATCCTTTTACTTGAATCGAAGTAAGGCGTCTCTCCATGAAGCACTTGATAAAGTGTGTTACTGAAGGTAAGAGAAATGAAGCCGGGGTAGTCCTTAAAGTTTACGCCTCCTGTGAGGAAGGTTGGATAGGCGGCCGAATATAAATTGCCTACGTCTTCAAGAACTTGATTGCTTACAGGTTGCTCATGGGCAAGAGACAGAGCAGCCTTATTTGCGGCACTGAGTAGAATCGATGCTACTTCGTCGTCTTTCAAACGACCCTCACGTTTAAGCAATGTGAATGTCTGTAGTACCTCCGCTACGGATGTGACACTTTGCACCGCTCTTGTCATCATGGCTTTCAGTTTCTCGGTAGCGGTTTCAGCATCTTTGAGACATTGATCGTGAACACTTTTGAAAACGCCAGCTTTTAAGCCACATAAGCGGCAATCTGCCATATCTGCTCTCCCTAATCAATCAGGACATATCTTAGCCAGCTATAGTCGGTTCTGTGCATGTGCACCGACGCTGATTTCGCCCGACTCACAAACTAGCCCCCGCAATCCTGACCTGATCGAACTCACCCCGCAGTTGCCCGATCAGCGCATCATTCACCAGCGCGCCCATCTCCTGCGTGGTCACAGACTCCTCGCCGCCGCGCGCCAGGTCGCGGGTTTTCGCGCCGTTCTCGAGCACCTGCTTGACGGCGTCCTCGATCGCGGAAGCCTCGCGCGCCAAACCCGCCGAGTGCCGCAGGAGCATGGCCGCGGTCAGAATCGCGCCGATTGGGTTGGCGATACCCTTGCCCGCGATGTCCGGGGCCGAACCGTGCACGGGCTCATACAGGTCCACTTGGCCGCCGATCGTCGCCGAAGGCAGCACGCCGAGCGAGCCCGCGATCACCCCGGCTTCATCCGACAGGATGTCTCCGAACAGGTTCTCGGTCAGCACCACGTCGAAGCGCCGGGGATTATTCATCAGGTGCATCGCGCAGGCGTCCACATACTCGTGCTCGACCGTGACCTGCGGGTACTCGCGCGCGATCTCGTTCACGGTCGCGCGCCACATCTGCGAGGTTTCCAGCACGTTCGCCTTGTCGACCGAGCACAGCTTTCCGCGACGCTGCCCGGCCAGCTTGAAGGCGACCCGCGCCACGCGCTCGACTTCCGCGCGGGTGTAGCGCATCGTGTTCCAGGCTTCTTGGCTGCCCTTGTCCCAAGCCCGGGGCTGCCCGAAGTACAAGCCGCCCAGCAGTTCACGGACAAACAGGATATCCGCGCCCTCGACCACCTCCGAACGCAGAGGCGAGTTGGCCGCGAGCGCCGGGTAAGCGAACGCCGGCCGCAGATTGGCGAACCCGCCCAGCGCCGCGCGAATGGCCAGCAAGCCCGCCTCAGGGCGCTCCGACGGGGGCAGGGCATTGAACTTGTTGTCGCCAACCGCGCCCAGGAAAACGGCATCGGCCTTAAGGGCCGCCTCGCGTGTCGCGTCCGGCAGGGGCGTCCCGTGCGCGTCAATGGCCGCGCCGCCAATCAGGGCTTTTTCAAACCGGAAACGGTGGTCGCCGTGCGCCGCCACCGAGCGCAGCACGTGCAGCGCCTCCTCGGTGACCTCGGGGCCGATGCCGTCGCCGGCGAGCACTAGGATGTTCAGGTCCATCGTTATGCCTCGACCGCCGCGTGTTCGGTCGCGTGCGCGCCGGCGGAGTGGGCCAGGTTGATCAAATCCTGGTCGTAGATGTTTTTCTTTCTGTCGGCCAGCGTCGTAAACGCGCCGTACACGCGGTCCAGCGCCGCCGGGTCGAGCGTGAAGCCCAGCTCGCGCAGTCGCGACCGCAGCGCCGCGCGGCCGGAGTGTTTGCCCAGCACCAGCTTGTTCGCGGGCTGGCCGACCGAGGCGGGCGTCATAATCTCGTAGGTGAGCGGGTTCGCGAGCATGCCGTGCTGATGGATGCCCGCTTCGTGCGCGAAGGCGTTTTCGCCGACAATCGCCTTATTCGGCGCTGGTTTGAACGCGATCATCTCGCCCAGCAGGCAGCTGGTCGGGTACAGCTTTTGAAGCGCGATATCCGAGCCGACGCCGTATCGGTCGCCCCGCACTTGCAGCGCCGCCGCGATCTCTTCGAGCGCCGCGTTGCCGGCCCGCTCGCCGATGCCGTTGATGGTGCACTCCACCTGCCGCGCCCCGCCCTCGATGCCCGCCAGCGTGTTCGCAACCGCGAGGCCCAGGTCGTCGTGGCAGTGCGTCGAAAGCGTGACGCCCTCCATCGGCACGCACGCGCGCACTTTCTGATACATCGCCCGGTACTCGTCCGGGGTCGCGTAGCCGGTCGTATCCGGCAGATTGATCGTCGTCGCGCCCGCCTCGATGGCCGCCCGGCTCATCGCGCACAGGTAGTCGAGGTCGGTGCGGGTCGCGTCCTCGGCTGAGAACTCCACATCGTCCACGTAGCCGCGCGCCAGCCGCACCATCTCGCCGACCTGCGCGAGCGCCTGCTCGCGGCTCATCTTCAGCTTCCATTCAAGGTGTATGTCGGAGCTCGCGAGAAAGGTATGAATGCGCGCCCGCTCCGCGCCTTCGAGCGATGCCGCCGCGCGCTCAATGTCGCCCCGGCGCGCCCGGGCCAGCGCCGCGATCACCGGCCGGCGCACCTCGCGTGCCAGCCGGCAAATCGCCTGGAAATCACCCTCGGAGGAGATAGCGAAGCCCGCTTCCAGAATGTCTATGCCGAGCTCGTCGAGCGCGTGCGCCATGCGGAGCTTTTCATCCTCCGTCATGGAGCAGCCGGGCGACTGCTCTCCGTCCCGAAGCGTTGTATCGAAGATCAAAACCTTGTCCTGCATCGCCGTCTCCACAGGCAGTGTCCCACGCCCGCTTCCATAATTCCAATTGAAAAAACAAGCAGAATTCATAAAAATACTTTATTGATGCCGACCGCGCTCTTGCAGCGGCTTCGCTTGCTTATGGACATTCCGCAACTGCAAACCTTTCTCGCCATCGTGGAAGAGCGCGGCTTTTCCCGGGCAGCCCTGCGCCTCCATCGCACGCAGCCGGCCGTTTCGCAAGCCATCCGCAAGTTGGAAGAGCACCTGGGCGAGCGCTTGTTCGAGCGCGGCTCGCGCGACGGCACGCTCACCCCGGCGGGTGAGGTGCTGCGGGGCTACGCCGAGCGCCTGCTGCGGCTCCGGGGCGAAGCGCGCTCCGCGGTGGAAGAGCTGCGCTCGCTCGCTCGCGGCGAACTGTCGCTGGCCGCCAATGAGTACACCACGCATTTTCTTCTGCCGGTGCTCACGCGCTTCCGCGAGGAGCATCCGCACCTGACGATCCATGTGCGGCGCTCGCTGGCCAGCCGCATCCCGGAGCAGGTGCTGAGCCGGGAGGTCGAGTTGGGCGTGCTGACCTTCGTTCCGGAGAGCGACGACCTGGAAGCGTGCGCGGTGTACGACGACGCGGTGGTGCTCGTCGCCGCGCCCGGCCACCCGCTCGCCGGAACTTCGGAGGTCGCCATCAAAGAACTCGGCGCACTCAATTTCATCGGCCATGCCGTTGCTTCGCCTCTCCGCCAGGAGATCACCGAGCTTTTCGCGCGTGCCCGCACCCCGTTGCACATGGGGGTGCAGCTGCCTTCGCTGGAAGCGGTTAAGCGCTTTGTGGCGATGGGGGCGGGTGTGGCGATCCTGCCGGGCTTGGCGGTCGCGCATGAGCTGGAAACCGGCGCGTTGGTCCGCATTCCCGTACCCGCGCTGAAAATCTGCGCGTAGGCAGTATGGCCGACTACGCGACCATCACCG
>CAXTSB010000047.1:19859-22495 GCA_964246845.1 uncultured Acidobacteriaceae bacterium
CGCGCGAACGCGGCGCGCCCTACGTGTTCTCTAGGGGCGGCGGGGTGAATAAATGAAGCCGGCTTTGCTGGTGCTGCACGCCTTGGCGCGCCTCCGCGTGCGTCAGCAGGAGGTATGCGCCGATGATCGCAAGCGCGCCCAGCAGGCATAGAAGGAGAAAGCGCGAGACCCGCGCCGGCGTGAACGGTGGTGTGCCCATGAGCTGCTCTCCTTTCCCGGAACAGCTTAGGATGCGGCGTCCGCCTCCCGGGCATATGTACAATTAGCCGTAGACCGGGAGCGTGTGTTCCCGTCAAAACCAGCATTTGCTCCGCGAGCCGCACTCCGCCGCCGGGCCCGAGGCGATCACACCGCATGAAGAAACACCTCCTTCTCCTGGCCTGCCTTTTTGCGGCCGTTCTCCCCGCCGCCCGCGCACAGGAAAGCCGCCAAGATGCCAGCATCAGCTATTCAGCCCTGTTCCAGCCGGAAGTGAACGGCAACGGCGTACGGCAAACCGGCACCATCGCCCAGCTGGGCATCCTCGGCAGCTACCGCTACCTGTTGACCCCGCGCGGCGCGGCGGAGGCCAATTACGGCTTCAACCGCTACATCACCAAGTACAACTCGAACCTGGGCATCGGCGTGCGCGCGCACACTTCATTCCAGGAGTTCTCGGTCGAGTACAACTACAACCTGCTCTCGTATCACAACTTTTTCCCGTTCATCGAGGGCGGCGTCGGCGCGTACTTCTTCGGCGGCCTGAACGATAACAAGAGCAACCAGAACCCGTTGAAAAGCGTGACGGCCATCGGCATCCCCTACGGCGGCGGCGTGGCGTACGAGATCAACCCGTCCTTCGACATCCGCGTGCAGTACCGCGGCATTATCGTGAAGGCGCCCAGCCTGTTCGGGACCGGAAACATCACCAACACCAACCGCTACGAAAACATCTTCAATCCCGTGGTCGGCGTGGCTTACCACTTTTAAGGCTGGCGGAATCGATGTCCGAGCCTCGACGGCATGCTTTTACCGGTCCCGCACCCCCGCGGCTGCCCGAACCGAGCCATGCCGAGCGCGCGGACGCTCCTCTCACTCAACTCGGCGGGAACACTCGCCACGGTTTCGCGCAAGCACCCCGGCTTTCCTTTCGGCTCGCTGATGCCCTATGCGCTTGACGCGCGGGGGCGGCCGCTCTTTCTGATCAGCAGCATGGCGATGCACACTCAAAATCTCCGCGAAGACGCGCGCGCCAGCTTGTTTGTCAGTCAAGCTCCCGAGGACGGAGACCAGCTCGGGTCTGCCCGCGCCACCCTTGTCGGTGCCGCCGCGCCCGTGCTGGAGCCGGAACTGCCGGAAGCGCGCGAGCTCTACCTTTCGAAGCACCCGAACAGCCGGTACTGGGTGGAGTTTTCTGATTTTCAATTTTTCCGGCTCAATCCGGTGGACCTGTACTACGTCGGCGGCTTCGGCGTGATGGGCTGGGTCGAGGCGGACGCGTATGCCGAAGCCGCTCCGGACCCGCTCGCGCCGGCTGCCGGCCGCATCCTGGCCCATATGAATGCCGACCACGTCGACTCCATGCTCCTGCTCGCCCGTGCCTTTGCCAGCATCGAGGCCGCGGAAGCCGCGATGACCGGCGTGGACCGGCTCGGCTTCACGCTGCGGCTCAAAACCGCGGACGGCGTCAAAGGCGCGCGCATCAACTTCGCCGAGGAAGTCGCGGACGGCCAAGGAGTGCGCGCCGCTATGATCGCCTTGACCCGGCAAGCGCGGATGTAGGCATTCGCAGCGTGCGGGCGGAGCTTCATTCGACACTGCCTCGTCTCGCATTCTCCCAGCTTCCGCAGCGAAACTTCGCTATCCTTTCCGTGTTCTTCCTGTCAGCAAATGAAGCAGCCGACGGTTACTCACATGATCAAGCATCCCGCCCTCGCTCTTGCCCTCCTTGCCGCCGCGGCCGCACCCGCGCAGTCCGCCAAACCGCAGCCGACCGACTTGCAGCTGCTGGCCCGCGTGCAGTCGGTGCTGCGCCGCGAACCCGCCTTTGCCGGGATGCACATCACCCCTTCGGTCTCCCATGCCGTTGTGAGCTTAAACGGCGAGGTGGACTCCCAAGCCGCCAAGGTGCTCGCCTCGAATGAGGCCGGAACGGTCGCCGGGGTCAAAACCGTGCTCAACAACCTGACCGTGCAAACCGCGGTCGCCGCGCAGCCCGTACCCGTGCCGCCTCCGCCTGCGCCCGCTCCTGCCGAGAAGCCGGTGGTGACCAAAACCGTCACCGTTCAGCCGGAAACCACGCTCTCGGTCCGGGTGGACGACCTGATTGACACAAAAACGGCCAAGGCCAACGACACCTTCCGCGGCACGCTCGCTTCGTCCGTCGTGCAGGACGGCTACACACTGCTGCCCGTCGGCACCTCCGTCACCGGGCGGGTGATTGAGGCGAAGGGCGCGACGCACTTTACCGGCGGCGCGCAGCTTTCGCTCGAGCTGGTTTCGATCAACCTGCCGCAGTCGAGCGGCCAACCCAAGCTGTCGGTCGTCACGGACCCGTGGTCAAGCGCACAACAGGGCCGCGGTAAAAACACCGCTGAAAAAACCGGCGGCGGCGCGGCCGTGGGTGCGATCATCGGCGCGCTCGCCGGTTTTTTCAG
>CAXTSB010000048.1:0-5267 GCA_964246845.1 uncultured Acidobacteriaceae bacterium
CACCCAGCCCGCCCCCGGCCACCGCGCCGATGGCGGCACCTGCCGCGGCACCCCCAATCGTGTTAGCGGCGGTATAGCCGCTCTTGCTCGGGCCCTGGCTCGACCAGGTGTCCGAAAGCAGCTGATAGCTGTTCGCGCCGAGCTGCAAGCCGGTCAGCCGCAGCTCCAGCTTCGGCGAGCCTCCGAGCGCTCCCGCGTTCTTTGCTTCCACAACCTGGCCGGAGATCACGGCCCCGCGCGGAATCGCGAGCGCTCCGCCCGCAAACACATCGGAAGCGGCGGTTCCTTGGAAAAAGTCGCCCGGCTTGAGCCCCGCCGTGCTCAGGGGCTCGCTGGTGCGGACATTCAAGAGCGCGCCTTCAGCAATGGTGACCGGACCGGCCGGTACCTGCTGCGCAGCCGCGAACCCCGGTGCCGAAGACCGGTAGCCTTGCGGCACATGTGCGTTGCCCCGTACGCCCCAATCGCCGGGAGCGCCTGCTGCTGCTGAAGGCGCGGTGTCCGCGGGAGGCGGAGGCGGCAGCGCGGCACTGTTGCCTTGCGTGGGCTCATCGGGCGGTGGCGGGGCCTGGTTGTCCTGAGCCGCCGGACTCCCGCCGCTCACATCCAGGTTGTCTTGGATGGAGCGGACGCCGCTGACGCCCGCGACCACCTGCTCGGCCTCCGCGCGCATCGCCTCGGTCGCGACCGCACCCTTGAGCGTGATCGTGCCCTGGTTGGCGGTCGCGACGATCGCGATGCTGCTCAACTGCTGGTCGTTGTGCAACGCTTGGCTGACGTTTTGCTGCAGCTGTGCATCGGGAATCGCGTACGGGTCGTGCGTCTCTTGCGCCGCTGCCGTAAAAGCGAAGGCTCCCGCGAGCGTCGCGCCTGTAAGTGCCGTGCCCGCGAGCGCCTTGCCTGCCATGTGAAGAAGCTGTTTCCGTTGCATCGCCTGCCACCTCTACGCCTGCTTAGACACAAGCCGCTCGGCGAAGTTGCTGCGCGGAAACGGAACAACCGCTTCACCCTTTGTAGTGCGCGATCAGCGCGTCGGTCGACCCGTCGTGCGGGTTCTTCTTAGTCCCGTCCAGGTCGCCGATGATGTCGACCGCGAGCTTTTTCCCCAGCTCGACGCCCCATTGGTCAAACGAGTCGATGCCCCAGATCACGCCTTGGGTGAACACCATGTGCTCGTACAGCGCCACCAGCTTGCCCAGCGACTCGGGCGTGAGCTTGTCGATGAGCAGCGTGTTGGTCGGCCGGTTGCCCTCGAACACCCGATGCGGCACCACCTCGGGCTTGGTTCCTTCGGCCTTCACCTGCTCGGCGGTCTTGCCGAACGCCAGCGCCTCGCCCTGCGCGAAGACGTTCGCCATCAGGAGGTCGTGGTGCTTGCCGAGCGGGTTCAGGGTCTGCTTAAAGCCGATCAGGTCGCAAGGGATCAGCTTGGTCCCCTGGTGGATGAGCTGATAAAACGAGTGCTGCCCGTTGGTGCCCGGCTCGCCCCAAAAAATCTGCCCGGTTTGGTAGGTGACAGCCTCGCCGGAAAGCGTGACGTGCTTGCCGTTCGACTCCATGGTGAGCTGCTGGAGATACGCCGGGAAGCGCTTCAGGTATTGGTCATACGGCAGCACGGCCACTGTTTGCGCGCCGAAGAAGTTGTTGTACCAAACCCCCAGCAGGCCCATCAGCACCGGCAGGTTTTGCTCGAACGGGGCGGTGCGGAAGTGCTCGTCCATGGCATGGAAGCCCGCGAGCATCGCGCGGAAGTTGTCCGGGCCGATCGCGATCATCGTCGAAAGCCCGATCGCCGAATCCATCGAGTAGCGTCCGCCGACCCAGTCCCGGAAGCCGAACATATTGGCTGTGTCGATGCCGAACTTTCCGACTTCCCCGGCATTGGTGGAAACCGCGACGAAGTGCTTGGCGACCGCCTTTTCGTCCCCGAGCTGTTTTAAAGCCCAGTCACGCGCCGTGTGCGCGTTGGTCATGGTTTCGAGCGTGGTGAAGGTTTTGGACGAGATAATGAACAGGGTTTCATCGGCTTGAAGCCCGTGCGTCGCTTCCGCGAAGTCGGTTCCGTCGATGTTGGAGACGAACCGGAAGTCGAGGTCGCGCTGCGAGTAGAACCGCAGCGCCTCATAGGCCATCACGGGTCCCAGGTCCGAGCCGCCGATGCCGATGTTGATCACCGTTTTGATCCGCTTACCCGTGTGACCGGTCCACTCGCCCGAGCGCACCTTGTCGGCGAACGCGCTCATCTTGTCGAGCTGCTCGTGGACGTACGGAACCTGGTTTTCGCCGTCGACGTTGATGACCGCGTCTTTCGGCGCGCGCAGGGCGACGTGGAGCACGGCGCGCCCCTCGGTCGTGTTGATTTTCTCCCCGGCGAACATCCGGTCCCGCCGTTCGGCAACACCAGCCTCCTTCGCGAGTTGGAGCAGCAGCTTGAGCGTTTCCTCCGTAATCCGGTGCTTGGAGTAGTCGAGGTAGAAGTCGTCGAACTTGGCCGTCAGTTTTGTGCCGCGCGCCGGGTCTTGGTCGAACAGCTCCCGTAGGTGCTTCGGCTCAATCTCTTGGAAATGCTGCTCCAGCGTTTTCCAGGCGGAAAGTTGTGTCAGGGGCTTTGTTTTCTCCATGGGAGGGGCGGCAGTGCTCATGCGGGAGCGTCCTTTCAGGTGCGGGCTTGGCCGCCGCCGCTCTCCGGCGTCGACTGTGTCACTTGTGTGGATGCTGAAATAAGCGCCGGGCGCTTTCCGGCCGCCCGCTTCTGCGATCTTGCGGCGGCGGCTTTGCATCGGGCGGCGGCCGAGATTGCTTCGGATAAAAACCGCGCAGCATGTTGACGTGACACCTTTGTCACCCGGGCGGTTCGGCGCGTCTAACCAGCATGGCCGAGCGCGACGAAGAAGCAGCCCAACGGCAGACTGTATCTCAAGTAAGGATTGTTTTACGTCCGTACGCGAGCGCGCTGCCGCTCGGCTGCTTCGCATTCGCCATCGGCAATCTCCTCTACTCGGCATTTCTGCTGCACTGGATTCCGGCTTCGGAAGCGAAGATCGTGGCCATGCTGCTGCTCGGCTTCGCGGCCCCTTTGGAACTGCTGCCCTGCATCATGGCCTTTCTTTCGCGCGATACGGGCGCGGCGACCGCGATGGGCATCTTCGGCTTCGCCTGGGTTGTGCAGGGCGTGCCCATCCTGCTCGCCGGCGGCGACCCGCCTTCGTCCGCGGTGGGCATCTTTCTGCTCGCGCTCGCGGTCTGCCTCGCGATCGTCACGGCCGTCACCATCACCGGCAAGCCCATGCTCGCGATGCTGCTGATCGCCGGCGCGGCGCGCTCCGTGTGCGCGGCCCTGGTCGAGTTCGGCATGCACTCGGTCGGCCCGGCGGCGGCTTGGCTCGGCTTGGCGATCACGGCCATCGGCTTCTACGCCGGGCTCGGGCTGCTGCTCGAAGACGTGCGCGGCGTTCTCCTCCCCATGACGTTCCGGCAAAAGGAAGCGCAAGCCGCGCTGGAAGCAGGGCTGGACCACCAGGTGCGTCACCTGCACCGGGAGGCGGGGGTAAGGGAGCAGCTGTAGCGATCATGCTTTGTGCGGACTGTGAAATGTGATGCAAGTCTGCTTTCCGCGTCCTGCTTCGTAAGTGATATAGTGCTGGCCATCAGGATTTACTTACGGCCGCCGTTCGACAGCTGGTTCCTTGCCATTCGCGGACGCCTCCCTTTCAGGCGCAAGTGCAGCGCCGTCTTCTGCGCTCTCGAAGACTCAGGTCTCCCCCGGACCGCCACGCCCATCCTTCACCCCGGAGGTTTCTCTGCCATGAAACATCTGCTCCTACTCGCAGCCCTTGCCGGCTCCGTGTTGTCCGCAGCTGCGCAAACTCAGGACATCGACACATACGCGAATGAGGGTCTCCGCGCCGACGGCTATATCGACTTCGCCGATATGCCGGCTGCTCCGGTCTTTCCTCCCCCTCCCAGCAACATCTCCGCGCCGTTCACGGCCACCCTGCCCGTGCATGGCGTCCCCGGGTTGACCGTGCAGGTCAATATCTCTTCTCTTACCTCCAATTTTAGCGAACCGAGCGGTCTTCCCATCTATCAAACTTCTCCCGGAACGATCAACTTCAACGGCAGCGGCAGTCTCCAGCTGCACTTCAGCGCGGGCATCCAGGGCGTCAGCGTGGAAAGCGAAGAGTATGGGCGCGGCGCCGCTTTCTCGCTCGACGTCGGCACTAACGCTATACCGACGCTCTTCGGAAGCAGCGTGACCACCACGGAGTTGGATTTATTTCCCCGCCAGTATCCCCTGCAGGTGGTGGACCAATCGGGGCCGCTTCAGGATGTCTCTGTTCCGCTGCCGTTGAACTTCTATAACGCTGTTCCAACACTCTCCAACCTGCGCGTGCAAAGCGCCGGAGCCGCTGCATATGCCGAGTCGCAGGTAGCCACGAACGGCCTCCAGCTTTGGTTCCGCAGCGAAGACATCAACCCCGGTCCCGGGGTTGCGTGGCCCGATCACTCCGGGCACGGCCGTAATGCGACTGTCGGCCAAGTCAATGCGGTTCGTCCGAGCATTTCGATGGACGGCATTGCCCACCAACCCGCTTACGTGTTCGCCAGGGCGGAAAACGTTCTCAACTTCAATCTCCCGATCAGCGGCTGGACCGAGATGACCGTGTTTCTCGTCGCGAGCTCGGACGTTGACAGCAGCAGCTACGCGAGCGACAACGCAGCCATTTTCTGGACGGAAGACGCCCGGTGGGGCAACACGTTCGTCTCGCCCTACCAAACCCACGCCGCTTTCCGCTTCGGCACGACGCAGGTAAATAATCAGCCCGTCTACACCCGTCCGAATAACGTTGGGCAGGACTTTACCGTCACCCGCGCCGTTCATAACCAAACCACTGATGCGCTTTACGTCAATGGCGTCCCCGTCCTGAGCCAGGAAGGCAAGTACGCAAGCCTGAACGGCACGACGGGCGCGGCCACCATCGGCCTCGGCCTGAACGGGACGCCGTTTAAGGGCGAGGTCAGCGAGGTCCTCGTGTACAACCGCGTTCTTACGGAGGCGGAAGCCGCGAAGGTCGAGCTTTACCTCCGCACGAAGTTCCGCACTCCGTAAATGGTCGGTCTTAGACTAAGGTAGCCGGCAGGCCGGGCGCGCGATGCTTGCGGACGCGCCCGGACTGTTCCGCTTGGGGCTTACGGTAAGCCTTTCCCAAGATTCGAGAACTTGCACGAACGCCGCCTGACTCTAGCGAAGCCACCCTGAAGCGGAT
>CAXTSB010000048.1:5277-18481 GCA_964246845.1 uncultured Acidobacteriaceae bacterium
CGCCGGATCATTGCGGCGGAGCCCTTGAAAGTTCTTGCGGCGCCTCCTGCTCAGCTCGCGATCAAGCCATCATTTCCAAGACCATGCCGCAGCTTGTCAGGCTCGATGCGGGAGAGCGGAAAGCGATCGAGCTGGCCGCCGAGCGTGACATTCACACCATTCTTATTGATGGGGTGCGAGCCCTGGGGCTTGCTGACTCAAGGTACGTTGAGCGTTCTCGATACCGAGCGCACGGCTCGGGCTGTGCGATCCTGTGCATGCTCCGCAAAGATCGAAGTTACGAATTTCCGCCTGTCACCCCCAAGCTCATGCATGCAGGGCTCCGGCGCGCGAAGGTCGAGCGAGGAACACAAAATGTCTCAGCTAGCCTAAACTCCTCATGGCGAATGCTTTGGCTGACTTCAGCAGCTTGCTTATTAATTCTTTTGAACACGATTCCGAGTAAATCCGGAGCAGCGGTTCGGTTCCCGAAGCGCGGAGCAGCAGCCAGGTTTGGGCGGCGTTGGGCTTCGCTGCCGTCTCGGGGTTCTTGAGAAAGAACTTGATCCCGTCCAGGGTCGAGACGCGCTCGACCTCCATCCCGGCGAAGCGCAAACTCGTGGACCCGGAAGCGGCAAACTCCCCTGCCCCGGCGCGGGCTTTCGCGATCGCGGCGTTCTTGAGCCGGTCGTCGATGTGGAGGTCAATGCGGCCGTAGTGGTGCTCGCCGTACTCGTCTTGCAGCGCTTGGACCAGCTCGCCCAAGGTTTTCTTGCGCTCCGCCATCACGGTCGCGAGCAGCAGGGCGTTCAGCAAGCCGTCGCGCTCGGGCAGGTGGCGCTGGATGCCGATGCCGCCCGACTCTTCCCCACCGATCAGGATGTCCTCATCCAGCATCAGATCGCAGACGTACTTGAAGCCGATACCGTGCTCCCACAGCTTGCGCCCATGCTTGGCCGCGATGCGGTCGAGCATGCCGGTGGTGTTGAAGGCTCGGGTGACCCCGCCCGGCCAGCCCTTGGTTTCGAGCAGCCACTGGAGCAGGATCGAGAAAATCTTGTGCGGGTCGACGAAGTTGCCGTGCTCATCGACCGCGCCGATGCGGTCCGCGTCGCCATCGGTGGCGAATCCCGCGGCGCAGCCATGCGCGGTCACGGCATCCTTGAGCGCGTTGATGTGCGGCTCTATCGGCTCGGGGTTGATGCCGGGGAAGAGCGGGTTGTGCTCGCCCCGAATCTCGACGTGGTCGACCCCGAGCGAGCGGAAGATGTCGGCGAGCACGCCCCGGCCCGCGCCGTACATGCAGTCGACCGCGAACTTGAGGCCCGAGCCGCGGATCGCGTCGAGGTTCGCGAACGCGCGAATGGCGGCAACATAGGGCGAGACAAAGTCAACCTGCTCCACCTTGGCGGGCATTTCGGCGGAAGGCAGCGGCTGCCCGAGCTCCTTTTCAATCTCCGCGATAATCGCGGGACGGCCCGAACCACCGTAAAACGCCTTGTACTTCACCCCGTTCCACTGAAAAGGGTTGTGCGAGGAGGTGATCATGACTCCGCCCGCGCAGCCCCGATCGCGCACGGCCATGGAGAGCGCCGGCGTAGGGGTGATACGGTCGGCGAGCGCCACTGGAATGCCCGCGCCCGCAAGCACTTCCGCGACGGCTTCAGCAAAGGCGCGCGAGCCGAAGCGTGTGTCATAGCCAATGGCCGCGCCCTTTTCGCGCGCGCCCTGCTTCAGCAGGTACTTGCCGATGGCCGCGGCGGCCGCGCGGACGTTCTCAAAAGTAAAGTCTTCGGCGATGACACCGCGCCAACCGTCCGTACCGAATTTGATAGCTTCCGTGCTCATAATCTCCCTGACATTGCCGGCCAGCGCACGAAAGCAGATCCTTCGCTACGCTCAGGATGACACCGTTGTTGTACGCGCAAGTAGCGGGCAGGCTAAATCAATTCTTTCTTGCCCTGCGCCGCGAGCTCTTTCACGACCTTGCCGACATCCTGCGAGTGTGCCCGCGTAGTCACCAGGATGGCGTCTTCGGTTTCCACCACGACCAGGTCGTGCACACCGACGAGCGAAACAAATTTCCTCGGCGAATAGGCATAGTTGCCGGCCGCGTCCACCGCGAGAAAGCCTGCCGTTTCGCGCACGTTCCGCGCATCGTCCACGTTCTCGCCCTGCTCCAACTGGTGTTCGTAGAGCGCGGCCCAGGATCCTAGATCGTTCCAGCCGAAATCGGCTTGAAGGCAAAAAAGGTTTGAGTGGTGCTCGCCCTTGGCGGAGCGCGGCTCCAGGATCGCGTAATCGACGCTGATGTTCTCGCACTTGGGGTAAAGCTCGGCGAAGACGGCCTCCCATTGCGGGGTGCCGTGGGCGGCGGCGATGGTTTCGAGCATGGGCGCGGTTTCAGGCAGGTGTTCGCGCATCGCATTCGCAAGTGTACGGGCCGACCATATGAAAATGCCCGAATTCCACCAGTAGTTGCCTGCCGCGATAAAGGTCTCTGCCCGTTCGGCATTGGGCTTTTCGGTGAAGCGGCGCACGCGGCGCTCACCCGCTGGCAGGTGATCACCGGTTTCAATGTAACCGTAGCCGGTTTCAGGCCGCGTGGGCCGGATGCCCAGCACCACCATGTTTTCCCCGGCAGCGGCCAGGCGCACGGCCCGGCGCAGGACCGCGATGAATGCTGCTTCGTTCCCGATCACATGGTCGGCGGGAAACATGCCCAGAACCGCATCCGGGTTTTCGCGCTCCAGCAGAAATGCTGCCAACCCGGCAGCAGGCGCGGTATTGCGCGCGGCCGGCTCGCACACAATCTGCTCCGCCGGGATCGAGTCGAGCTGGCTGCAGACTTCAGGCGACAGCAGGCCGTTGGTGATCACCCAGGTTTGCTTCGGCCCAGCCAGCGGCCCCAAGCGGTCCACCGTGCGCTGAATCATCGTCCGCTCGCCGTCCAGCGCCAGCACCTGCTTGGCGCGCGCTTTCCGGCTCCGCGGCCAAAACCGCGTCCCGCTGCCGCCGGCCAGGATGATCGGCCGAAACTCCACCTCTTGCGCCATTCCCTTCCTCTCTTTCTTGTATGTTTATCGGCAGTTCCGGAGGAAGCTTTAGGCCATGGCGCTTTCAGGCATCGCGGCTGAAGCCGATGCCGCGCCGCCCCGGGGTACGATCCGCATCACCTCGGCCTCGCCGCGCGCCTCCCAAGCGGGAGCGCCGGCGGGCACGACCGCCAGCTCGCAGCGGCCTAGGGCAAATGACTCGAAACCCTCGCCCTCAATGCGGAGTGTGCCCGCGGCGGTGAACAAAAGCTGCGGACCCGCGTCTTCCCGCGCCGCCGCACACAACCCATCCGCATCACCTTCCCAGCGCTCCACGCGGAAGTACTGTTGGTCGACCAGCGTCGCTTCGCCGCGCGCGCCCGGCGCTCGGCTTACCTTGCCGGCTGCGGTTTCCACGCGCATCGCCTCCAGCGACTGCTCCACGTGCAGCTCGCGCGGGCGGCCATAGTCGTACAAGCGGTACGTCGTATCGGAGGTTTGCTGGGTTTCCAGGATCACCGAGCCCGGCCAGATCGCGTGTACCGTGCCCGCGTCCACATACACCATGTCGCCGGTGCGGAGCGGCAGCCAGCCCAGCAGCCCCTCCATCGTATGGTCGGCAATTGCCTTCCGGACCGCATCGGGCGTCGTGCCGGGTTTAAGGCCGAGCGCCACCTTGGCGTCCGGCTTCGCGTCCAGCGCGTACCAGCACTCGGTTTTGCCGCGCGGCTCACCTTTTTGCTGCGCCAGCACGTCATCGGGATGTACCTGCACGCTGAGCTTTTCGCGCGGAAACAAAACCTTGATGAGCAGCGGGTATTCGCGCTCCGATGCAAAAGCGGGGCCCAGGATCGCAGCGGCATTTTCCTTGACCGCGGCCGCGAAGTTTTGTCCGGCGAGCGGCCCCGTGGCCACGACGCACTTGGGACCGGTCAGCCAAACCTCACCGATCGGCTCGCCGCCCGACCCGGCCTCCGTGTCGGGCGGATATGCAAACCAGGGACGGAGGTTGTGAAAGCCCCAGATGCGCGTTTGAAAGAAAGGCGCGAGTTTAAAGGGCGGAAGCGGGCCGGCTTGGGTCATGGCTCCCAGTATGCCCGATTTTGGGACTGCACTCGCGAACGGAATAGAGCGCGGGTGGACAACGGTAACTGAATCGGGAAAATTTCTCCGGCGGTTCCGTTTTGGGAAATCAGTGCCGCCGTCCCCTTGTACGCGGACATAAGCGGAGACATCGCGCGGGTAGCATGTGGGGATGGCGAAGTACCTGGTGACGGGGTGCGCGGGTTTTATCGGTTCTTGGATCGCGGAAGCGCTGCTCGCACGCGGCGAGGAGGTGCGCGGGCTCGATAATTTTGAAACCGGGCGGCGCGGCAACCTGCCCTCCGGGCTGGAGCTGCGCGAAGTGGACCTGCGAAACGCGGACGCAGTCGCCGAGGCCTGCCGCGGTATTGAGGTCATCTTCCACCAGGCGGCCCTGCCTTCGGTGCCGCGCTCCATCAAGGACCCGCGCACCTCGCACACGGCAAACATCGACGGCACCTTCAATCTGCTGGAGGGCGCGCGCGCGAACGGCGTGCGGCGGGTCGTCTACGCGGCGTCCTCCTCGGCCTACGGCAACCAGCCCGGCTTTCCGCGCGTGGAAACCATGACCCCGCAGCCGATCGCGCCCTACCCGGTGCAGAAGCTCGCGGGGGAGCTGTACATGCGGTCCTACGGGCAGGTATATGGGCTTGAAACGGTCGCGCTGCGCTACTTCAATATCTTCGGCCCCCGGCAAACGCCGGACTCGCCCTACTCCGGAGTGATGGCCCGTTGGGCGCTCGCCATGCTGCACGGCGAGCCGATTACGATCAACGGCGACGGTGAGCAAGGCCGCGACTTCACCTATGTCGAAAATACCGTCAGCGCTAACCTCCTCGCGGCGGCGGCTCCGGTGGAAAAAGTCGCGGGCCGCGTTTTCAACGTCGCCTGCGGCGAGCGGCACACCCTAAACGAAACATTCCAGGTCATGGCCCGCTTGCTGGCTTACAAGGCGGAGCCGCAGCACGGACCGGAGCGGCCCGGGGATATCCGGAACTCGATGGCAAGCATCGAGGCTGCCCGGGAAGCTTTCGGGTACCGCCCGGAGATAGGCTTTGAGGAGGGGCTGCGGCGAACGGTCGATTGGTACCGCACAAGTTTACGCGGGCACGGCTTGAGGCTTGCGGGAGCGGTCTTGGGCACGCTGTAGGGCGCACACCGGGCCGAAGCAGCCGAGCGGCCGTAGGGTGACTCGGGCGGCCAGGGTCACCAGGACCGTCCAAAGCAGGTCGGCACCCAATAGGTGCAGGACTTGGAGCCACGTCGGCGCCAACAGGAGCACATCCGCCGCGCCGAGCACGAACTGAAGCGCAAGCAGCCCGGCCGCGGCGCGCGCTAGCCTCGGACTTTCCCGCCAGGACCGCAGAAGCAGGAAGCCGACCCAGACAGCGGCAACCACGCTCAGGGTCGGGTGCATCCAGCGCACCCGCAGCAGCCAGCTCGCGTGCGGCGAAAAGTCCTGCGCGAAGGCCTCCGCCAGCGACCGCGCGGGGTAAAGCGTGTCGCCCAGGGCGGCGAGCGAACCGGAAACGCCGACGCATAAGGTTGCGAACAGACCGGCAAGGGTGAACCCCGGCCGAAACAGCTGCACCGTGCCCCGCATGCGGGCTTCCTGCCGGCCGATAAAGTGCGCCGTCAATGCAAGCGCGGCCAGGAGCAAAAGAGTATTGGCCAGGTGGAGGGACAGCCAGAACGCGCGCATGGGCGATTGGTCTGTGCCGGTATGGTGCAAAACAACCAGCAGCGCGCCGAGCAGCCCTTCGTTGAAGGTCAGAAAAAGAGAAATCCCGGCAAAGACACGGGCAAAATGGCGGCGCGACGTCCCGCGCCAAGTCCACACAGCCAGCGCAAGCAGGAGCACCACCCCCACCCCGACCGAGGCCCGGTGCGCGAACTCGATGACGTTCGCAAGCGTTTGCCAGTGTTGGACCAGGGTACCGTTGCATAAAGGCCAATGGTCGCCGCAGCCGTTGCCCGATCCCGTGGAGCGCACGACGGCCCCCCACAGAATGATCAAGATGTTGTAGCCAAGCACACCCCAGGCAAACCGGCGCACTCCGGGTCCTGTGGGTCGGGCGGTCGGTACGGTTGCAGCGTAGGTCAGGGTTGCCATGGATTCGGCTACGAAGGGAACTGCTTCTATTTTAAGGCATGCCTTGACACAGGCCGGTTCGGATGAGCAGTGATGTGCTTCAAAGCGAGCCTATGGTTTCCGCCCGGACGCGAACTCAAGGTGAGACTTTAGATTCGCCGGGGCGCCTGCCGGGCAAAAGCCGTATAGTATAGCCCTATGAGAATATTCCGCGTGCTCACCCCTGCTGTTCCCGTCCTGTTGGCTTCAACGCTGCTGATGCCGGCGGCGCTGCGCGCCCAAACCGCGGGCCAAGACGCGCAGGCCGCGGGTTCGGACACCAAGGCCGCTGCAAGCAATGCGGGCCAGGCGACGAAAAAGGGCACAAAGCACGCCTATCATAAGACCAAGCACGCGACTAAGAGTGCCGCTGCTGATACAAAGAGCGGCACCTCTAAGGTCTTCGATAAGACAAAGGAAGGCGGCACCACCGCGGTCGATAAAACCAAGGAAGTCTCCGTCAAGGGTTTCGACAAGAGCAAGGAAGGCGTGCAAAAGGTGTTTGACCCTTCCGCCGCGAAGAAAAGCAAGGTGACCGACAAGGCGCGCGAAACCAAGATCGACGCGAAGGATACCGCGAGCCAGGACAAGCAAAAAATCCAGGACGCGAAACCGCAGTAGCCTCACGCTTCAAGTAAATAGGGCATCCTGTCGAGGATGCCTTTTCGGTTTTAGGATTCGGGGCGCGGTAGTCAACCGCCGGCCAGCACTCGGGCTCGCTCCGTGGCCCGCATGACCGCTTTGATCAGGGTGACCCGCAATCCCCCTTCTTCCAGTTCAAGAATGCCGTCGATGGTGCATCCGGCCGGGGTCGTCACCGCGTCTTTAAGCAGCGCCGGATGATACCCCGTATCCAAAACCATTTTGGCCGCGCCGAAAGTGGTTTGCGCGGCCAGAAGGGTGGCGGTTTCGCGCGGCAGCCCGACCTTCACGCCGGCCTCGGCCAGCGACTCAAGGATGATATAGATGAATGCCGGCCCGCTCGCGGATAAGCCGGTAACGGCATCCATGTGCTTTTCATCGACGACCACGGTGCGCCCGACGGTTTGGAACAGTTCGGCCGCGAGCGCCATCTGCGCGTCCTCCACATAGCGGCCCCGGCACAGGCCGGCGACCCCCGCGCCCAGGGTCGACGGCGTATTCGGCATGGCGCGCACCACGGCGAGCTCCGAACCGGCCGCCTGCTCGATGGCCGCGGTCGTGACCGAGGCAGCCACGGAAACCAGGAGCTGCGCGGGGTGGAGCGCCGGACGGATTTGCTCCAGCAGGGCCGCTACCTGGAACGGCTTGACGGCGAGCAGCAGGATGTCCGCTCCTTCCGCGGCTGCGCGGTTGTCGGTGCCGACCTCCACGCCCCACTGGGCCGACAAGGCAAGGGCGCGCTCCGGGTGCGCCACGGTGGCGCGGATGCGCTCTGGCGGGAAAAATCCTTGCTTGAGAAAGGCTTGCAGGAGGATGCCGCCCATCTTGCCAGCGCCCAGCACCGCGATGGAACGAGTTTGGCTCATGGGAGCTAGGGTACAGCGATCAGGGGTAAGTTAAGGAAGTGTTCTGCTGTTCACCTTCCTGCTGGAGCCGCGGCGGGCTTTGCTTGCGCTCCGAGCCATGCGGCCATGCGCGCGTCCAGCACATCGAGCGGCAGGGCGCCCGCGCCGAGCACTTGGTCGTGAAATGCTTTGTAGTCGAATTTCGGTCCCAAAGCCGTTTGCGCCTGCGCGCGGAGCTTCAGGATGTCGAGCTGCCCCACCTTGTAGCCCAGCGCCTGCGCGGGCCAGGCGATGTAGCGGTCGGTTTCCGCCTGTACCGTCGCCTCGTCAAGACCGGTATGCGCATGAAAGTAGTCCACCATCCGCGCCCGGGTCCAGTGTTTGGAGTGCACCCCGGTGTCGACGACCAAACGCACGGCGCGAAAGATGTCGGTTTCGATCCGGCCATACTCCGAGTACGGGTCCTGGTAGAAGCCCATGTCCTTGCCAAGGCGCTCGGCATATAGCCCCCATCCTTCCGTGTAAGCGGTGTAGCCCGCGTACTTGCGGAACTGCGGCAGGCCGGTGAGCTCCTGCGCGATGGAGATTTGGAGGTGGTGCCCGGGAATGCCCTCGTGGTAGGCGATCGATTCCACGTTGGGGAGCGAGCGGTGGGCGTAGTCGTAGGTGTTGATATAAATCGCACCGGGGCGGCTCCCGTCCGGCGTCCCGCGCTGGTAGTAGGCCGGGGCCTGCTCTTTTTCTGAGTACGCGGGCACCGGCTCGACGGTCAGCTGCGCCTTGGGCAGCAGGCCGAAGTACGTGGGCAGCTTGGGCCGCACCGCGTCCAGGTCTTTACGGTACAAATCCAGCAGGGCTTCCCGGCTTGCCGGGTGCTGCTTCGGGTCGGCGGCCACGGCGGCGCGCAGGGCTTGCACGTCCTTGTATCCGAGCTTCTTCGCGATGGTCGTGAGATCAGCTTCATCGCGCGCGACTTCGTCCAAGCCGGTCTGGTGAACCTGCGCCGGTGTCAGCTCGGTGGTCGTGGACTGCTTGACCCGGAACGCATAGTACGCGTCGCCGTCCGGCAGCGACCACGCGCCCGGCTCAGCCCGGCCCGCGGGGATGTAGGTCCTCTCCACGAAGCGGGCAAACCGGCTGTACGCGGGCAGGACGTCGGTGCGGATCGCGTCCAGCAATTCCTGCCGGATCCGTGTTTGCTCCTCGGCAGGCAGCTTGCTGAAGGCGGGCTTGGCAAGTGGGCGCGCGAACGGGGTGTCCTCGGGCTTTTCCGCAGCAATGGCCTGGGTCTGCGTGAGCACCTTTTCAAGCAGAAAGCACGGCGGGGTGCGATGGTCGTCGATGCCGGCCTCGATCGAGGCCGTCACCTCGGCGAAAGCACGCGGCGCGGCGTGCATGCGCGCTGTCCAATCGTCGTAATCCTTCACCGTCGCGAACGGGGCGACAGACCCGAGCTGCGGCAAGGAAATCTGCAAACCGGCGAACTGGTTCACCGGCTGCTGCCACGGCTTAAACTCGGCTTCCTCCTGCTGCTCCGCCAAACGGCGGATCAGCAGCTCCCGCGAAAGCCGGTCCTGTTCAGGCAGCTCCGCCGGGTCCACGGCGGCAAGCCGGGCAACAAAGTCCTGCCCACGCGCCAGCTCATCGTTGTAGGCTTGGGCCGTGTAGCTGTCGAGCCGGTCGTTGTAGCGCTTGTCTCCGGTCGAGGTCGCGAACTCAGGGTGGTGCTCTAAACGGTCCTGCCAGTAGTCGGCGAAGATGGTTTGGAGCTCGGCGGTACCGGCCGCTTGCGCGGCGGGCGGAGCTTCGAAGGCGGCAAGCAGGAGCAGCGGAAGCATGGCGGGTAGCCCCGAGTGTACAAGACGGACCGGGACTGCCGGGGGGCGTCCCGGTCAGACCGCGCTGTCCGAGGCCGCCTCCGTTTGCCGGGCGGCTTCGGACTCGAGCAGGCGGTACAAGGTGGACCGGCTGATGCCGAGCAGCCGGGCCGCGCGCAGCTTATTGCCGTTGACGGTGGCGAGCACCCGCCGGATGTGGCGGAGAATGGCGCGGTCCAGGTTCGGATCAAATAAGTCCGGCTCGTGCGGGCCGCCGCCGGACGGCCCGGGCCGCGCGGCTGGGGTCCGGGAATAGGCGGCGGAAGCACCCAGCCGGATGCCGGCGTGCTGAAGATGGGAAACCTCGACGGACCGCGCCTGACCGGATGCGGCCGACCACGCCGACGGCCTCCTACCGCCCGAAGCAGACAAACCGAACGCGGAGCGGCCCGAAGCAGCCCCGGGCAGGGCTGTGCCGGATGGACCGGTGCCCGACAGAGCCCTGCCGTGGAGGTCAGTGCCATGGAGGTCAGCACCGCGGAGATCAATCTCTTGGAGACTCGTACCGTGCGGACCTGTTTCGTACAGATCATGGGCGCGCAGCCATTCACCCGTCGAGCGCCGTGCCGCGGCCGCCAGGGCCGCCTCAAACTCAGCAACGTTGCCCGGCCAGGAGGGGGCGAGCAGCGCCGGCAGCAGATCGGGCGCGTAGCCGCGCAGGCGCCGCGCCCCGGCTGTCGGCGAATGGCGCTTCAGAAAGTGCTCCAACAGCACCGGAATGTCCTCCCGGCGTTCACGCAAGGGGGGCAGGGCGAGGTGCACGGAGCCGAGCTCGCGCTGCAAGTCGGCGCGGAACTTGCCGTACAACACCAGGGGGCGCAAGGCGCGGACAGTCGAAAGCAGGACCGCGCGCGGCGCTTCTCCGGGCAAACTCACTTGCGGCAGGTCGCGCTGGGAGCCCGGGCGGGCTCCGGCCGTCCGCGCCGTGCCGCCCTGCCCGAGCCAGCCCAACAGGTGCAGCAGACGCGCTTGCTGGTCCAGGCTTAAGCCATCGACACCGGCCAGGTACAGGGTGCCGCCTCCCGCTTCGCGCAGCAGCGCCGGGAGATCGCCCGCCAACGCCTCCTGCGCCGCATGGGCGGTAAACGGACCCGCGCGGTGCGGGGAAAGCTCGTGCAGCGTGCGCGCGGCCAAGCGTTTGCCCGTCCCGCGCTCGCCTTCAAACAAGGCCAAGCGCACATGGCCGGCCAGATAGCGTATTTGCAAAAACAGCCGCTCCATCGCGGAGCTCCGTCCGACCATCGACCCAAGGCTGTAGCGCCCGCGGGCGAGGCCCAGTCCGGAAGCGCCCGGCGCGTCCGCGAATCCATGCCCCCCATTGCCGTGAAGCGCGGGCGCGCTCGGCACCACCCGGTGTAAACCCATATCCGCCGACTCCTTCGAGCCCCGCGCGTTTGGTGTCCCGCGGCAGGGCGTTACCGGATATATCGGCGAAGGAAAAGAAAAGATGAGCGGGGATGGGACAAAAAATTACGGCGCGAGAGCGGAAGCGGTCCGCATGCGCGCGGAAGGCTGGTCCGAAGCAATCACGCCGTCGCGGATCGTGACCACGCGGTGCGCGTACTCGGCGATGTCGGGCTCATGGGTGACCAGCACGATAGTGTTGCCGCGCGCATGGAGCTCGTCGAACAGCGCCATGATCTCGTCGCCGGTCTTGGAGTCGAGGTTGCCCGTCGGCTCGTCGGCCAGGATAATGGAAGGCCGGTTGATCAAGGCGCGCGCGATGGCCACGCGCTGCCGCTGGCCGCCCGAAAGCTCGTTCGGACGGTGGTCCATGCGCTGGTCGAGATTGACCGCGGTCAAAGCCGCGCGGGCCCGCTCCAACCGCTCCGCGGCCGGGGTGCCGTTGTAGATCAAGGGCAGCTCTACATTGTGCAGGGCCGTCGCGCGGGCCAGGAGATTGAAGGTTTGGAACACAAACCCGATTTCCTTGTTGCGGATGCGCGCGAGCTGGTCGTCGTCCAGCTCGGAAACCAGGTGGCGGTTGAGCAGGTAGCGGCCGCGGGACGGCGTGTCCAGGCAGCCGATCAGGTTCATCAAGGTCGACTTGCCGGAGCCGGAAGGGCCCATGATGGCCACATACTCGTTGTGGCGGATCGACAGGTTGACGCCCTGGAGGGCGTGCACGGCCTGCTCGCCCATCTGGTAAGTCTTCCAAAGGTCCTCGACCACGATCACTTCCCCTTCGGGCCGGGATGTGGATCGCGCCTGCGCTTCGGTCTGCTCGCGTACCGCTGCCATGGCCTGATTCTATGACCCTTCCTCGCCCTTGGGGGCGAGCTCGGCTTCGGAAACAGGTTTGACCTGGGCGTCGTCCTTGAGCGCGCGCAGAATCTTATAGGTGCCCGTCACGATCTCATCGCCCGGCTTCACCCCGCCGGTCACCTCCATCCGCGTCGCTCCGCTGATGCCTGTCTTGATCGGAACGAAGTGCGCGTGGAGCTTCCCGTTCTCCTGCCGGACCACGAAAACGCCCTGGGCGTCCGATGCCGCGGAGGCCGACGGAACAGCCGCGCCCGAAGAAGGAGCGGGCGGCGTGGTGACGGCCTGGATGGGCACTGACAACACACTTGACTTTTCGGCCGTGGTGATCTTCGCGGTCGTCGAAAGCCCAGGGCGCAGGACGGACACATCCTGCCCGGGGTCGAGCGTCACGATCACTTTGAAATCCTTGGCCTCTTCGGTGCCGCTGGTGGACTGCGAAGTCGCGAGGCCGGTGGACCGGAGCAGCGCTTGGTTGCCGACCTCAGTCACATGGCCGTTGAAGATCCGGTCCGGGATGGCATCCACCGTAATGTGCGCGGGCTGGCCGTCCTTGACGTTCACGATGTCGGTTTCGTCCACCTTCACCTCGGCGGTGACCACGGACATATCGGCGATGGTCATCAGCGTCGAGCCTTCCGCGTTCTGGATGCCCGTAACCATGGTCTCGCCTTCCCGCACGGGCAGGTTCGTCACGATGCCGTCGTACGGAGCAACTGAAATGGTTTTCTGCAGCGAATCCACGGCGGAGCGGAGATTGGCCTGCGCCATGCCGAGCTTGCCCCGGGCCGAGTCGGTCTGCGCCTTGGCCTGCGCGAGCGCGGCTTGGTCCTGGGCAAGGGTGGCGATGTCGACGTCGTAGGCGGCCTTGCGGGAGTCGAAATCCTGCTTGGAAACCAGCTTCTCGCTGTAGAGCTGCTGATAGCGGTTGAAGTCGAGCTTTTTCTGCTCAAGATCGGCCTGCCCGCGCGCGATATTGGCTTCCGCCGTGGCTTCGGCAGCCGTAAACGCGCTGATGTCGGTTTTCGCCGAGGCAATGGACTGCTGCTGCGCCGCGACGCCGGACTCAGGCTGCACATTCTCAATGGAAGCGAGGGTTTGGCCCTTGCGGACGTGCTCGCCTTCCTTGACGTACAGGCGGGTGATGCGCCCGAACGCGGTCGCGCCGATGTTGACAAACGTTTTGGGCTTGATTTGGCCCGTGCCGCTCACCATCGAGGACAGGCTTCCCTGCTCCACCTTGCCGGTCAGCACCTTGGTGGAAGCGCCCTGGGCGCGGAGAACGGAAAACCCGACGACGCCTCCCAGCACGATGATGAGTCCGACAGCGGCTGCGACCTTCTTCCACAT
>CAXTSB010000048.1:18491-18788 GCA_964246845.1 uncultured Acidobacteriaceae bacterium
CGCCCTGCGGGCGCGGACGCCTGAATCCAAACGGCTCCGTATCCCGATCCGGCGGTCTGTACTGCCAGCATACGGCTTTCAAGCGAGACCGTGCCGCGGCAATTCCGAGCGCCGGGAGATCATTTCGAGCCGCCCGAACTCAAGCCATCATAGCGCTCCGGCAAGGATGGACCGGGTTTTTGCGCCGGTGTGTACCGCGGACGTCACTGGATTCCCAATGGCGTGCGGCACCCCGCCGCGGGGGGGGCGGCCCCGCCCCCCCCCCCCCGGGGCGGGGCCAGGCCCGCGGGCCCCCCC
>CAXTSB010000048.1:18798-20181 GCA_964246845.1 uncultured Acidobacteriaceae bacterium
GCGGGCGCCCCCCGCCCGGGCCCCGGCCCCCCGGGCCGCCACACTGGGTCGAGGTCCGATGCCGGCCTGCAGCAAAGGCGCGCGCAAGGGGGCGGGCGGCTGGGAAGCGGCTTGGGCGCGTACGGGGCTTTCCGCGCAACCGGCCTCAAGCACCCTTTGCCCGCCGGGGACGCTGAAGCGCTGCGGCAGAAACGTGATCCTCCGGCATAAGCCGCACTCCCACGGGTAGTAACCAATGCGCGCGAGCACCACCTGCTGGAAGAAACCGATCCTGGCATGGCGGCGGAGCTCAATGTCCTCGCACACTTCGCAGCGGGGTGCCGCCCCGTTTCCTGCCTGCTTTCGACGTAGCCTCATCACGGTGCATCCGCCTCCTTCGCGGCGACTCCTGCCTTCCCTTTTCGGCAGTGCGGTGAAAAACATGAACAGCGGAAACGCGCCGCCCGGCGATGACCATGGTTACAAGGAGGGTGCAGGTTCACAAACGATTAGCACATGCTTCGGAGGAGTTCCAGTTACCAGAGTAACTGAGCGCACCCATCGGGGCGGATGCTGGGTGCGGCGGATGCAAGGCGAACCGCTTAGGCGGAAAGCAAGGACCGGCCGCCGAGCAGATGGCGCGCGAGCCGGATCAGCTCGCCGGGAGGGCACGGCTTAAGGCGGAAGATCACCGGCAGAGCTGCATACTCTGCTTCGGCTTCAGGCAGCCCGCTCAGGACCAGGATCGGGAGACCCGGCATCCGGCGGTGCATGGCGAGCGCAAGCTCCGGGCCGCCTATTCCCGGCATGATGTGGTCAGTGATCAAGAGGCCGAGCGATGCCCGGAAGGCTGGATCGTCCAAACGAGCCAAGGCATGCTCGCCGCCCGGAGACACGGCGACGGTTGCTCCCGAACGGGCAAGGATGTCACGCCGGATTGAGGCTTGGACCGTGTTGTCGTCCACCAGAAGAATCAGGCCTGTCATTATTGCTTCGCTCAAACAAACGACTCCGGGGAAGGAGATGGCGTTCCCCGGAGCAGGGTTGCTCCGGAGCGGTCGGGCTGCCCGCCCCGGAGCCGGAGTTCCGTTTCGGAACAGTTCCATTTCGGTTCCGCCCCGGATGGAAAGTCTTTGATTCCGCGCAGCTCGGAACACGCATTTTCCGCCCGCGTCTGAGAAGATGAATCTATGCCTGCTTTTGGGAGTTTCGCCCTGCTGCTCGCCCTGGCTCTCAGCGTATACACGCTAACGGCGGGGGGCTGGGGTTTGCGGCAGCTGGCCGTCGGCGCTCCCGGTGGGCGGCTCCGGCGCGGCCGGGACCACGATCAACGTCCCAGCGGGCAGCGCGGCCAACCTGTTCCCGCAGATCGGCCCGTCGGCCAAGCCCAGCGTCGCGCCGAAA
>CAXTSB010000048.1:20191-22113 GCA_964246845.1 uncultured Acidobacteriaceae bacterium
TAAACCAGTGCCCTCTAAGCAAGGTTCCCGCCGGGCGGCGCGGGCCGGCGCGCCTCCTCGAAACCGCGCGGCGGGCCGGTATCGCGAGCTTCGCGGCCGTCATGGCTGCGGCGCTGGCCCTGGTCTGGACCGCGTTCACCAATGACTTTTCCGTTGCTTACATCCTCCACCACTCCAACCGCGACCTGCCCGGGCCTTATAAGTTTTCCGCGCTGTGGAGCGGGCAGGAGGGCTCGCTGCTCCTGTGGGCGTGGCTCCTGACCGGCTACGGATTCGTGCTGCGGCTGCGGCACCGCACCGATGTCAAGCTGTTTGCCTATGCATCGACCATCCTGGCCGGGGTGCAGGTGTTTTTTCTGCTCCTGCTCAACTTCGTGGCGGCACCGTTCGCCCTCCAGCCCGGCCCCCGCGCCGCGGACGGCTTCGGGCTGAGCCCGCTGCTGCAATATCCGGAAATGGTGATCCATCCGCCGATGCTTTACCTGGGCTATGTCGGGTTCGCCGTACCGTTTGCCTTCGCGTTGGGCGCGCTCATGATGCGCTACCCGGGTGAAAAGTGGATCCGGATCACCCGCTCATGGACGATGACCACCTGGGGCTTCCTGACCGCGGGCATCTTCCTGGGCGCGCACTGGGCGTACGGCGTGCTGGGCTGGGGCGGTTACTGGGCGTGGGACCCGGTTGAGAACGCGTCGCTGCTGCCTTGGCTCACCGGCACCGCCTTTTTGCACTCGGTCATGATGCAGGAAAAGCGCGGCATGATGAAGCGCTGGAACGTATGGCTGATCTTCGGGACGTTTCTGCTCTCGATCCTGGGCACGGACCTCACACGGTCGGGACTGGTCACCTCGGTCCACGCGTTTGCACAAAGCTCCATCGGCGCGTGGTTTCACGGTTTCATGGCGGTCACCTTTGTGGTTTGCGCCGTCACGTTCTGGCGGCAGCGGGAGCATCTTGCGCCCGAGCACCGCGTCGACTCGCTCCTTTCGCGCGAATCGAGCTTCCTGTTCAACAACATCTTGTTCGGCTTGGCCTGCTTCGCGGTCCTGTGCGGCACGCTGTTTCCCATCCTGAGCGAGTATGTTTCCGGCAACCGCATCGAGGTGGGCGCTCCGTTTTACAACCGGGTCATGATCCCGATCGGCGCGGCGCTGCTGCTGCTGATGGGCATTGGGCCGCTGCTGGCTTGGCGCACCGGCTCGCTCGGCGCGCTCAAGCGCAATATCGGCAAGCCCGCTGCCGCGGCTGGATTGACGGGCGCGTTCCTCCTTGCTTCCGGTGAGCGCCCCTGGGCCGATGCGGGCGCGTTCTACGCCTTCCTGATGTGGACGCTGTCGGTGTTTGTCATGGCGGCGGTGGTCGCGGAGTTCGGGCGCGGCGCGCGGGTCGTTTCCCGGCAAACCGGCCAAGGGCTCCTGCGGTCGGCGCTGACGCTGACCCGGCGCAATACACGCCGCTACGGCGGCTATGTGATCCACTTCGGCGTGGCTGTTATCTTCATCGGGTTTTCCGGCTCTGCCTTCAACCAAACCGCGCAGCGCGAGATGGGCGTGGGCGACCGCCTGCAAGTAGGGCCGTACACGCTTGTGGCCGACAGCCTGACCGAGGATACAAACGCGAACTACGATGTGGAGTACGCTTTGCTCGATGTGTGGGAGCGCGGCCATAAGATCGGAACGCTCGCCCCCTCGTTCCGCTTCTACCAGGCGAGCCAGCAAGGGCAAACGCTGGTGGGGCTGCGCTCCACCCTCGCCGGGGACTTGTACACGGTCTACCAAGGCAAGAACCAGGACACCGGACGGCCGATCATTAAGGTGTATTTGAATCCGCTGGTTTCCTGGATCTGGATCGGCGTGCTGCTTGTAGTGGCCGGCACGGGAATCGCGCTCGCGCCGGGACGGCGTGCGCCGGCCACTACAAGC
>CAXTSB010000049.1:0-21664 GCA_964246845.1 uncultured Acidobacteriaceae bacterium
CAACCTGCCCGCACTGGAGCTTTGACGACGCGAGCTCGACCCACAGCACGCTGCTGCAGGTAGTGGCCCGGGACACGCCGGGCCTTCTGCGCACCCTGGCCGCCTCTCTCGCCGCCTGCGGAGCCAATATCGAGGTAGCCCTGGTGGACACCGAAGGCGAGATTGCAGTGGATGTGTTCTACCTGACCAGCCGGGCCGGGAAGCTGTCCGCCGAGGACAAAGAGGCCATAGACGCGAAGTTGACGGCCGCGCTCGCGGAGCCCGCGCCGGCCGGCCTACAAAGCTGATGCACCGACGCAAAGAAACGCGCCCATGATGAGCGCGTTTCCACCCTGCATTTCACTCGCGGCCGTTTGGAGAGGGCTCAGCTGAACGGCAAGGAGGTCGAGGGTTGAAGCACTTCACGCTTAGCTTGTGGGCAGCGGTGTTTTCCGAGCATCTCGTGCCCGCGCTGGACGCCTGCCGCGAGGCCCAACAACTTAGAGCAACGCGGGCAAAAAACAGCCTTGGTTGAGGGATGGAGGTTAGGGCCGACTTGAAACAAGGGACGTGCATGCGTTGTGGTGATCATGGCGCACATTCTCCGGGTTTCTACCGCGACGGCTCAGCCCCGCATGCATCACGAGGGTAACGGGTACAAGCCGGGATGTTACGAAAGCATACTTGACAGAGCAAGATGCCTGCAATATGAAAATGCGTTGCCCGCGCACAACCCGATCTTTGCCGTGCGGCATCCCGCCCCGGCAAGGCGGCAGCGACAGAACTGTTACACACAAAGGTACGGGGGCGCTGCTAGGCTCACCTCAGTTGCAATACCTGAGGAGCTTTAAACCCCGATGCCAGTCGATGCGCCGTCCGAAGCAGCAGAGCAGCAAATCCCCACTGTTCACACCCGTCCCCGCACCCGGAAAACCGCGCAAACCCCGCAGCTGGGCCGCACGCACCAGGGCGGTTCGATCTCATGGCTGACCGGGGGGGTGATGATCATCTTCCACCTGCTCGCAATCGCGGCGCTGTTTTTCTTCACCTGGAAAGGCTTGTTTACAGCGGTCGTCCTATATGTGCTCGCGATCAATGTGGGCATCGGGATGTGCTACCACCGTCTCTTGACGCACCGGGGGTACAAGGTGCCGCGCTGGGTCGAGTATTGCTTGGCTGTCTGCGGGACGCTCGCGCTTGAGGGCGGGCCCATCTTCTGGGTCGCCACCCACCGCATCCACCACCAGCTTTCCGACCACGAGGGCGACCCGCACACCCCCAAGGACGGCACATTTTGGGCGCACATGGGCTGGATCATGACCGGCGAACAGCTCCACGCGCAAACCGCGATGCTGAGCCGCTACGCGCCCGACCTGAGCCGCGACCGCTTCCACGTCCTGCTTTCGAAGTATCACTGGGTGCCGCTCACGACCGTGGGGCTGTGCCTGCTTGCCTGGGGCGGCTGGCCGGTGGTGCTGTGGGGTATCTTCCTACGCGTCACGCTGGGGCTTCACGCGACTTGGCTCGTGAACTCGGCAACCCACCTTTGGGGTTCGCGTCGGTTTGAAACCCGCGACGAATCGCGCAATAACTGGTGGGTGGCGCTCTTGACCGGCGGCGAGGGCTGGCACAACAACCACCACGCCCATCCGGTAAGCGCCCGCCACGGGCTGCGCTGGTACGAGTTCGACCCTAACTACTATGGCATTTGGCTTTTGAAAAAGCTGGGGCTGGCGCGCGACGTCAAGATCGCGAGCTGGGATCCGGCTGACCCGAAGCCTTCGGGTGCGGCGTAGGAATCTCAAAAATAGGGTGTCATCCTGAACGAAGTGAAGGATCTGCTTTATCTCGGCGTGCCGGGCGAACAGCAGATCCTTCGCCGAGCTCAGGATGACCCCTCTTCGGGGTTCGCAGTGAATCCCGCACACGTTTCCAGGGCGGGAAATCTATACTGGTCGCGGGCTGTTTTCGAACCCCGCACAGCCATGCGCCTCCACCGCCGCCGCCCCGCCATCGTCTTGTCCGTCCTGCTCGGCATCCTGCTGGTCGGGCTCGCGGTCACGCTCAACGTGGGCTGGATCGTACTGAACTGGCGGGAGCTGCTGCCGGTCGTGCTGGGCATCCCCATGACGCTGCTGCTGATCGCGGGCGTCATCCTCAACACCATTTTTCTGGTGCGCGAGGTCCGGCGGAACGAACGGCAGGACTCCTTCCTGAACGCGGTGACGCACGAGCTGAAAACCCCAATCGCCTCGCTCCGGCTTTACCTGGAAACACTCCAGCGCAGGCCGGTTCCCGAGGAAAAGCGGCAGGAGTTTTACCGCATCATGCTCCAAGACACGGAACGGCTGCTGGGCACGGTCGAGCAGGTGCTCAAGGCCGGCGAGATCGTGCAGCGCGAGCGCACGCTGGTGTTTGAGGCGGTCGACCTCCACGCGCTGGCCGAGGATGCCGTGGCGCGCGCGCGGGAGCGCAACCACCTCGGCGCGGATGCCCTGTTCCTCACCTCCGAGCCCGCCCCCCTGCTGGTGAACGGCAGCCGGGGCGAACTGCTGACCGCGCTCGGCAATCTCCTTTCCAACGCCGTGAAGTACTCACCGGCGGGCGCGCCCATCGCCGTGCGCGTCTTCCTGGACGCAACAGACGCCGCCTGCGTGGAGGTGCGCGACGCGGGTATCGGCATTTCCGCCGCGCACCTCAAGCGCATTTTCCGACGCTTTTACCGCGTGCCCCTGCCGGATGTGCTGCGCCGCCAAGGAACCGGGCTGGGGTTGTTCCTCGTGCGCTCCATCGCGCGCGAACATGGGGGCAGCGTGTCGGCCGCGAGCAAGGGTGAGGGCCAGGGCGCGACCTTCACGCTCCGCCTGCCCCGCTTGTCGGAGCCGCTGCCGGCGCGGGACATGCCGCCGAAGCCGGCCCGCGCATGAGCGGACCCGCGCGTATCTTGGTGGTGGAAGACGAGCCGCACCTGGCCGAAGGTTTATTGTTCAACCTCCAAGCCGAGGGCTACGAAGTGGAACTGGCCTACGACGGCGAAACCGCCCTGGCTTTGCTCGCGCAGCCGGCGGGTTGGGATGCTGTTCTGCTGGACGTCATGCTGCCCGGCAAGGACGGGTTCGCCGTGGCCAAGGAGCTGCGCGGCGCGGGCAATTACGTCCCGGTGCTGATGCTGACCGCGCGCGGGCGGCCCGAGGATGTGCTGGGCGGCTTGGAAGCGGGCGCGGACGATTACCTGCCCAAGCCGTTTGAGCTTTCCATGCTGCTGGCCCGGCTCCACGTGCTGCTGCGCCGCATTGCCTGGCAGCGGGCGGACAGCACCGCCAAACCCGTTTCCGCACAAGAAGAGGCTTACCGGTTTGAAGGCGGAGTCCTCGATTTTTCGCTCCTGGAGCTGCGGGCCAAGGGCGAACGCGTCCGCCTCACCTTGATGGAAGCCGAGTTCTTGCGCTACCTGGCCGACAACCCGTACCGCATCATCCCGCGCACGGAGCTGCTGGAGCAGGTCTGGCGGGTGCGCGAAGATACGGACACGCGGGCGATCGATAATTTCGTCGTCCGGCTGCGGCGCTACATCGAGGACGAGCCCGCGAATCCGGTGTATCTCCGCACCGTGCGCGGGGTCGGCTACAGATTTTTGCCGACGGGTGAGGACGCGCCGCCTCCCGCGTAAACTGACTCAAAGCCCACCCATGCGCATCCTCACCCGCTATGTTCTGCGCGAAATTCTCGCTTATGCGTTCTTGGGCGGCCTCCTGTTCACTTTTGTGCTGTTTACGCGCGATCTGGGCCACCTGCTCGAGCTGGTGATCCGCAACACCGGCTCGCTTGGTGCGGTGGCTGCGATCTTTGTATTTTCCCTGCCCAACATGCTGGTGTTCACCATTCCCATGGCGGTGCTGGTGGGGGTTCTGCTCGGCTTGGGCCGGCTCGCTTCCGACAGCGAGATCACGGCCATGCGCGCTTCGGGCACCGGGGTTTGGGAATTCGTGCGGATCGCGGGCATTGTCGCGGTCTCCGCATTGGGCGTGTGCCTGCTCAACTCGCTCCTGCTGGCCCCGACGGCGGGGCGCGCCACGCTGAACCTGGAAGAAAGCCTCCGCAACGCGCAGGCCTCGTTCGAGGTGCAGCCGCGCGTGTTCTATGAAGACTTCAAGAACATCGTCCTGTATGTGGACGATGTACGCGCCGGCTCGGGCGCGTCGCAGTGGCGCAGGGTGTTTATCGCGGACCTCGGCAATCCGGCCGTCCCGCGCGTGACCACGGCCGCTTCAGCGACGGTGGTCAACAACAAGCAGGACAGCAAGCAAGATCAGGTGCTGATGCGCCTGCGGGACGGGGAAGAACAGCAGCCCGACCCCGAGAAGCCCAATCAGTACGATGTTTCCACCTTCGGGCAAACCGACCTGCCGCTGATTTCGGAAGCAGGCGAAGGAGAGCGCGCCGCGCGTCCGCCTTCGCCGGTGCTCGCGATGAGCAATGGGGAGCTGCGCCGGCTTTCCGAGGGCGCCAACGGCCGCTACTACGCCATTGAGCTCGGCAAGCGGTACGCCTATCCGTTCGCCTGCCTGGTGCTGATGCTGTTGGCTGTGCCGCTCGGCATCAGCTCGCGGCGCAGCGGCAAGAGCGCGGGCTTCGTGCTGGTCATCGCGCTCGTGTTCTTGTACTACTTTTTGTCCTCAACCGGCGTGGCGCTGGCGCGGCAGGGCAAGGTGCCGGTGTGGGCAGGTGTTTGGGGGGCGAACCTGATCTTCGGCGCGTCGGGCCTCCTGCTGCTGCAACGCATGGGCCGCACCGGCGCGAGCCTGCCCGGGCTGCCTGACTTCGCCAGGCTGCTCCGCCGCTTGCGCAGCCCTAACCCGAACCGGGCCGCGCGGCCCGCCGCAGTTCGTCTGCGGACCGAGCGCGGACACTTTCCTTTATTGCTCGACAGCTATGTCGTCCTTGAGTTCTTGAAGGTGTTCGCGCTGGTGTTGGTCAGCTTTGTCCTGCTCATGCTCCTGTTCACCTTTTTTGAGCTGCTGGGCGACATTATCCGCAACCGTTCGCCCTTCATCGTGGTGGGCGGGTACCTGCTCAACCTGACTCCGAGCATGGTGTACCTGCTTGCACCGCTGAGCGTTCTCATCGCGGTGCTGGTGGTCTTCGGCGGGCTCCACCGGTCGAATGAGCTGACGGCGATGAAAGCAACCGGCATCAGCGTGTATCGGGTAGTCGTGCCGGTGCTCGCCATCGCGTCCATTTTGGCGGTCGGCCTGTTCGCGTTCGATGAAACCTACATCCCCGGAGCGAACCGACGCCAAGAAGCATTGCGCGCGACCATCAAGGGCCGTCCGCCGCAAACCTTTGCCCGCCCGGATGAAAAATGGATCTTCGGTGCCGAAGCACCGAACCGCCCGAGCCACATCTTTTACTACCAATTCTTCGATCCCGACGGAAACCGCTTCGCCAACATCAGCGTGTTCACTTTCAAGCCTGGCACTTTCGAGCTTGAGGGCCGCTTGTATGCGGCGAGCGCGGCGTGGGACGAAGGACGAAAAGCCTGGATCTTCCGCAACGGATGGGAGCGCGGCTTCGGCGGCGCGGAACTGCGGGAGTTCCGAACCTTCACCGCGGCCACCCTGCCGGGCCTCGCGGAAACGCCGGGGTACTTCAAGCGCGACCCCCGGCTTTCGTCCGAAATGAGCTTCGGCGAGCTTCGGCGATACATCCGCGACCTGCGCCGCAGCGGCTTTGACACGATGCGGCTGCGGGTGCAGCTCAATCACAAGCTCGCCTACCCGTTGGTTACGCTGGTGATGGCGGTGCTCGCCGTGCCGTTCGCGCTTTCGGCAGGCCGGTCCGGCTCGCTCGCCGGCGTCGGCATCGCGATCGGCGTCGCGGTGGCGTACTGGGTGATTTCGAGCACGCTTGAAGCGATGGGCTATGTGAACGTGCTGCCGGCGGTGCTGGCGGCTTGGTCGCCGGACCTGCTGTTCGCGCTCGCGGGCGGGTATCTGCTGCTGCGCACGCCCACGTAAGATAAGCAGTATGTTTGCCGAATTGAGCCCGCTCAAGCCCTACATGCGCCGCTACCGCCGCGAGTACGGCTGGGGCGCGCTCGTCACCGTGCTGTCGAACGCGGTTTGGATCTTTTTCCCGCTGGTGATCCGGGAAGCGGTTAACGACCTGTCGCACGGGGTCACGCGGACCAAGCTGCTCCGCTACGCGCTGGAGTTGGTCGGGCTGGCGCTGGTCAAAGGGTTTTTCCTGTTTTGGAACCGCTGGATCGTCATCGGCATTTCGCGCGACATCGAGTTCAATCTACGCAACGACCTGTTCGCAATACTCGAAAAACAACCGGCTGCGTATTTTCAGCGCAACCGCACGGGCGACATCATGGCCCGTATGACGAATGACCTGAATGCCGTGCGCATGCTGCTCGGGCCGGCGATCATGTACTCGGCCAACACGGTCCTGTTTACGGTTGGGGCGCTCTACTTTCTGCTCCGGATTTCGCCGCTGCTGACCCTGGTGGCGCTCGCGCCGCTCCCTTTGGCGAGCATCCTGGTGCAGGCGCTCGGGCGCAAGATTCACGACCGGTTCGAGCGTATCCAGGCCATGTTTTCGGACATTTCCGCGCAGGCGCAGGAGAACTTTTCCGGCGCGCGCCTGGTGCGGGCGTTCGCGCAGGAAGAAGCGCAGATCGGGGCATTCGAGCAGTCGAACCGCGAATACATCCGCAGGGGCTTGCGCCTGGTCCAGCTGATGGGCATGCTGTGGCCGACGCTGGAGTTCCTGCTCGGCTTGGCCATGGTGGTGGTGCTGCTGGTGGGCGGCCACCTGGTGCTCGGGCGGCGCATTTCGGTGGGCGACTTCGTCGCGTTTTCGACCTACACGGTGATGCTCACCTGGCCGGTCATCGCGCTCGGCTGGGTCATCAATCTGCTCCAGCGCGGCAAGGCATCGGTGGTGCGCATCCAGGAGCTGCTTGAGGAGAAGCCGACGATTGATGACCGCGATGCCGCTCCCACCGTCACCGGCATTGCCGCAGGGGCAATCGAGTTCCGCGACCTGTGGTTCCGGTATGAAGGAGCCTCGCAGGAGGTGCTGCGGGGCATTTCGCTGAAGGTGCCCGCCGGGAGCTCGCTGGCGCTGGTGGGCCCGACCGGTGCCGGCAAAAGCACGCTCGCCAGCCTGCTGGTGCGGCTCCACGACGCGCCGCCCGGTTCCGTGCTGATCGACGGCCGCCCGGTACGGTCGTACGCGCTCGACGCGCTCCGCGCCGATATCGGCTACGTGCCGCAGGAGACATTTCTGTTCTCGACCACCATCCGCGACAACATTACCCTGGGCCGCCCGGAGGCCGGGGATGCCGATCTGCTCGCGGCCGCCGAAGCAGCGCATATCCGGCGTGAGTTCGAGGAGTTCCCCGCCGGGTTTGATACGGTGATCGGCGAGCGGGGGCTGACGCTTTCGGGCGGGCAAAAGCAGCGCTCCGCGCTGGCGCGGGCCTTGATCCGCGAACCGAAGATTCTGATTTTGGATGACGCCCTCGCTTCGGTCGACACCTATACAGAAGAGCAAATCCTACACGGGCTGGAACGCGCCATGGCCGGCCGGACAACGGTATTGATCGCCCACCGCGTGTCCACCATCCGCAACGCCGACCAGATCGCGGTGCTGCTCGAAGGCCGGGTGGCCGAGCTGGGGACCCACGATGCACTGGTCGCGCGGGGCGGCTATTACGCGAGCTTGTATGAGAAGCAGATGTTGGAAGAGGAGATCGCGGTCGCGGGGTGATGTGCCACAATCTCGGAAAGGAGTCCGCGCATGGAGGCTCAACAAACGCAAGTCACACTGCCCGCTGATCTAATTCGAGAGGTAGACGGAATCATGGGCGAGCAGAAAAGAAACGATTTTGTCGCGGAGCTGATCCGTTCGGCCTTACATGACCATAAGGTTTTCCGCAAGCTTGCTGAAGAAGGCCCGATTTGGAAGGATGAGGACCATCCGGAACTGGTCGAGCTGGGAACTGAAGGCTGGGTACGATCGATCCGGCAGGAAAATGAGGATCGTTTTCTGCGCCTCCATCGTGACCAGTGACAATTCTTCTGGATACAACGGTTCTGATCGATGCTCTCCGAAAGCGGAACAAACGCCCTGAGTACCTTGACAGCCTTCGTTACAAGGTTATCGCCTGGCGGTTTCGGTTATGAGCATCGGCGAGGTATATGGAGGTATACGCCCGGGAGAGGAGCAGGCCGCAGCCGGGCTCTTCTCGAGCGTACGCATCTATCCTGTAAATATCCGCGTTGCACAAACGGGAGGATTGCTTAAGAGCGGCTATGCCCGCAAAGGTAGAACCTTGGCATTAATCGATATGGTGATCGCCGCGACCGCCATTACCTATGATTTGCAGCTGCTTACCGACAACCGCAAGCATTTCGACCTATCCGAACTTACCCTCTTTCCCTTATCCTAAATCCCGAGCACCTTAACGATCACCCGCTTTCTCCTACGCCCATCGAACTCGGCGTAGAACACGCGCTGCCATGTTCCTAGGTCCAACTTACCCTTGGTCACGGGCAGGGTGGTTTCATGGTGCAGCAGCAAGGCTTTCAGGTGGGCGTCGGCGTTGTCCTCGCCGGTTTGATGGTGGCGGTATTCGGGCCGCGCGGGCGCGAGCTTTTCCAGCCACTCGCCGATATCCTCGATCAAGCCGGATTCATGGTCGTTGACATAAATGGCCGCGGTGATGTGCATGGGCGAGACGAAGCACAATCCGTCCTCGATGCCGCTGTTGCGGACGATCGCCTCGACCTGCGGGGTGATGTGGACCATTTCGCGCTCGCGCTTTGTTTCAAACCATAGATATTCCGTGTGGGCCTTCATGCTTCAATCGGATGCGGCGGGCCTATCATCGGTAAGGATGGCGGAAGCGGAAGATCTGTACTATGCGGCGCTGGACCGGCTTGCGGAGGGCGCGCCCGCGGAGGCCGCCGCCGGGTTCCGCGCGGCCCTGGCCGAAAACCCGGCGTACCACGACGCGCGGCACGGCCTCGTCCGCGCGCTGCAAGATCAAGGCGCGTACGAGGAAGCGCTTGCCGAGGCGCTCGCGCTGGCACAAGATGCGCCCGAGGACGTGCTGGCGCTGACCGCGATTTCCATCCTCCACCAGCGCATGGGGCGCATTCCGGAAGCCGAGGAGGCCGCGACCCGCGCGAAGCTGCTGGGGTGGAAGCTCGAGCTCAGAGCCAAGGCGCGGTGACGCTCCTCCGCACGTTTCACGAAGCGCTGGCGGCGGTCTACGGCCCGCAAGGCTGGTGGCCGTCCGAGAGCGACATCGAAACCGTGGTGGGCGCATATCTGACCCAAAATACCTCCTGGCGCAATGTGGAGCGGTCCATCGCCAACCTTAAGAGTGCCGGGGTGATGAGCATCGAGGGGCTGCGGGCCGTACCGGAACAAGAGCTGCAAGAGCTGATCCGCCCGTCGGGCTACATGGTGCGGAAAGGGGCGGCGTTGAAGGCATTTGTCGCGCTGCTCGACAGGAGATACGGAGGGTTGCTGGAGCAGATGGCGGCTGCCCCGGTTGCCGAAACGCGCGAAGCCCTGCTCGCGCTGCCCGGCGTGGGACCGGAGACCGCAGACGCCATCCTGCTTTACGCCCTCCACCGGCCCGTGATGGTGGCCGATGAGTACCTGCGCCGGGTAGTCACACGCCATGGGCTCTTGGACGAGCCCGCGCGCTACCCTGCAGTGCAGGCGCTGGCCCTGGACGCCTTTGCCGGGGACGACCCCGCGACGCTCCCGCGGCACTACAACGAGTTCCACGCGCTGATCGTCATGGTGGGCAAAACGCACTGCGGCGGGGTGCCGCGCTGCGGGGGCTGCCCGCTGAACCGGCCCGAGTGGAACCCGCCGTCCGTGCCGGAGCAGGCCGCGCGCAAACAGCGAAGCATCCAACGACGCAGATGAACAAGCTGTATATCGCGACCGGCAATGTCGGCAAGCTGCGCGACTTCGCGATCGCGGCTGCGCAGGTCTCGCCTGCCTGGACGATCACACCCTTGCCCGGTTTGGACGCGCTCGCCGCGCCCGAGGAGACCGGCACGACCTTTGCCGAGAACGCACGCTTGAAGGCCTTGTACTACGCCCGGTCCGCGCCGGGTGCGCTGGTCCTGGCCGATGATTCCGGGCTCGAGGTCGACGCGCTCGGGGGCGCTCCGGGCGTGTACTCGGCCCGCTACGCCGACCGCATCGGCTGCTATGCAGGAACGCCCGACACGCGCAACAACAGCTGCCTGCTCGAACAGCTCGCGGCCGTGCACGCGCCGCGCACGGCCCGCTACCGCTGCGCGCTGGCCATTGCTCGCGATGGGGTCGTGCTGTATGGGGCGGACGGTTCGGTCGAGGGGGAGATCCTCACAGCCGGGCGAGGGACGGAAGGGTTCGGCTATGACCCCCTGTTTTGGCTGCCTACGCTCGGCAAAACGATGGCCGAGATCGACCGGCCCACAAGGCTCGGTTTGAGCCATCGCGGGAAGGCCTTGCAGGCATTGCTGCCCAAACTGGCAAACATCCGAGCAGGTTCAGCTTGAGCAGCGGCGTCATGCACGGGTTCCGAGGCCGGCTTGATTGCTCATCTTCCGCACTCGCCTGCATAATAGCCTTGCACCCGCGACCTGGAGAAGCAAACGCGCCGCATGCGCCTGTTCCCGTCCACCCGGCGAGCCGTCCTGCGGCTGTGTCTTTTTGTTTCCGCGCTGGTCCTTTGCGCCGCCGGCGCGAACCTCCAGCTTGTTCTCGACGCTAAGTCAGTCCCGGAGCCTGTGCGCCCCGCTATCGCTTCCACAGCGCAGGCCGATGCTGTGTGCGCCAAATGCCACGCCGACATTACCCGGCGCTACCTTCAGACGCCCCACGCCGCGGCAAGCGGCGATGCACTGGCCAAGCTCATCCCCGGCGTGTTCACCCAACCTGCAGCGGGGGTGACTTACACGGTGAACGCACAGGACGGCGAAGCTTTTCTTCACTTCAGCGACGCGCACAATCCCGAGCTGCACGGCACGCACCGCCTGGACAGCTATCTCGGCTCGGGCCATCTCGGCGTTACCTATCTCTACTCGACGGACAATTATCTATTTGAGTCGCCCGTTGCGTACTACACGCACCTTGCCCGCTATGACATGAAGCCCGGCCTTGCCGGGCTGGCGGAAGGCGCGCCGTCGATCCCCGTCGACGCCACCTGCCTACGCTGCCACATGAGCGGCGTCGCGGCCCCAGATCCCGGCACGCACAACCGCTACACCGGCCCGGCATTCCGCACCGGCGGCGTCACGTGCGAAAGCTGCCATGGCGACGCTTCCGCCCACGTCCGCACCGCCGGCAAGGCTCCGGTCGTCAACCCGGCGAAGCTCACGGCCGAGCGCCGCGACTCGGTCTGCATCAACTGCCACCTGGAAGGCGACGTTTCCGTTGAAAAGAATCACCGCACCGCGCTCGATTTCCGTCCGGGCGACGCCATCTCCCAGTATCTGAGCTACTTCGTCTACGCGGACGCGGGGGCCAACGCGCGCAGCGTCAGCGAGGTGGAGCAGTTCGCCCTAAGCCGCTGCAAGCGCACAACCGGCGACAATATGTCCTGCGCAAACTGCCACGACCCGCACTCGGTACCTTCGGCCTCGGAGCGCGTCAGCTACTACCGCGCCAAATGCCTTACCTGCCACGGCTCGGGCGCGCAAGGCATCGCTTTTGCCGCCGCGCACCATCCGGAAAACCCCGACTGCACCAGCTGCCACATGCCGAAAGGTGCCGCCGAGGACATCCCGCACGTCGCCTGGACCGACCACCGCATCCTGGCCCGTCCCAATGCCGCGCCGGAGCTGCTGCCCGCGTCGCCGGATGCTCCGGGAAGCCGCAGGCTCCTTCCCGTATTTTCCCCCGATGCGACCTCGCGGGACCTGGCGCTCGCCGTGTACTCAGCCGTGGCGAACGGCCATACAGAGGACGGCGCGCAAGCCTACGCGCTCCTGAACCAGGCGGTGAAAAAGGACAGCGATGATGTGCAAGCACTGAACGCGCTCGGCACGCTCACCAATATGAAGGGCGACGGGACTGAAGCCGGCCGCTTGTTCTCCTCCGTGCTTGCGCTCGACCCGAAGAACCGCCCCGCCGCCGTGAACCTGGCCGTGCTGAAAGCACGGAGCGGGGATCTCGCTGAAGCCCGCGCCCTGCTGCAGCGGGTGTTTGACCGAAACCAAGACCTGCCCCCGATTGCCGCGAACTTGGCCGCCATCGACTGCCTGCAAGGCGATGCAGCCGCCGCCCGCGCGACGCTCGAGACCGCCCTGCGCTTCAATCCCGGCTCCCGCGACCTCCGGCAGCGCCTGGCGGAGACCGCGACCTGCGGCGCTCCCGCGCCGTGAGCGTTGCTACTGCGTGGACAATGCGGATTTGAAGGCGGTATTCGCCTCCAATCCTCTGTACCGCAGCATCGGCTCCGCGCTCGGGTCTTTCCCCCGCCACGTCCGGTACATCGTCGGGAGGTCCTCCGTGAAGCCGCGCGACAGCACCATCCGCCGGAATCGGTCGCCGTTTGCGCGGGTCAGCCCGCCGTTCTCCTCAAACCAGCGGTAGGCATCGTCATCCAGCATCTCGCTCCACAGGTAGGCGTAGTAGCCGGCCGCATAGCCGTTGCCCCAAATGTGCATGAAGTAGCTCGACCGATAGCGCGGCGGCACCTGTTCGAGCGCGAGGTTCGTTTTGCGGAGCGCTTGCGCCTCGAACGCGTCGGGGTCTTGGAGCGGCGCGGAAGCGGGCAAGGTGTGCCATTGCATGTCGAGCTGCGCGGCGGCCAGCAGTTCGGTCACGCCGTAGCCTTGGTTGAAGGTGCGGGCGCGCTTGATCTTTTCGACCAACTCCGCCGGCATGGACGCGCCGGTTTGGTAGTGCCTGGCATAGTGAGCGAATACGGACGGGTACAACGCCCAGTGCTCGTTGAACTGCGAGGGGAACTCGACAAAGTCGCGCGGGACCGAGGTGCCGCTCAGGCTCGGGTACTCGGCTGCTGAGAACATGCCGTGCAGTGCGTGGCCGAACTCGTGAAACATGGTGGTGGCGTCGCTGAAGGAGATGAGCGCGGGCTGCCCCGGCGCGGGTTTCTGAAAGTTCGCGACGTTGTACACCACGGGTAGGGTCCCGAGCAGCTTCGACTGCCCGACGAACTCGCTCATCCACGCGCCGCCGTTCTTGTTGTCGCGCTTCCAATAGTCGGCGTAGAACAGCGCGAGCGGCTTGCCGTCGGCCTCGGTCACCTCGAAGACGCGCACGTCAGGCTGGTAGACCGGGATGTCGTGACGCTCCGTGAAATTAAGGCCATAGAGCATGTGCGCCGCATAGAAGACGCCGTTTTGGAGCACGTTCGAGATCTCGAAGTACGGCTTGGTCGCGTTCTCGTCCAGGTCGTATTTCTGCTTGCGGACCTGCTCGGCATGGAATTCCCAGTCGGCCGGAGTGATCGCCTCGCCGCCCGCAACGGCCTGGAGTTCAGCTGCTTCCGCGTGTGCTTTCGCCGTGGCCGCGGGGGTCAGGTCGCCCAGGAACTTTTCGACCGCATCCGGGGTGCGCGCCATCTGGTCCTCCAGCTTCCATGCGGCGTAGGTCGAGTAGCCGAGCAGGTGCGCCTTCTGCGCCCGGACGGAGGCCAGCTTCGCGATTGTCGCGCGCGTGTCGTCCTCCCCGCCTCGCTCGGCGCGGGTCCATCCTGTTTGGAACAGAGCCTCCCGGGCTGCCCGATCCGTCATCCCGGCCAAATCCGGCTGCTGCGTCGTGTTCTGGAGCGGGATGATATAACCCTGCCGCCCCCGCGCCTTCGCCGCGCCGGCGGCGGCCTGCACCTGCGCCTCGCTCAGGCCGGCCAAGGCCTTTGCGTCGGCGGTCTCGTATGCGGCGGCCTTGGTCGCGGCCAGCAGCTTGGTTTCAAAGGCATTTGCGAGCGTCGACTCTTCTTCGTTCAACGTCCTGAGCTTGGCCTTGTCCGCCTCGCTCAGGTTGGCCCCGGCGTGGACAAACCGCTCATAGGTGACCTCGACCAAGCGCAGCTGCTCACCCTTGAGCCCCAGCGAAGCGCGCCCATCGTAAACAGCCTTCACCCGCGCGAACAGCTTCGGATTCAACCGGATCGCATCCTGATGGGCCGCAAGCTTCGGCGCTTCCGCTTTACGCACCGCTTGGAGCGCCGGGTTGGTGTTCGCGCCCGTGACGCCCGAAAACACTTGCATCACACGGGCCAACAGCGCCCCGGACCGCTCCAGCGCAACAAACGTATTCTCAAAGGTCGGCTCCGCCGGGTTGTTCGCGATCGCTTCGACCTCCTTGATCTGTGCCGTGCGGCCCGCATCGATCGCCGGCTCGTAGTCCGCGTCCGTAATGCGGTCGAACGGCGGGGCGTGAAACGGCAACGTGCTTTCGGTATAGAACGGATTGGCCGGGCCGAAACCCGCCTGCGCCTCGGCGCTTGCTCCCAGTGTCAACGCACCCGCCGCCATCCACACCCCCAGCCAACGCATTTGCATGCTGCCCGCTCCCATTTTGGAACTCGTTCCCATCTTTGCACGCCCGTGACAGCGAAAGTCGCTGCCGCGATTGACGCTGCCGGGATGCGGGCGGAAAATAAGAAGTTGTCCGGCGCTGCCGCCTGCCGCAAGGAGCTCATGGCCACCGTTACCGTCCCCCAACCTGTCGCAGGGCCTGACTCGGGCGCGCGCAAAGGCACCCGCAACAAAGGGGTGCAGCCGCTGCGCGCGGGCCAGGGTCACTCGTTCCTGATGCGGCGTTTGTTTTCGCTCACGGGCATCGTGCCCATCGGTGCGTTTCTGATTGAGCACCTGGTCTCGAACTACGAAGCGCTGAAAGGCCCTGCTGCTTATGCCGCGCAGGTGAAATGGCTGAATGCGCTGCCTTTCGTGCGTGTGCTGGAATGGGCGTTCATCTTCCTGCCGCTGCTTTACCACTCAGGATATGGCGTGTACATCTGGTTTCGGGGTAAATCGAACGTCCTGGACTACCCGTACGCGGGCAATTGGCTGTACACGGCGCAGCGCTGGACGGGCGGCATCGCGCTTGCGTATCTCGCGCAGCACGTGTACCGGCAGCGGTTCGCGGGCGTCAGCCTGCCCGATCATCCGGGCGCGGCGTTCCACAAGGTACAGGCGGAGCTGCTCCACCCCTGGATGTTCGCCATCTACGCGATTGCCATGGTCGCAACCTGCTTTCACTTCTCCTACGGCATGTGGATGTTCGGGGCCAAGTGGGGCATCACCTCGGGCGACCGCGCGCGCCGCGGCTCGGCTTACCTCTGCACCGCGATGGGGACGGCGCTGTGCGCGGTTGGCCTGGCCAGCATGATTGCTTTTGTTGAGCCGAAATACCGCAATGCACCTTCCGACCTCACTCCGGCTCAAATTACAGAAGGCACCCAAGCGCCCGCGCCGATCGGCATAGGGCAGACTCGAGACTAGAAGATGGCGGCAGCACCGAAGATCATCGTCGTGGGCGGAGGCTTGGCGGGCTTGTCCGCCGTGATCAAGATCGCCGAGGCGGGCGGCAAGGTCGACCTGTTTTCGATCGTGCCGGTCAAGCGTTCACACTCGGTCTGCGCGCAGGGCGGCATCAACGCGGCTAAAAACCTGAAGGGCGAGGGCGACACCACCGCCGCCCACTTCGACGACACGATCTACGGCGGGGATTTTCTAGCGAATCAGACGCCGGTCAAGGGCATGTGCGAGGCAGCCCCGGCCATCATCGATCTGCTTGACCGCATGGGCGTGCCGTTCAACCGCACGCCCGAGGGCTTGCTCGATTTCCGGCGGTTCGGCGGGACTTTGTATCACCGGACGGCTTTCGCGGGCGCGACTACAGGCCAGCAACTGCTGTACGCGCTGGACGAGCAGGTCCGCCGGTATGAGTCCGAAGGCAAGGTCGCGAAGTACGAAGGATGGGAGTTCCTGTCCGCCGTGCTCGATGGGCAGGGAGTGTGCCGGGGCATCTGCGCGATGAACCTGCGCGATATGTCGGTCCGCACCTTCGACGCGGACGCGATCATTCTCGCGACCGGCGGCATCGGGGCCATCTTCGGGAAGAGCACCAACTCGGTCGTCTGCACGGGCTCCGCGCAGTCGGCGGTGTATCAGCAGGGCGCCTATTACGCGAATGGCGAGTTCATCCAGGTCCACCCGACGTCGATCCCAGGTGAGGACAAGCTGCGCCTGATGTCGGAGTCGGCGCGCGGTGAGGGCGGGCGCGTCTGGGTGCCGCGCAAGCTGAACGACCCGCGCGAGGCGACCACCATCCCCGAGGCGGATCGCTGGTACTTCCTCGAAGAGTGGTACCCCAAGTACGGCAACCTTGTCCCGCGTGATGTGGCGACCCGGGCTATCCACAAGGTTGTGTATGAGCACGGGCTCGGCATTGACGGCCAGCCGATGGTGTACCTCGACTTAACCCATATCGACGCCGCCACGCTCGACCGCAAGCTTGAAGGCATCCTCGAGATTTACCAAAAGTTCGTCGGCGACGACCCGCGCAAAGTGCCGATGAAGATTTTCCCCGGCATGCACTACACCATGGGCGGCTTGTGGGTCGATTTCGACCAGATGACGAACATTCCGGGCATCTTCGCCTCGGGCGAGGCTGAATACAACTACCACGGCGCGAACCGGCTGGGCGCGAACTCGCTGGTCTCCTGCATCTACGGCGGCTTCCAGGCCGGGCCGAACGCCATGCGCTACGCCCGCGGGCTCACCAGCGCCTCGGCCAACGGCTACGGCGTGAGCGAGCAAAAGCGGCAGGAGGAGATCAACGGGCGGCTCCTGTCCTCGACCGGCAAGGAGAACCCGTTCAAGCTGTGGCGCGAGCTTGGCGAAACCATGACCAAGAACGTCACGGTCATCCGCTACAACAAGAACCTGCAAGAGGCTGACGAGAAGATTGTCGAGCTGCTGCACCGCTTCCGAAACATCAACCTGAGCGACAAGAGCGCTTGGGCGAATACATCCTTCGCGTTCACCCGGCAGCTTGGGAATATGCTGCAGTTGGCGCGGGTGGTGACGCAGGGGGCCGCGCTGCGGGACGAGTCGCGCGGGGCGCACTACAAGCCCGATTTTCCGGAGCGGGACGATGAGCGTTTTCTAAAGACCACGAAGGCGAGCTTCGCGCCCGATGCCGACGAGCCCCGGTTCACGCTTGAGGAAGTCGACACGCAATACATCAAGCCCCGTCCGAGGCGCTATGACGCGATCAAGTAAGTCCTGGTTTCCGGTTCTCGCCCAAACCGGCGCGGCGCTCGTGCTTTGGTTTGCGTTTCCGGCCATCACCCGCGCGCTTGGGGCCAAACCGAAGCCGGGCCTGCATCGAGCACCCGAGCCGATCATCCGATAGGAAGAACACCATGGCGACCACACACACGCTTCCAGAACAGTCGACCCAAGCGCTAAGCCGGGAGATGACCGGCGCGGCGACACCGCTTTCCCGGCCCTACGGCAAGACCGTCCGCATTGAGATCAAGCGGCAGGCAGGCCCGGACGAGAAGCCGTACTGGGACAAGTTCGACCTGCCCCGGCGCACGGGCATGAATGTGATCTCGGCGCTGATGGAGGTCGCGACCAACCCCGTGACGGCCGACGGCCGCGAAACCACGCCGGTCGCCTACGACGCGAACTGCCTGGAAGAGGTGTGCGGGTCATGTGCGATGCGGATCAACGGCAAGGCCCGGATGGCCTGCTCGGCGCTGATCGAGAACGTGATCGAGGACGGCGTGGTGCGCGTCGAGCCTCTGTCCAAAATGCCCGTGGTGCGCGACCTGTCGGTCGACCGTTCGGTGATCTTTGAAAACCTCAAGCGCGTGCAGGCATGGGTGCCCATCGACGGCACGTACGATCTCGGCTCGGGCCCGCGCCAAACGCCCGCGCAGCAGGAAGAGCTTTACCCCATCTCGCGCTGCATCTCCTGCACCATCTGCATGGAGGTGTGCCCGCAGTTCAACGAGGAAACCGGCTTCGTGGGCGCGGCGACGATCGCGCAGGTGAAGCTGTTCAACCAGCACCCGACGGGCAAGGCCTTGAAAACCGAGCGGCTCCACGCCCTGATGGGCGACGGCGGCATCCAGGAGTGCGGCTATGCCCAAAACTGCGTCCAAGCCTGCCCGAAGATGATCCCCCTGACCAAGGCGATCTCGGACGTGAACCGGGACGTGATGGTGCAGGCGGTGAAGGATGTGTTTACGCGGTGAGGAGGATGTATAAAATGAATGCTATACAAATTGAGTATGCCTTCCGTGAATTCCTAGACAGAGAAGAAAAAGACATTACCGAGCCTTATCTATCTGACTGCATTACGGGTAACAATCCCATCTACCTATCCAAGTCTCTTGGCTTAGTGGTTGCCAAATTAGAAGAGCGCGTACCTATTTTTATATCGGGGGAACGCTCGAATACCTTGTTGACACTCGGCATTGAACATATAAAATTTTTAGAGAATAACTTCGCACATTTGCAAGCAGGCGCAAGGGATCTGATGCTGGACTGGCAGCTAGCTGGTGGCATGCTTCGTGTAATCAACGCGCTTCTCGATAAAGTATAGAACGCTCATCTCTCATACAGCTCAGTTAGATTTTTCCGTGCCATAAGCCGAATTTGCGATCCGTGAGGGGAAAGCTCAATCACTCGAGCGAAGCACCTTTCAGCGTCCTTCTTTTGACCTTCGCGCATATAATTGACACCAAGATTAAGGTGGGCGAGACAGTATTCCGGGTCGAGTTCAATAACTTTCTTTAGCGCCTTGGTCTCATTTTCTGTATCACCCACCTTGTCAAAAATAGTAGCAAATTGCATCCAGCCATCCGGATCACTAGGAGCCATTTGTATGTAACTTCCAATAATTTGTAAGCTTCTGCAAAATCTCCTTTGTTTTTGGCGTGAACAGCGAGATTGTAAAAAGCTTGAGGCCATACCGGCTTTAGCTCGATCATCTTTTCATAATGCCGACGAGCTTCGTTCGTGCGACCCATCTTGTCAAGAAGAGTGCCACGACTTAAGTAAGCCAAAGACCAAGTCGGCTCAAGCTGAATTGCTTCTAGATACAGATGTAAAGCTCTTTCATTATCATGCGCTTTTGCTGCCTCGGAAGTATTAGCGAATGCCTTGCGGGCGGACCCATTCACCCAATCGTTGATGCTTGGATTTGCGACATACGCGTTACCCACTAAGAAGACATCTGTTTCTGGACCAAGAAAACGATTTTGTTTCTTTTCGAGCAATTCTTCGAAGATCGACATTCAACCCCCTTTCAAAGACATCCCACCATATCGTTACGAAGCGATCTGGTCAATCTATTTCGCTCTCGATGGAAGGACCCTCTCCTTTCTTGACATTTGCTCCCGCCTCACCCAACATTGCCTTTACGCCGCCGTCCGCACCTGCCGGAACTACGGATCTTCACGCAATCCCATGTCTTCGCCGTGTACGACTTAATCTCGTTAATCAAGGAACTCCAGCGCAGGCTTACGTGCGTGGAGGTCCCCTGGCGACCAACAGCGGATGCGGCCTCGCGGCAGCTGATAAATGAGATCTTACTATGTGAGGAGAGTGATTGATTCGTCAGCGAGCAAAACGAGGGTGAGGCGGTTTCGCACTTCGAGTTGTATCTCCGGGCGAGGCGCATGCCGGGCGATCGAGCGCTTTATCGAGGAGCTGTTCGGCTCGGCGCAAAGCGGCTCAGAAGATGCATTGAGTAAGGCCCAGAGTTAACGCACAGCACCGAGGCTGACCCGTTCGGTCTGGGCTGTACTGTGCCTCCGCCCAAGTCTTGGAGGCACAGCACATATCTTGTGGCGAGCAATCCTACCGCGCCACCGCATACTCCCTACCCGCCGGCATATCCTTGCTCTCCGCCTGGCTTTTCCTGACCGCGATCGCGTAGATGAACACGCCGAAGGCGGCCTTCGCCAGGATGTCCGCCACGCTGTAGCCGACCTGGATGCCGACCGTCGCGGCGGGGCCGGAGAAGCCGAGCATCGGCAGCACGAACACGATGGGGTAGAACGCCCAGGTGACGATCAGGAGCCAGCGGGCGCTCGACACCAGGCCGCGTGCGTCTTCAGGCTGCTTGGAAATCGAGTCGCGCAGGCCCACGTACAGGTCGAACACGATGATCAAAAACGGGATCATCGCCGCGGCCCAGAACAGCCAGCGCGTGCCGGCGCTGTTCGAGATCTCACCCGGGTAGCCGAGCGCCACCATGATGACGGCGAGCACCGCGAGCCGTGAAGCTTTTGTGCCGGTTTCCCCGCCCGGCAGGCGCATGACCAGGATCAGCTCGGTCACGAGCAGCGGGACGGTGAGGATCCAGTCGACGTAGCGGTACGCGTCATTGAAGGGCTGGCCGGAGATGCGCACCGCGCCGTTTTCGACGATATACGCAGCCTCCCACGAATTGAAGATGCGGTAGTAATGGTAGGCCGCGATGAGGCAGACCAGCCCGGAGATGGTGACGGCGGAGCGGTACTGCGCGCCCACCTGCGATCGGCTGAGGAAAAGGAAAATGGTCGCCGCGCCCATGGTCGCAATGGCGAACGACAGGGCGTTGTAGACGAAGCTGTACTGCCCAAATGTCAGGGCCTGGATCGAGTGCATGCGGACACCTCGCGCGGATGAAGATCGGGGAAAGCGCGGCCAGTACAGTCTCCGCATACAAGCCATGTCAAACGGAAAAGGCGCCCTGTTGACGGGCGTTACAAAGGTAGACCACGAGGACCGCATACAGGCTGTTTCCTGCTATGCGGTCGAAATCAGGACGAGTGCATTCCCGGCCGGCTTCATCCAATCCGGCATGAGTACCGCAGTCGCGCCCGCACCCTCGACTGAGCAGAGCCTGCACAATGCGCTCGCTCCGCTTCAAGCCCGCCTCGCCCGGCACCCGCTGTACACCGCCGTCCGCACCCTGCCGGAGCTGCGGGTGTTCATGCAGTCGCATGTCTTCGCCGTGTGGGATTTCATGTCGCTGCTTAAGGAGCTGCAGCGCAGGCTCACGTGCGTGGAGGTTCCCTGGCGGCCGACGGCGGATGCTAGCTCACGGCGGCTGATTAATGAAATTGTGCTTGGGGAAGAAAGCGATGTGTACGAGGGCGAAGCGGTTTCGCACTTCGAGCTGTATCTGCGTGCCATGCGGCAGGCCGGGGCGGATACTGGACCGGTCGAGCGATTTCTTGAAGAATTGGGCGCGCCGGGAAGTGAAGCCCGCTCGGTCGAGGCCGCGCTCTCCTCCGCGCGGGTTCCGGAGGCAGCGGCAGCGTTTGTCCGCGCCACCTTCGACATCCTCGCCACGGGTGAAACGCACCGCATCGCCGCCGCGTTTACCTTCGGACGCGAAGACCTGATTCCCGAGATGTTCGCGCCATTAGTGCGCGAGCTCGACCGGAAGCTGCCCGGGCAGGTGGCGCTTCTCCGCTACTACTTGGACCGGCATATCGAGTTGGATGGGGACGAGCACGGCCCCATGGCGCTGAAGATGGTCCGCAACCTGTGCCGGACGCCGGAGCAGTGGGCCGAGGCGCGGGAGTCCGCAGTCGCCGCATTGGAAGCCCGGCTTGCGCTTTGGGACGGCATTTTGGCGCGGCTCGAACGCATGACGGAAGCGGCATCCGCTAGTC
>CAXTSB010000050.1:0-21480 GCA_964246845.1 uncultured Acidobacteriaceae bacterium
TTCTGGAGGTAAGGCGCGGTTTCGGGCCGCCGCGTTGCCCGGCGGCCGACCCGGTATGGTGGAAGGATGACCGCCGCACCCCCGCCCGCACGACGCGACCCCCAAGCCACTACCCTGCACGGGTACACGCTCCACGACGATTACAGCTGGCTCCGCAACAAGGACTCGGACGAGGTGCTCGGGTATCTGCGGGCGGAAAACGCCTACACCGATGCCGTGATGGAGCCGACGAAGCCCTTGCAGGAGGCGCTGTACGCCGAAATGCTGAGCCACATCAAGCAGACCGACGTGAGCGTACCCGCGCGCGAGAACGGCTGGTGGTACTACGCGCGCACCACCGAGGGCTCGCAGTACCCGGCCTACTGCCGCAAGCGCGGGACGCCCGCGTACAACGAGAACGCGCCCGAGGAGGTGTATCTGGATGTGGAGAAGCTGGCCCAAGGGCAAAGCTTCATGGCGGTGGGCGCAATGGACGTGTCGGACGACGGAAACCTGCTTGCGTACACAACCGACACCACCGGCTTCCGCCAGTACACCCTGCACATCAAGGATTTGCGCACGGGGTCGGAGCTGCCCGAAACGGTCGAGCGGGTGGGGTCGGTTGTGTGGGCGGCCGACAACCGCACGCTGTTCTACACGGTCGAGGACGAAGAGCAGAAGCGGCAGTACCGCTTGTACCGGCATGTGCTCGGCGCTCCAATTTCCGAAGACGTGCTTGTGCTGGAGGAGTCCGACGAGCGCTTCAACCTGGGTGTGGGGCGCACGCGGGACGGGGTCTTCATCGTGGTCGAAAGCGGAAGCCATACCGCGAGCGAGGCGCGGCTGCTGCGGGCTTCGGAGCCGCTTAGGACGCCGGAGCTGATCGCGCCCCGCCGGGACGAGATCGAGTACTACCCGGACCACCGGCACGGCCTTCTCTATATCCGCGTCAACGACCGGGGCCGCAACTTTCGGCTCGTGACCGCCCCGGTCGACAAACCGGACGCTTGGACGGAGCTGATCCCACATCGCGAAGACGTAATGCTCGAAGATGTGTCGCTGTTCAACGGCTTCGCTGTCGCGTCAGAAAGGCGCGGTGGCCTGGAGCACCTGCGCGTGCTGCACTTCGCGGGCCGCGGGCCGGGCATCGCCGGGGAGGCCGAGATCGCCTTTCCGGAGCCGGCGTACAGCGTACACCTGAGCGGCAACCGCGAGTTCGCGACCGATACACTGCGCTACGCGTACCAATCGCTGGTGACGCCCGCGTCCGTGTTCGATTACGACGTGCGCGCGGGGATGTCGACGCTCAAGAAGGAGCAGGAGGTGCCGGGCGGGTTCGATCGCGCGCTGTACGCGTCCGAGCGCGTCGAGGCCGTCGCCGGGGACGGGACCCGTGTTCCGGTTTCGCTCGTGTACCGGCGCGGGACCGCCTTGCCCGAAGCGCCCCTGCACGTGTACGGCTACGGCTCCTACGGGTACTCGCTGCCGCTCGGCTTCAGCTCGAACCGGCTCGCGCTGCTCGACCGCGGGGTGGTGCTCGCCTACGCGCACATCCGCGGCGGCGGCGAAATGGGCAAGCCGTGGCACGACGCGGGGCGCTTGGGCGCGAAAATGAACACCTTCACGGATTTCATCGCCGCGACCGAACACCTTCTGGCTTCCGGTTACGGCAAGCCAGGACGGGTTGCGATCCAGGGCGGCTCGGCGGGCGGCTTGCTGATGGGTGCGGTCGTAAACCTGCGTCCGGAGCTGCTTCGCGCCGTAGTCTCGCAGGTGCCGTTCGTGGACGTGATGAATACCATGCTGGACGCCTCGCTGCCGCTGACCGTGCCCGAGTATGAGGAGTGGGGAAATCCGAACGAGCGGGAAGCCTTCGAGACAATGCTGAGCTACTCGCCCTATGACAACCTGCGCGAGGCTCTTTATCCTGCCATCTTAGTCAAAACATCGCTGTACGACTCGCAGGTGATGTACTGGGAACCGGCAAAGTATGTTGCGAAGCTGCGGACATTGCATGCCGGAGATAAGCCGGTCCTATTGCACACCAACATGACGGCCGGCCACGGCGGCGCGAGCGGCCGGTACGACTACCTCCGGGAGATAGCTTTTGATTACGCATTTATTTTGCGCGAGTTGGGTGTGGAGAAAGGAACGGAATGAAAGCGGCTTGGTTTGTGGACGGATCGTATGTTATGAAAGCATGGAACTCCTTGTACAGCCAAACAAAGCTGGACTATATCAAGCTGCGGGGCTTACTGGAAGCCGCGTATCTGAACCAAGGGAACGGAGATCGGATCGAGGACGCCTACTACTTCAGCGCCGACCCCGACCCTTCGACCTCCAGGCTGAACTCGTTCCATAATGCGCTGGCGTTTCCCCCGCCGGGCGGTCCCGGCCTGCGCGTCAAGCTCTACTGGACGCAAAAGCGCTCGCTGTACTGGCCCGCGCAGATGGGCGGCGGTCCGGTGGTTCATCCCACCTCCGGCGTCCACTACGAACAGACCACGCAAAAAGCAGTCGATGTAGGGTTGGCGTTCCACCTGATGCGGTCGTACTCCAAGAAGAAGTGGACAACGCTGTTCCTGGCCGCCGGCGACAGCGACTTCCACGAGGTGGTGCAGCACCTGGTCGAGAACGAGGACGTGAACCTGGTCCTGATCGGGACGATGAACACGATCAGCGAGGAACTGCGGCCGTACGCGCAAAGCATCTTCGAGCTGGACAAGCACCAGAAGGAGATCAGCCGGTAGCCTGCCCCGATCCAGAGCAGTTATCGCAGGTAGGTCTCTCGGCATCGCAGGCGTGCGGCTTTTCTTGACGGAAAAGCCGCGTCAAGAAATCCTGTCTCGGCCTGTAGATAAAGCAGAACTGCTCTAGCGGGGCGCATCATGCTGCTGCCGATAAACAACAGCGGCATTGTCGGCAAAGGTCGCCTCATACTGTGGAAACTGCCGCAGCACCTGGAAGCGGCCCGGACGGACCATGGCTTTGACTTGCTCCAGGGTATAGCCCTGGGCGGAGAGTGCCGCGACCTGCCACTCTAAATCGGCCAGGTAATCGCGGAAGAACCGGACGTCCTCGCGGCTGCCGATCTCGAAGTGGCCGGGGACAAACGTCTGCGCCGGCGTGGCCAGGAATGCATTCAAAGTTGCGATCCAGTGGCGGACGCTGCCCTCATCCATGGCCGGGCAAGCATGGCCCATGAAAAGGTCGCCCGCCGCGATTGCTTTTTGCCGCGGGAAGTACACGTACGCGTCGCCCAGGGTGTGGCCGGGCGCGCCGCTGCGCACCTCGACCGTATAGGGCTCCAGGTGGATTGTGAGCGACGAGTTGAAGGTCACCTGCGCGGGCACAACAGACGCCGGAAGCTCGGACGGCGTGCTGTTCTTGAGCGCCGTTGTACGCCCGCGCGTCCACGCCGTGCTCACGATCACCGCGCCCGGCATGTAGGTGCTGTTGCCACCCTGGTGGTCGAGGTGGTAATGCGTGTTGACGACGTACCGTATCGGCAGCGCGGAGACAGTGCGGATTTGCGCCAGGCACTTGCCGGCTTCCTCCTCGTTCAGCCCCGGGTCCACAACCAGGATGCCGTCGCGCCCGACCAAAAAGGTCGAGTTCGCGCTTGCGGGGTTGGTGGAGATGCAAGCATACAGGTCGGTTCCCAGCGGAGTGGGGCGTTCCGCCGCATGAGCAGGTGCGGCAAGGAGCAGGAGCAGCTCTGCTCCCAATCCGGCTGCGATGAGCGGGTTTGGGAGGAATCTCCGACTCGGCATTTCAGTCCTCGGCCGCGGGCTGCTGAAGCCGGTAATGCGAGCCTTATAATTTCCGAAGGGGTATCTCACTCCATCTCGCTGCCGATCGTTGGGCGTGGGCGGCCTGTTCGGTTCAGGCCGCTCCTCCCAGGAAAGCATTACGTCCACTCAGGAAACTCCGACCGGTTCTGGTCTAGAGCCGCAATTTCCTTCAGGTCTTCCGCGTCCAGCTTGAAATCGAAGATGGCCAGGTTTTCGCGGCGGTGCTCCGGGTTGGAGGAGCGCGGGATGGCGACGATGCCCCGCTGCAAGTGCCAGCGCAACACAGTCTGGGCCACGGTTTTCCCGTGCTTCTTGGCGACCTGCTCCAGCGCGGAGTTTGTGAAAAGCCCGCCGCGTCCTTCCGCGAGCGGCGACCACGCTTCCATGTGTACGCCAGCGTCGTGCAGCGATACCAACTCCTCCGTTTCCTGGAGGAATGGGTGTGTTTCCACCTGGTTGATCGCGGGCTTGGTTTTGGCGCCCGCGAGGAGGCCGGCCAATTGCTTCCCGTCGAAGTTGCTGACCCCGATCGCCTTGATTTTTCCCGCGGAATGGAGCTCTTCCATTGCGCGCCATGAGCCCTGCACGTCTCCGCGCGGACGGTGGATGAGGTACAGGTCGAGGTACTCGATCTGCAGCCTGTCGAGGGTCGCCTGAAAGCCCTGCTTGGCTTGTTCGTAGCCGGCATCGTCGACCCAAAGTTTAGAGGTCACAAAGAGCTTCTTACGCGCCATTCCGCTCTTTCTGATCCCGGCGCCGACGGCTTCCTCGTTTTTGTAAACCTTGGCGGTATCGATAAGCCGGTAGCCGGCCGTGATCGCGTCAGCCACGCTTTCCGTGCACACTTCGTCGCGCAAACCATACGTGCCGAAGCCGAGCATGGGCATGGATAGTCCGTTGCCGAGGCGTACCTGCGGTATCGGAGCTGCCTCGCCGAACGCCGAACCCGCGCTCCCGAAGGCGCAGGCCGCAGCGGCAAGCGCTCCGCCCTTCAACACCGCTCGGCGACTCAGCCTGCCGGGGGCACTGCCGTTGCGATCCATCATCCGCACTTCACCTCGCGAGAACTGGGCCGGTCTGCCCGACCAGTGCTGAAAGCATGATAGCGGGGACTGTGCCCGGACGCTTCCAAAGGTTCGTGCAGGCATCTTACTTTTGTAATGACCGGACGGGTAAAGCGGAAAGCGCTTGCGGTTGTTGTAGAGCGGGCCGCGCAGGCACAGGCCGGCGAGTGCTGCGCCCTTTGCCTTCGCCCGCTCGGGTCGCGCGTCGAACGGCACCATCGCGTACCCAAAAGCGAAGGCGGCACGGAAACCGTGCCCGTTCACCCGATCTGCCACCGGGCGATCCATGCGCACATATCCAACCAGGAACTGGCGTCGGCGTTCGCGGATTTAGACGAGCTGCGGGGGCGTGAGGACATCCGCCGCTTTCTGCGCTGGATCGCGAAAAAGCCCGCCGACTTTCACGCGCCGACGCGGCGGCACCGGGCTTCCTAGAAATTCGAGAAGAGAGCGGCATTACTTTCGATTGGCCGCTACCCCGTATGAGGGATGGCCCTCGCGGCACCCCCGGCTTACAGTAGCCTCACCATGCGAAATGACCGCACCCCCACCCTGGTCCTGATGCACTTGAGCGAGGAAGACGGACGCGCCCTGTTCGCGGGCGATGTGTACGTCGACCGCTCGCTCCAAGCCAGCGTTTACCATACCCGCGCCGCCATGCTCGACTGGCTCGCGCCCGTCGGCGACGAAGCCCGCTCCGCCGCCGCCCAAGCCATGGATGCCCTGCTTGCCTGCCCCGAGATGCCCCTGCGCTCAGTCCCGCTCGGCGCACTGCCCGAGGCTGTCCGCGCGGGCTGAGCTTCCAACAGGCGGGCTTGCAGACTCTTGAGCGAGCAGCAGCGACCCGTCGTCCGTAGCGGCTCGCGTGAGGCCGGCTCACTCCTCCCTGAGCAACGTAGCCGGGTCGGCTTGAACAGCCCGGCGCGCGGGCAGCCAGCTGGCCCCGAGCGCGAGCACGGCCATGGCAAGGACCACGCCCCCGAGCACGACGGGGTCGAGCGAGCTGGCCCCGTACACCACATGCGCGAGCAGGCGGCTCGCCCCCGCGCCCAGCGCGAGCCCGGCAAGTGAGCCCCACAGAAGCAGCCGCGCGGGACGGCCAAGCGCGGCTTGCAGCACCTCCTTGCGCCCGGCCCCGAGCGCGACGCGCAGGGCCAACTCGCGCAGGCGCTTCGATACTGCATACGAAGCCATCCCGAAGATGCCCGTCACGGCGAGCATGGCCGCGAGTCCGCCCATGACGCCGAGCGCCGCAGTGGCGGCCACGGCGGGAAACTGTACGAGGCCGAGCTGCTGCCGCCAGGGCTGCACGGTGATGGGCAGGTTCGGGTCAAGCTCCTGCAAGGTCGCGCGAATAACCGCGACGGTGCGCGCCCCGGCATCGCGGGTGCGGACCGCAAGTACGACGTTGCTGTCGCCCCCTTTCTGCTGCGCGGCGGCGATGAAGATGGCCGCGGTCGGGTCCTCGGTCAGCGAGCCGTACTTGCCGTCCGCCGTGAGGCCGACGACCTCGACGCGCCCCGCGTAGTACATGAAGTGTTGTCCGATCGGGTTTCCCGGGCGGAGTACCCGCTTAGCGAAGGTCTGATTCACGACGGCTACGAGCGGTTTGTCTTTCGTGTCGCCTAGAGCAAATTCGCGTCCGGCGAGCAGCTTCGTCCGCGCCGCCGCGAACCAGCCGGGAGAGACCGGGTAGTAATTCGTATCGCCGGCGCTGTTCGCGGGCCGGAGATCCGTGGTTCCATCCCGGTAAATATAAGTGTCGTTCCCGCCGACAACACTGAGCGGCGGATAGCCGTGAACGAAGCCGGCCGCTGTGACACCGGGCAGCGCGCGCACCTGATCGAGCGCGCGTTGCTCCAGCACCGGTCGCTGCGCGTCGGCGACACCGACGGTGGAAAGGTCGAAACTCGCCAGCAATGCGCCGTCTGGGTCGAACCCAAAGTTGGCGTCAAGGCTGCGTGCCAGCCCGCGCACGGCCACCAGCGAGGAGGTCAGCAGCACGACACAAAGCACGATCTGCACCGCGAGCAAGGCATCCCGCAGGTTCCAGCGGCGGCCTTTGACGGTTGATACGGGTCCGCTCTTGATCAGCAAATACGCTTCGCCGTGCCACACCTGACGCAGCGGCAGCAGCCCGAAAAACAGCGCGCTCGCGACGGCGAGCAGCAGTGCGAATACAGCGACGCGCGCGTCCGGGTTGACGGCGACCTGGATAGGGAACTCAGACGAAGGCCGCCACCGGCTCAGGGCCCCCAGCACGGCTCCGGCAAACCCGTAGCCAAACGCGCCGCCTACGAGCGACAGCAGGAGCGCCTCAGTCACAAGCTGCCGGGCAACATGCGCGCGGCTTGCGCCTAGAGCGAGCCGCAAAGCCAGCTCGCGCGAGCGGTCGGACGCGCGCGCGGCGAACAGGCTGCCCAGGTTGGCGCAGGCCGCGGCAAGCACCAACCCGGCCAGCAGCGTGACCCCGAACAGAAAGGCCCGCACCGGACCATAAAAATACTCGCCGACCAGGCCGGGCCGGGAAAGCCGGAAGCTGCCGCCTTCGTCTTCCTTATACTGCGCGGCCAGACGGTTTCCCACGGTACGCAGGTCAGCCCCGGCTTGCGCTTCCGTGATGCCGTCGCGCAGGCGGCCCAGCACCCACATACCGCGACTGTTCCGATAAGGGGAGCCATCAAACGTTCCAAGCGTTTTCGACTCGACCAGCGGCACCCAAAAATCGGGCACAAGGAACAGGTCCGTACCTGGAAAGCCTTCCGGTGCGATGCCGATTACGGTGAGCGGGTGTTTGTTCAGCAGGATGGTCCGGCCCACGATGCTCGGGTCGCCGTGAGAAAAGCCCTTCCAGAACCGGTAGCTCAAAACCACATAGGGCGCGGAGCCGGGCCCGCGCCCATCCGAAGCATGAAAGTACCGCCCGAGCAGCGGCTTGATCCCGAGTATGTCGAAATAGTTTTCCGATGCCATAACAAAGTAGCTGCTCTTCGTTTCCCGATGCGCTCCGCCCAGGCTGACCCCAACTCGGTCAATCCGGTAGGCGGTCGTTCCTGAAAAGCTATGGTTCCCATCTGCGATGTCTTTGTAGTCCGGGTAAGACTGCGTGGGCGAGGACGAGGACGGGTCGTGAATGTTGATCCGGTTGAGAAACACAATCTGCTCGGCCTTGGGCACGGGTAGGGGCTTGAGGATCAGCGCGTTCAGCACGGAAAACACGACCGCGTTCGCGCCCACGCCGAGCGCGAGGGTGAGCACAACGGTAAGAGCGAAGCCGGGCGAGCGGCGCAGTTGGAGAAAGGCGAAGCGGAGGTCGGCGAAAACGGCGGGCATGGGCGGGGCTCCTGGTTCCTGCCCACACCTATTGGCATTTCAAGGGCCAAACCGCGCCGGCGTAAGTGCTTGATTCCATTCAAAACCACTAAGGCGAAAACTGTCCATTTTCGGACACCGTGTCCGATTCCGGACAGTTCGGGACGGCACCAAGCGATTCTCAAAGGATGTCCGGGAAGTTTGTACCGCACAAGAAAGGGGTCATCCTGAACGAAGTGAAGGATCTGCTGTTTGCTCGGCGCGCCGAAAAAGCAGATCCTTCCTCGCTTCGCTCCTCAGGATGACCCCTGTTCGCTTTCTAAATAGTTTTCGCATGCCCCTGAGGATGAAATTGCCCCGAAGCTGCTTTCGAACTTCGGCCTCAGTCCGGCAGCTCTTCCATGCTCTGCGGCTCACGCAGGACGCTGCCGTTTTCCTCCCGCCGCCTGCGGCCGAGCGCCTCGTACGCGGCCATGCGCGCGCGCATGATGGAGCCGAGCGGGCGATGCGCGGCGAGCGAGTGCGACGGGCAAAAACTCAGCTCCTCGTCCACGAACCGGACGCGCGCCGGGCTCCACGCGTCCTGCGCAGGGAAGCTGAGGGTCGCGACGGGTTGGTACGGGCTTTCGTCTTCCGGCCACTCCTGGTTGGCATCCTCGATCGGCATCGTGCGGAGGTTTGTGCAGAGCTGGATGCCGACCGTGAACTCCGCCGCATGCCCTCGAAAAAAGGCGGCCGTCGCCGTCCGCAGCGCGTCGTAATCCTGCGGTTTGAAGGATTCACGTTCAGCGGCCCGCACCGTTTCCGGCGAGGGCGCGGCGTTCAGCTTTGCGATATACGCCCCGTAACGGATCGGCGCTTGGCTGTAGTATGCCTCGACCAGCGGGTGGAGAAACGGGTGCCCGAAGAAGTCGAGCGCCGCCGAGTCCGCCCCGACCGCGTGCAGCGCCTTGTTGCCGGCCAGCGAGGCGGCGGTGAGCGCGCCTTTCGCGGGCTGCGGGATTTTGGGAGCGAGTTGCTCGACCGGCGATATCTGCGCCAGAAACGTCCGTGCGCCGATCGCATTGAATACCTTGCCCGTGTCCAGCACCCAGTCTTGCGTGGCTTGGCCTTCATGGCCGGGCAGCATTTCGCCTCCCACGCCAAGTACTTTCAGAGACATGCCGCGCGGACCGGAAACTTTGCGGTCATCATCCAAGTCACCAGGCACATGCGAAAGACGGGCAATGACGCCGTAGCTGCGCGGCTCGGCGAAGAGCCCCTGCCGCAAAGGCTCGGGCAGGCCCGCATGGACCCGCAGCTCGCCCTTGAGCAGCGCGTGCGCCTTGGCGTGCGAAGTCCTTACGGAGTGCCCGAGCCGCGCCCGCGTTTGCACGCCGCCGGCACCCATTGCGTCAATGATCTTCTGAAAAGTTTCCTGCTCGCCGGGTTCCCTTGTCTCCACGCCGTCCGTATAGCGCACGTACGTCGTCGGGTGCGTTTCAGCCGCCATGCCTTGCTCCTTCTCCGGCTCAGATGCGGAGCGGTCGGTGCGGTGGCGGACGGTCTGAGCACGAAGGATGGGGCTAGAGCGAACTTCGCCCGCGCCCGAAAAGCAAATACAGGATCACAAGAAGCAGGATCAAACTGATGCCGCCCCCGCCGTAGTAGCCAGCGCCCGGCCCCAGGTAAAAACCGCCGCCGCCGAACAACAGTAGAAGAATCACAAGGATCAGGATAAGTGGCATGGCGGGAAGTCTAGCACAGGCAGGGAACGGCGCAGCATTCTGTCCCGTTTAGAGGCGCGGCTTTCTCGCTGCGGCAGGCAAGGAGATTTGTTCAGGGCTTCACCTCCATTCTCGATTACGCCCGTCACCCCGGCATTCCCGTTTTGGGACCGGACTGCTCGGCAAAGTTTGCCGGGTCCGCCATTTTGCTGCTTCATCCTGTAGGGGTACACGGTACTGTACCGCCATGCGCCGCGCTGCCTATGCCTTTCTGCTCTTCCTGCTGCCCTTCGCCGCCCACGGTGCCCCTAAGGAAAAGGACGCCGACCCGAACAAACCCAAGCCCGCGAAGCCGCCGCGGGTGCATGCCGTCGGCCTCGGCGCGGCAAAGCGCGTTCCTTACTCGAAAGCAGGCGACCCCGCCGGTGCGCTTCCCTCCGAATCCGAGCTGAAGGTGCGCCCCTTGGTCGTGGACGGCCGCGTCAAGGAGTGGACCACGGGCGAGTCGCACGACGTTACGGACCGATCCTTTGCCGTCCGCCGTGCGCTGCGCATCAATGACGCGCTGCCCGGCGACAAAGCCGACCACTGGGTATGGCAGCGCGGCCCGTGGCTGCTGGTCGATCGCGTTGCCGGCCACACCGCGCCGATAAAACTCCCCGACTACGACCCGGCCGTTTCGGACGTGAGCTGGTTTCGGGATTACGCGGCGTACTGCGGCCTCACCTCGACCGGCAAGCAGCTCTATGCTGTGGTGGCCCAGGTGGCCGCGCGCAAACCGTTGGTCGTGAGCAAGCTCGGGCCGTGGGACGCGGCAGCGCCGCGCTTGCAAGCACCGTGCGCGCCGGTCCAGTGGCAGCGCGAGCCGCTGCGGATCACCTTTCAGCCGACAGGCGCGCAGCCCGCGTCGTTCAACCTGGTGGGCTCATCCGCCGTGCTGGTGGAGGAAGGAGACGTTGAGGAAGCCGCGAGCACGCCGGAAAAAGCTCAATAAACCCGTACCATTAAGAGATGGAATCTTTTGATGTCCTCCTGGCCGATGCCGAGCGTGCCCACGGACACCTGTGCGCGGGACAAATCCTCGGCGTACGCATGGCCATGCTCGGCTGCGCCCGGCTCGGCATTGAGGAGCCACGCGGGCGGGACCGTAAGCGTTTGGTCACGTTTGTGGAGATCGACCGCTGCGCGACGGATGCAATCGGCGTTGTCACTGGCTGCCGTTTAGGAAAGCGGGCTTTGAAGCTGCGCGATTGGGGCAAGATGGCGGCCACGTTTGTGGACCTCCAAACCGGACGCGCCTTACGCTTGGCGGCGACGGAAAGCTCGAAGGCGCGCGCGCGCGCGCTTTACCCGGAGATTGAAAACAAAAACCGGCAGCAGATGCTCGCCTACCGCGAGCTGCCCGACGCGGACCTGTTCACCGAGGAGTGGGTGCGTGTGGAGCTTCCGCCCAAGGAATTCCCCGGCTACAAGGGGGAGCGTACCGCCTGCGCTGTGTGCGGGGAAGGTATCTCCTACGAGCGATGGGTGCCGCGGGACGGCGAAAGGCTGTGCCGGGCCTGCGCCGACCCTCAAGCCCGCTACTACCAGCCCTTGGCGGGCGAGCAAACGGGAGAGTCGACCTCCGTCGACCAGCCGCGCTGCGAGTGCCCGTGAAGCCGCTTAGGCGACTTCGGTGTCGGGCTTGCGACCAGCGATACGGAACCGGTCTATCTGCGCGGGGACGAGGAAAACAACTCCGGTCAGCAGCAGAGTGGAAAGAAGATCATTGCGGTAGAAGGGCAGCCCGGCGGTGTAGCAAGCCGCAAGACCGCTGAAAGAGTGCGGGTACCAGCTGCCGGGAGAGGCCCACACAGCGTAGTTGCTGGCCAGGAAAAACGTGGTTGCGCTCAGAAACGGCGCCAGCAGGATGCGCGACCCGGAGATGCCGCCGCGCAGCAATGTCCGGCCGAGCACGATCGCAAACCCGTACCACGCCCATGTGACTAAGTAGGCGGCAAGGTGGAACTCATACCCGTAGACAAAGCGGGTCAGATACCAGTCCGCGGCAGCCAAAACCGCCACCGGCACGGTAAAGGTGCGCACAGGCCGGCGAGCGCCCCACAACAGCAGCGCCGCGCCGACCGCGGTGAAGTTCCACCATGGGTGCGGCAAAACGTGGCTGAGGGCAGCCAGCAAAAGAAGCAGGTAAGCGCCCAAGTCTTCCTCCGGGGTGCGAAGCACTCGCTTATTCTCGCAGAAATTTCTGCTTTTCACCTGCTTGCGATTACCCGAGCGCTTCACCGATTCTCTGCCCCGCGGCTGCGTCTGCGGAGGCCCGGCGCAGGCGTCGGGCGAAGATGCGGAGAGTCGCCGCCACCGGAACCGCGATCAGCGCACCGACAACCCCCGCGATCTCGCCCCCGGCCAGCACCGAGAAGATCTGCAGGAGCGGGTTGATTTCGAGCGATCTCCCCATGATGCGCGGGGCGCTGATATAGTCCTGCGCCAGCCGCCAAAGCCCGAGAAACAGCACCAGCCAGAGTACGTGGTCGTACCCGGCCAGCACGGAAATGAGAATGATCGAAACCGCGGCGACAGCCGGCCCCACAACAGGGATGAACTCAAGGAAACCCGCGATAGGGCTGAGAATAAAAGAGTAGGGCACACGCATGATGCTGAGCGTGACCGTAAACACCACTAAGGTAAGAAGAGCCAGCACGATCTGAGCGCGGATGTAGCTGCCCAGCATGGCGTTCATATCGCCGAGAAGACCCCGGATCAAGCCGCGTTCTGTCAGCGAACGCCCCAAGTTGACCACGGCCTGACCGATCTGTTCGCCCTGGCGCAGAAAAAACAGGCTCAGTATCGGGATCAGGACCAGCCACCAAATGTGTTGGAAAGGCGAGGCCACCTTGCTGCCGATCACCCTGCTGTATCCCAAAATGTCGCCGCGGTGACTGAGCAGAAATCCCTGGATTTGCATGATCACCGCGGGCCGCAGATGATGCGCCTGCCCAAAGTTCTCCACCAGTTCACCCGAGGCCAGGCGGTCGAGCAGCGAAGGCAGGCTTACGGTGAGCTGCTTGCTTTCCTCACCGATCGGCGGTCCCGCGATGAAGCCGACCCCAATCAACGAACCGATAAGGACGGCGTACACCACTAGAATGGCTTTACCCCTGCCCCGCAAAGGCCGCTCCAAATAGTTGACCAGCGGCGTGAGAAAGTAGGCGAACAGGATGGCGAAAAGAAACAGTTCCAGTGTTTCGTGGGCAGCCTTGAGGAAGAGGAGCAGCCCGGCGAAAACGAGCCCCGTGGTCAGGATTCGGGCCGCGCGCCCGTCCCAGATTTGGTCGGCGAATGTCACCTCACGCCGCTGTGCAGCGCCGCGTTCCGAGTGGAGGAGCGCTTCCGGAGCCGAAAATGCCTGCGGCTGCGCTTCAAGCTCCGACTGAATCAGCTGTGCCATCAGTAACCCCCTTCTCCCTGAAAGCGCCGCCGGACGCAGATATCGCAAGAGAAGCGAGTGCCGGCCTCATCAGCTCCGCGCGTCGCTGACTGCGTCCGTGACCGCGTGGGCGGCCTGCCCCGCGGCATCTTTCACGCGGCCTATGGTCTCGTCCAGGACGCCTTCGCCTTCGCGCGCCGGGTCGTCCGTCAGCTTGCCGAAGCCCTGCTCCAACTTGCCGCCCAGCACACTTCCGGTTCCGGTAACCCGCTGCTTGGCACCCCATAGATCTGCTTGATCGGTGAAGTCATCGAGCCCGCTGCCCGTGCTGAATGAGGGCGACCGGTCGCTCAAAATCACGTAGGCGGCCACGCCCAGGGACGCCGCGCCGAGAATCCATAAAAACTTACTCATGGTTGTGTGCTCCGTCCCAAAACAGATGCGTTCCCCCCTACCCGAGATGGCTGCCGTGGGCAGTTGCGCCAGGTGACCGGGAATGCTCCAGCCCGCGGCTTCCAGACTTTCTCACCGCTGCTCCCGTCCGTTCATCCACTGCGACGACACCCGACCGCGCCCGTCCAAGATTACCCATCCGCTCAATACATCCCCGCGCCGCTCGCCGAGCGATCCCAGTGCTTCCGGCGCGAAGCGCAAGTCGCGAAATACCACAGCGCGCCCATCCGGCGGCAGCCCGCTCGCGCCCGGCGGTACGGTCGGCCCTAAATCCTCTATTGCGGGCCAGCTTGACCAGTCGCCGTACACCCGCCCGAGATAGCTTCTCCTTGCTTCGGCAACTGCTGGGGTATGCTCCGGCTTGTCTATACTGCCTTCCCCTTCCACCGTGCCTGTCCAGGAGTGTACGGTCGCGGTTTGATATGCGGTGCCCGCGTCGCCCAAGCCGCGCCAGGTAAACGGGTCCGCGAGCGAGGGTTCCGCGGCAACCCGCGTCAGTTTTGGCGACGAAGCCGCCATCAGGCGTTCGGCTTTTCCGTGCTCCACGGCCCGCACGCCCCACAGCACGCCGGCCGAGGTCAGCGCGGCAAGCGCCCAACCGCGCCCGCGCAGTTCGCCCGGCGGCTTGCGGCGCATCTCTCCGTCCACCAGTCCGAACACAGCCGGGAGCACCAAGCCGCCGAGCAGAAACAACAGCAATAGCGGGTCGACAATAAAGACGAACGACCCCGCGTACCAATGCCGGTCGAAGGGGAAAAAAGGGCGTAGGCCGTAGTTGTTTGTCCAATCAAGAAAGATGTGGCTTCCATCCGCGACAAGCGCCAGCAGCCACACCCGACTCCAGCGCACGGGCAGTCGGGGCGGCGGAAGCAGACGCGCCAGCACCCATACCAAGCCGGTAATCACCAAGGCCATCAACGGCGCGCCCAGCAGTGTGTGCGTCATGCCGCGGTGGTGCGCGAATCCCGTCACCGGACCGCCAAGCGACCACACCACATCGATGTCCGGGGCTTCCGCGGCCAGGGTCATGGTCAGCGTCGCGTACGCGGTCTTGCGGTTGAACCCCGCCCGAGCTAAACAAGCGCCTGTGAGGAAGTGCGTTACCGGCTCCACATCCTAAGAATGCACTGCCGCGGCGCTTTCAGGCTGCGTAAACACACAACCTTCTTGTGGCAGGTTTCAATTCGGGAACGCGCGGCAGCTGTTCCCAATCTGAAACTCCAGTCCTTTTCGCATGAGGTTTTTCGCGCCCCCGCGTTCCAATACCCGTTACCCTTTTCCTCATGCACGTTGACTCAAGAGCCCGCCTCGAACAACTCCGGGACGAGCTCCGCCGCCATGAATACCTGTACTACGTCCTGGACGCGCCTGAAATCGACGACCCGGCATATGACGCCCTCATGCGCGAGCTGCAAGGGATCGAGGCGGCGCACCCGGAGTGGATTACGCCGGACTCGCCCACGCAGCGCGTCGGCGGTAAGGCTGCCGAAGGGTTCGGCAAGGTCGCGCATTCGCGTCCAATGCTTTCGCTGGACAACGTGAACTCGGAAGAAGAACTGCGCGAGTGGGATGCGCGCGTACGTGTCAACGCCGGAGCGCAAGCCGACGTGAGCTACACCTGCGAGTACAAGCTGGACGGGCTTTCCATGGCGCTGCACTTCGCGCCGGGTGAGGACGGCGTGACGCGCCTCCTGCGTGGGTTGACCCGGGGTGACGGCGCGGTGGGCGAGGATGTAACCACGAACGTACGCACCATCCGCTCGGTGCCGTTGGTGATTCCGCCCGAGCGGCTCAAACAATCCGGCCTGCCCGCGGCGTTCGAGGCGCGCGGCGAGGTCGTGATGCCCATTGCCGGTTTTCTTAAGCTGAACGAGGAGCGCGAGGCTTCGGGGCTCGCTCCCGCGGCGAATCCCCGGAATGCGGCCGCCGGAACGATCCGCACGTTGGAGCCGAACGTTGTCGCCCAGCGCCGGCTTGACTTCTATGCCTATTTCGCGCTCACGCCGGAAGGTGAGCCGCTGTTCTCGAGCCAGACCGAAGCACTCGACGCGCTCACTGCCGCCGGGTTCCGGGTCAACCCCCACCGCGAGGCAATCCGCGACTTCGACCGGCTGCTTGCCTTCATCGCCACCGCTGAAGCGAACCGCTCGGCACTCGGCTACGAAATTGACGGAGCGGTGATCAAGGTCGACTCCGCGCAGCTCCAGCGACGCTTGGGCTACACCGGCAAAGCTCCGCGCTGGGCGGTGGCTTACAAGTTTGCCGCGCGCTTCGGCATTACCGAGGTGGAAGATATCAAGGTACAGGTGGGCCGCACGGGCAAGCTGACGCCCGTGGCTGCGCTCGCTCCGGTTTCCATCGGAGGCATCACGGTCGCGCGCGCGACGCTTCATAACGCCGACGAGATCGCCCGGCTCGGCTTGCTCATCGGTGATACCGTCCGGGTGGAGCGCGGGGGCGACGTCATCCCGAAAGTCGTGCAGGTGCTCGCCGACAAGCCGCGCGGGACGCGTGAATTCCACTTCCCGGAGCAGTGCCCGGTGTGCGGTGCCGAGGTGAAGCGCACCAAAGGCGAAGCCGACCACCGCTGCGTCAACGCCGTATGCCCGGCGCGCGTGGCGGGCTCGCTGCTCCATTTCGCCTCGCGCGGCGTGATGAACATCGAGGGACTGGGCGAGGCGCTGGTCGCGCAGCTGCTTGAGCACAAGCTGGTCCATTCGGTGACCGATATTTACCTGCTCACCGAAGCGCAGCTGCTCGGGTTGGAGCGCATCGGCAAGAAAACCGCCGACAGCCTGCTGGCCGAGATCGCGAAGTCGCGCTCCGCCCTGCTCCACCGCGTGCTGTTCGGGCTCGGCATCCGCTTTGTGGGGGAACGGACGGCGGAGCTGCTGGCCGAGTCCTTTGGCTCACTCGATGCTGTGGCGGGTGCCTCGGCGGAGCAGTTGGAGGAGGTGAACGAGGTCGGCCCGCGCGTGGCCGCCAGCATCCGCGAGTTTTTTTCGGAAGCCTCAAACCGGCAGCTCGTCGAGGACCTGAAGAAAGCCGGGCTGCAGCTTACGGCCGCCATGCGCAAGCGCACCACGCAACTGGAAGGGCTGACCTTTGTGCTGACCGGCACGCTGCCCACCCTGACCCGCGAGGAAGCAAAGGAAAAAATTGAAGCGGCGGGCGGCAAGGTGTCCTCGGCCGTGAGCAAGAAAACCAGCTACGTGGTCGCGGGCGAGGAGGCCGGGTCGAAGCTGGAAAAGGCGCAGCAGCTTGGGGTCGAGGTGCTGGATGAGGCGGGGCTGTTGGCGCGTCTCGGCGGGAGCTGACACTTTCTAAGTGGTTTGCTTATCTTTCCTATATGCATTTACGACAAAGCAGGATCATACTTCTGAATGGAACATCAAGCTCCGGCAAGTCGACGCTGGCCAAAGCACTCCGTACTCGGCTCGAACCGCAGTTCCACTACTATGCCTCCGATCAATTGGCGGATGAAGGTTTCCGTCCGTCCGACACAAATGTGCGCTTTCAGTACCGAGAGGCTTTCTTTGATGGTTTCCATCGCTCTATCGCTTCATTTGCCGGCGCTGGCCTTGACTTGCTCGTTGAACACATCGTGGAGCAGCAGGCTTGGGCGGACGAACTGAAAGCTATGCTCGCCCCTTTCGACGTGTTCTGGGTGGGCGTTCATGCGCCTGCCGCGGAGATAGAACGTCGGGAACGGTTGCGGGGCGACCGAAGTCCCGGAGAGGGCTTGTACCACCTTAAAACGCATAGCTTTTGCACGTACGATGTGGAAGTCGACACAACTGACCCTATAGATAAGAATGTGCAAAAGATCCTAGATGGATGGAATCTCCGGCGCAGTCAGCGGAAATGAATCGGTGCTTTCTCCTGAAAGAGTACCCGGGTCAACCAAGTTACAGTTCGGGTCGGGGCAGGAACGCCGCATGTAACCTTCCACCGCTCTTTTCGCTCCCAAACCGTGAGGACTTTTGCGTGATGAGCCGTTGGTCGCGTTTCGCTGAACTTGTAATGTCTGCTTTTTGCCTTAGCGGTGCAGCGGCCCTTGCCGCCGACCATACTCCCATTCCGCCCCCGGCCTCAGATGCCAAGCTCGCACACACACCCGGCACGGAGACCGCGGTCTTCGCGGGCGGCTGCTTTTGGGGCACGCAGTCGGTGTTTGAACGGGTCAAGGGTGTCAAGGACACAACCGTCGGCTACGCGGGCGGCTCGGCTTCCACCGCGACCTACGATCAAGTTCTGGCTGAAAACACGGGCCATGCCGAATCGGTGAAGGTTGTTTACGACCCGTCCAAAATCACCTACGGCCGCTTGCTCCAGGTCTTTTTCGCGGTCGCGCACGACCCCACGCAGGTGGACCGGCAAGGCCCGGATGTCGGCGAGTCGTACCGCTCGGTAATTTTTTACGAAAACCCCGAGCAGCAGCGGCTGAGCGGTGCTTACATCCGCCAACTCGATAAGGCCAAGGTATTTTCCGGCTCCATCGCAACCCAGTTGTCGCCGCTCAAGGGCTTCTATAAGGCGGAGGACTACCACCAGGACTACGCGCTGCACAACCCGAACAGCCCGTACATCCAGATTTGCGACCGGCCGAAGATTTCCGCGCTGGAAAAGCAGTTCCCCGACCTGTTCCAGGACTACAAGGGTAAGTAGGCCTCACTACCCACAGGGCTCGTGAGCCTCACTGCCCCGGCGAGCCGCCTGCTTGCCGGGGTGCGAAGTACCCTGTCCTAGACCCCCCCAGGTTAATTAGGTGGAGGCAGAAAAAAAATAATGTTCGGAAACCGCCCGTACCCCCCAAATAGGGCGGCTTATAGCTGAGCGCGTACTGCGAGCGCAGCTCCTGCTGAATCTGCGAGAAGCTGTTCGGCATGTCCTCGATCCGCTGCGGGTAGTACGCCCGGCCGCCTGTGGCGTCCGCGATTTTCTGGAGCGTGTCATCGCCCCGGTCCCGGCTTGGGCTCACGTTGGTGCTGATGGCGTAGACAGTGGTTTCGGCCCGCTGGCACTCCTTGATGGCATCCTCGACAAAGGCGTGGCTCTGGTTGTCGTCCCCGTCCGAGATGACGATGACCGCCTTGCGCGCGGGCTCATGGTGGAGTGTCGCGTCCAGCATCTTGTCATGGCAGCCCTGGTACAACGCATCGAACAGCGCCGTGCCGCCGCCCGAGTGCAGCTTGTTGATCCCCGTCGTCAGCGCGTCCAGGTTGTTGGTCCAGTCCTGCTTGAAATCGGGCGCTAGATCGAAACCTTCAACGAAGGCCTTGTCGCTCTTGGGCCGCAGCACGGCCAGGAGGAACTCATTCGCCGCCTGCTGCTCAAAGGTGAACCGCGTCCGGATGGAGGTGCTGGTGTCGACCACCATGCCGACCCGCAAAGGAAGGTTCGTGTTCTGCTCAAACCGGAATACCTGCGCCGGAGCCTTCCCGTCGTCCAGCAGCGCGAAGTCGGCCTGATGGAGATCGTTGACGAAATGCCCGTGGTGGTCGGTGACGGTAAAGGTGAGATCGACCTCGTTGACCTGGGTGGTGATGGTGAACCCGGGCTGCTGGGCGGATTGCCCGGGCTGAGCGGGCGCGCTCGGAGCTGTAGCCTGCGACGGCTTGGGTTGCGCTGTCTGACTCGATGTCAGGGCAGGCTGGGCGGGAATCCGCGTCGGGGCAGGACTAGGCACCGCTGCGTTTTGAGCCGTAGCCGATAGCGCGGCGGCAAGGAGAAGGGAGAACAAAATCGGCAGCTTCATCGCAATTCTCAATTTTACCTGTGCGCCGCCGTTGCGCTCGGTCTGCGCTCATCAGATGATGCTTATATCGAACCAGTATCTTTCTTTTGCAAGCGGCACCAAGCTTTTCACGGCTTTTCTTGAAGGGTGTGGACCGCTGTTTCGAGAACAGAATCGCGGCCGGCAATAATGTCAGCACGCGTCAAGTGAGCCGGGATGTCCGGCGAAATACCGGTACCGACGAACTCGTGCCCATCGGCAAAACTGTCATGTTTCGTGCAAACGCGAGCTGAACCGCCGCCGGGCAGCTTGAAGAAGAGCGGCTGGCCTGTACTGCCACCCGTGGGTTCCCCAATGGTCTTACCGCGATGCGCCTGTGTGAAGACAACTGTCATATCCTCGGCGGCAGAAAAGGTTCGAGGGCTGGTCAGCAGCGCAACAGGGCCGACGAAGTGACGTGCAGGGTCAGGCTCTACGCTGCCGATGGGAAAGCGAAACGGAGTTTCAGCGTAGCCATGAGCGCGGGAGGTGGCAATCCATCGGGTGGACCGCGAAAGTTCGCCGGAAACTGGTTTGTCGATAAGTGCGGACAGGATATGGTTTCCGACAGAGTCGCTGCCGTCGCCGTTCTCACGCAGATCAAGGATGAGCGCTGACGCGTGATGTATTTCGGGCCAATACTTATCCCATTCGGTTGCGTCGATATCGTCCCCGAATTCGTTCAAAGCCACATATGCGATGTTATCAGGAAGCATACGGAAGGCGAACTGCGGAATCGTCGGCGGAGCGTAAGGCGGCACGGTAAAGGTGTGGCGGGATTGTGCGCCTGTGGGTGTGCTTAACGTGACATAGAAGGAGGTTCCTTCCGCAGAGCGGAATAGGTCGTTACCGAAGGTGCGGCTCTCAAGGTCCTGCTCGGTGGAGGCGGAGATAAAGGGCTGCACCCGCTGCCGAGCCCAGGCGATTGCAGGCGCACCATTGATGGCGACGATTTCATCTCCCGGGTGAAATCCCTGGATATCAAAGCCGGGACGAGCCGCCCCGAGTATAAGAACGCGGCCATCAATAAGGCGGGTCCGAAGCGGCATGGGGCTAAGATGGAGCTGGTCGGGAGGGTAGACATTTGTGTGGCCGTCCTTCAATTGAGCATAGAAGCGTTGAAGAACGCGGTAGTACTCCGCCGTTGATGAAGTAGCGAGAACTTTGGGTAGGTAAGCGCGGTAAGTTTCATCCCAGTTCAGCTGTGGAACGTGCCAAAAGTTGGCAAAGCTGAATCTGGCTTGAGCCCAAAGCTCCGCCAGTCCCGCGAGCTTGTCCGCATTGGAAATGTCGGGTGCATAAGGAGTAGCAAACCCAGCATCGCCCCAGCGTGCATCTTGCTGCGCGGCCGCTGTGGTTATTCGCGCAAGCAGCGGCTGCCAGCGCGGGTCGGTATGGAGCGAGGCAAGGTCCGCATCGGCTTCTAGCGCTTTGCCGTCTAGGAAGCCATCCTCCACGGCATAAGTGAGAGCCGTCCAAGCGCCGGCTAGATTGTTCGCGAGAGTTTGAGAACGCGCGCAACTGATTTCTAAGTCCACACGATCTTCACCATCCGGTACGAGCGCAAGCGCGCGCGAGTACAAGCTTGCGCTCTCACTATATTGCCTTGCCCGGTAAGCGGAATCAGCTTGTTGTATCAGGTCAGCCGTTGCGGGAGCAGCTTGTTGAGCAAGAGCGTTGCCCGATGCGACAAGGAGAGAAAGCAGAAATAGAAATCGGGGATGAAGCACCGTGAAAGCAACCCTCCATCATGCAATGAAGCCGATAATAACGAAAGTTCAAGGCGGCGAATACGGGACAAGCTGGCATGCTTCCGCACCCTACCCTGAATTCACCTGTAAACCATAGGGACAGGGTTCCCGCATTACCCTAAACCCACATGCTCGACCACCTCGGCTGACCAACCCCCCACCCACCCCAACCGCTGCTTACCCAGCCCCCACCCCCCCATATAAACAACGCACGCTTG
>CAXTSB010000051.1:0-21065 GCA_964246845.1 uncultured Acidobacteriaceae bacterium
GACGTATGCGGTGCTGCGGTGCGCGTCGACATGGTCGGCACCGTCCTGGGCGTCGTCTTCCAAAATGAAAAAAGCTGTGTCGTCCCAGAACGGCGAGTGCGACACCGCCTCGACCGCCCGGCCCACAGCCAGGTCGTTGTCCGCGACGGAAGCCGCCGGGCGCGGCATGCCGGGCCGCGTGCCCGCCGTGTGGTCGTTGGCAATCCGGAGCTGGATGAAGTTGGGCATGGTGTCGCGGCCGGCTGCCCGGTCCGCGGTCCAGCCGCGAAATTTATTCATGAACTCTTCCACGCGCAGCTGGTCGGGGAAGGCAAGCTCAAAGTCCGGAAATCGCGGATCGAAGTGCCCGACCAGCTCCGGCTTGGTTGCCGTGTTTTTGGCGATCAGCGGGATCGCCCACGGGTAAGAACTTACGCCGCCGCCGTACTCGGCGGGAATGGGCTCTCCAAGGTGAACGGCAGGCCGCGTGCAGCCCGCCTGCTCGCTTTCGGGCGTGCCCAGGGTCGGCGAGGGCTGATCCTTTCGGGCGGCTTGTTCGGTGCAAAAGGTGGTCGCGATGTATTCCCCGAAGTGGTACAGCGTTTTGCCGTGGGCGGCGAGATTGGTCCACAGATAGCGGCTTGCCGGCTCGTTTACATCGGGGATGCCTTCAAGCAAGGGAAAGCCACCTGAAACCACGCCCTCGTAGTCATAGGCCCGCTCGCGCCCGCGGTAGCTCTGCTGCCAGGTTTTTTCCGTGTAATCCGAGGTGATGGCCGCGTTCGACCACACGTGCCCGTCTCCCGACACCTCGGCCGAGTCGTAAAAATTGTCGAGGATGCCGAACTGCTCGGCCAGCTTATGCTGGTTGGGGGTGACGGCGCGTCCGTACATGGTCAGGCTCGGGTCGCCGTCGGCTGCTTTCTCGTCGCCCAAAATCTGGTCATAGGTTCGGTTCTCCTTGATGATGTAGACGATGTGCCGGATCGGGTTGCGTCCCGCGGCGAAGGCGATCTGTTCGGAGGCGGCCTTCATCCGGTTGTCGCGCAATACCTCGTCGGTGTCCGCGGGCAGCCTAGTGCCGAGCTCCGCGAGCGGAACGCGCGCGAACGAGCCGTGCAGCAGGGTGGCGATGTAGGTGCGGTCGCGCCGGGGCTGGTTTGGGGGCGCGTCGCGCTGCGGCATATTGTTGGGGCCGGTTCCTTGCCCCTTTGCCGTGGCGACCAAGAGGTCGGTGCCGGTGGTCGCGAGCGCGGTAGGGTACCAGCCGGTCGGCACGAACCCTTGCGGCCGGACGGCTGTTTTCCCGGAGCGCTTCACCTGGGCGAGATCGAAGACCGCGACAGCGTCCGCGCCGGCATTAGCCGCGAACAGCTGCTTGCCGTCCGGGGATACCGCGACCGCGTCCGGCACGGCACCGAAGTAGGTTTGGCCCGGCAGCTTGGTGTCGAAGAAGCGGCGCACCCGCATCGGCGCGGCGCGGTTCTTTGGAACGTCAACGGCGGCGACCATGTCGCGGTTCGCCAGGGCGACCGCGAGCGTGCGCTCATCGGGGCTCAGCGCGAGCGACGCCGGGTGCGAGCCGGGCTCGGTGGGCGTGCGCGGCCCCAGCAGGCTTACGCGGCTGAGGACGGTGCCCGCGTCCAGGTCAAGCTCCACCACCACCGAGCTGTTCCACAGTGCCGCGAAGCCGCGCCGCCCGTCGCGCGTGGCCGTCACGGTGATCGGGTACGAGGCGGGCACCACGGCAGCGGTTGAAAGGTCCCACCGACGCAGCACAGCGCCGCTAGCCGCGTCGAACAGCAGCACGTCGTCGGACAGATTGTCGGCGACCAACAGGGCATCGCCGCCCGGCCTCCGCACCGTGCACAGGCCTGAAGGGTAGGGAATGGCCATCCCTTCCGGGACCGGGTTTTTGAGGGTTTGCCGCTTGCCCGGCGCGAGCTTTTGGAGCGGCACGGGGAGGAGGCGCTCCGGGGTAAGCCGGCCGTTGCTGAAACCGTATGCCGCGATCGCGTTGCCGGTTTCGCCCTCGCCTCCGCCGGTAGGCGCGCTCAGGGAGGCGAGGCTCGCGTATAGATGCGTGCCGTCGCTGCTCCAAGCCAACCCTTGATAGAAGGTCTGGTGCGCGCGCAGCCCGGTACGGGAGTCCGGAAAGTCCAGCGGCTTGCCGGATTGCAGGTCGACGACAAGAACGGATTGGTCGTAATGCGACTCAGCCGTGCCGTAGCCGGCGTTGAGCGTCGCGGCGTAGCGCCCGTCCGGCGAAACGACCAGCGACATAGGCAGGCTGTTGGTGGGGAAAGGCGAGCCGGGGAGATTGTTCTCAAGCTGCTTACTGCTCGGCAGGTCCGTGGGCGTCACAGGCGGCGCGGCAAGCTGGGCCGCACCCAAGCGGCAGCACTCGCATGCAAGGACACAGAAAAGCGGGAAGCGGAAGCGGGCCATGCTCCTAAACTACGGGCAGCTGGGCGATCCGTGAAGCGCTGCAACCGCCTTTTCACGTCCGGACCGCGTCAGCGCGGCTCCGCGCTTTTTTGAGGGCAGGTTCATTCTCCTTTCATGCGGCGGCCTTTCAATCAGCGTGGCCGCGCATCCAGCGCGCCGACGGAACAGGAGAGCCCTCCCCCATGAACCTTCTTGACCGACGCAACTTCATGAAAACCCTTGCCGCCGCTGGCTCCCTTGCCTGGGCTGCGGGCCCCCGGCGCGCCGTCGCGCAAACAAGCAGCTACGCCAACCCCGTGCCGTTTCTTCAGGCCGCGCAGGATGCCGGGCTGTCCGAGGCTGACGTCGCTGCGCTGTTCACCATTGACGCCGCGGCTACCGCGGCTTCGCAGGCCGCTGTGTTTCCGCAAAGCGTGGCCTCCGGCGACCCCCGGCCCGACGGCGCGGTGCTGTGGACGCGCGTCGACCCCGCGCAGCAGGGAGGAGCTTATCCGGGAGTTGTCGCCTGGCAGATCGCGCGCGACGCGACGTTTTCCGGCGCGTCAATCCTGGCGAACGGCATAGCCCAGCTCGACCCGAGCAAGGACAACACGGTCAAGCTGCCCGTGAGCGCGGCCTCGCTGCTGCCCTACACCGGCTACTTTTACCGGTTCATCTACAACAACATCGCGAGCCGGACGGGGCAGTTCAAAACGCTGCCCGGGTCGAACGATTCCCTCGCACAGATCAAGCTTGCCTATGTGGTGTGCCAGGACTACGGTAACGGCTTTTATACCGCGTTCGCGCACCTGGCCCAAGAGGACGCGGACTGGGTGCTGCACCTGGGCGACTACATCTACGAGACCATCACCGCGACCAGCTTTCAATCAAACCCGGCGCGCACGGTGCCGCCCTTCCCCAGCGGCAGCACCACCATCCCGGTCAACATCGACGATTACCGGCACTTATACAAGGTGTATAAGTCGGACGCGAACCAGCAGGCCGTACACGAGCGGTTCGCCTACATCCAGCTGTGGGACGACCACGAGTTCGCGAACGACTGCCACGGCGACTTTCACCCGGACGACGATACCGCCCCGAACACGGCCGCGACCCCGCAGCCCGCGCTGCGCCAAGCTGCGAACCAGGCCTGGAGTGAGTACGGGCTGGCGGACGTCGCCTTTGACCCGTCCAAACCCTGGGACCAGTCGATCCAGGTCTACCGCAAGCTGGCGCTGGGCAAGCTGGCCGACCTAGTGATTACGGACGAGCGGCTCTATCGCGACGGCCCGCCGTGCGGCTCCGGCCAGGCCGGCCAGAGATACTTCTCGGTCGGCTGCCCGGCCATCCTGGACCCGAACCGGACGATGCTGGGCGCGGCGCAAAAGCAGTGGTTTACACAGCAGATCATCGGCTCGCGGGCGACCTGGAAGCTGTGGGCGAACGAGGTCATGCTGATGCAGCTGAAAGCGACTGCTGTTTATGTTGATTTAGACCAATGGGACGGCTACGGCGAGGAGCGCAAAGCCCTACTCAATGCGTTCAAGCAGGCCAAGGTCGCGAACCTTGTCGCGCTCACCGGCGACCTCCACACCTTCATCGCGGGCTATCTCCGGCCCGACTTCGACAATATCTTCTCAGCGCCGGTCGGGGTCGAGCTGATGGTCGGCTCGCTGACCTCGGCCAACTTCGCGGAGGACATAGAGTCGGCCGTCCACCTGCCGAGCGCGGCCATCCCGGCGAAAGGCTTCGGGGTGCCGCCGAATGCGCTCGCTCCGCTCATCCGCACCCTTAACCCGCATATCCAGTACTGGGACTCGTCGACGCACGGCTACGCGGTGCTGACCCTCACCCCGGCGCAGCTTACCTGCGAGTTCAAGGCCGTCACCACCATCCGCGAGCCCACGGCGGACCTGGTGGCGCTCAAAACCTTCACGGTGCCCGCCGGGCAGGCAAAGCTGCACAGCTGACGACGGAGCAGGAGGGGCAGACAGCTGCCCCTCCTCGCCGCTCAGAGCGCGCCCCGCAGGCGCAGCACCTGTATCTCGGCCCGCACTCCATCCAAGCCGACCGCAGTGTAAATGCCGTACAGCCGTTCCGCGCTGAAGTTCGCCAACACGACATTCCGGAAGCCGTTGTTGTAGGCGGCGACAGCGGCGGGGTTATAGCCGAACGACGGCGCGACCTGGGCCAAAATCACTTGCAGCGAAGTTACCGCCGGGATGGATTGGGTGAAGTCCGCGTCGGAGAGGTTATGCAGCTGGTACTCGGTGAGTATGTTGGTTTGGCCGGCCGCGACTAAGTCGACCTGCCCGGTCTCGCGCAGGGCGGGCAGCCGCAGGTTGCCCTTGGCATCGCGCACGAGGTAGCCGCGCGCGACCGGGTCCTGTCCGGCGACGATCGCGGCGGCGCGCAGCCAGTTCACCACCTTGTACTCATTGCCGAGCGTGGGCGCGGAGTGCGCCGAGGCCTGGGTGATTAGGAACGCGGGCGAGAAGCCGCGCTTCATGCTTTCGGCCAGCGAAAGAATATGGTGGCCGCCGGTGCGCGCGTCTCCAGCCTGCCCATAGTTGTCCCTGCCCGCCCCGGACCCGCCGATGGAAAGCTCGGGAAACAAGGTCCCGTCCGCATTCCACTGGAACACGATCGGCTTGGCCCAGTCGTGCCACAGGGGCGCGCCGATGATCAGGTCCGAGTCGAGAAACGGCGCGTCCTGGACCACGTTGAGCGGCTGCGGCGCGGCGATGCCGGCTGCATTGACCGCCGGCAGGCCGCTCTGCGGAAGGTCGCCGTACACATTGCGGTACTCGGAAGCGAGATTGATGTCGGCGGTGTCGTTGTTGGCCTCGTGGACCGGCAAGCCGCCCGGGTAGGAGTGATGCGAGTTGCTGCCCGAGCCGGGCGCGGCGGAAAACGGCTGCGGCAGCGTGGGGCACGCGCTGCCGTCGTTAACGACGGGCGGAAACACACCGGTGAGCAGCCCGCCCGGAAAGGTCGCGTTGTCAGACGGGTTCAGCAAGCCCTGAGCGAGCAGCTCACTGACGATTGCCTGGCGGTCGGCCGGCTTGAGGTTGGCGCGGTGCCGGATGCAGGTTTGCGGGTTGAATAGCGCATCGCGGGTTTGCGTCCGGAGATTGGCGTCGCGCAGCAGGTCGGTTTGCGCGCTCAGGAAGCTATAGGCGGACTGGACCAGCGGCGAAGCGGCGGCGATGGCGGCCGCGCGCGCATTGCCCGCGCCGGGAGCGACGGGGCCGGGAGTTTGGGCGAGGGCGGGCCCGGCAAGCAGGGCCATGGCGGCGAGGGTGCGGATCATAGGGTAATTTCCTTTCGTCAACAGCACGCGGGGCTGACAAAAAGGACGCTAGCAGTTTGGGGGAAGCGGCAAGTTGAACGGCGCATCAATTCTTGTTGAACCGCGCCTACGCGGCAGCCGGCGGTCGCGCGCCCGCTTCGGAGGCCAAGCAAAAAGCCCTCTCCCCCGAATGCGGGGGAGAGGGCTTTTTGCTTGGCAGCGGTTTGCTTTAGTCGTCCGTGTCGACCCTCGCTGTTTTTGTTTTGAACTCGCTTGCCGAACGGACTTTTGCCTCGCCCGGGTAAGGCTTGACGAAGTCGGTCGACTCATACCAGTCGAGATGGTTCACGGTTGACGGATCTTCTGAATCAGGCTTGTGCTGCTTGCCGGCGAACACCTGCTTTTTCTTCTTCATCCAGCCTGCCCGCAAAACCTTGACGGAAGCATTGTCGACCGGTTTGGAAGCGGTGCTCGCCTGCGTGCCCGGAATGGGCTGGGCCGGGGTTTGCGTCACGCCTTGTGTCAGCGGGATCTGATTGGCGACATGCGTCCAGGGCCGGAAGTTCGCCGCGGGCGGGTTGTCGACAAAGATTTCGCTCATGGGCGAGGCCGTCAAGTCGAACTGGTTCATCGGGGGCAGCCCGAGAATCTGCTCGATGGTGCGGGTCATGTTGACTTGCGTGTAGAAGGTGCTGTCCTCCGTCACCCCGGCGCCCGTGCCGTCCGTGTTCACGCGCTGCCGCACGTACGGGCTGATGATGTAGCCGGGGCTGCGGTGGCCGTCCACATGGTCCACGCCGTCCTGCGCATCATCCTCCTCGACAAAGATCGCCGAAGACGACCAGATCGGGCTGTGGCTGATGGCATCGACGAAACGGCCGAGCGCCAAGTCGTTGTCGGCCTGCATGGCTTGCGCGGTGGGCGGGCCGCCGGTGTGGTCCGAGCTGATCCACATGAACTCCAGCTGCGGCACCGAGCCGTTCGCCACGTCCTTCTGGAACTCCTGGTTCCAAACGTCGTAGCGGAACTGGTCGGGGATGCCGAGATCGAACTGCGGGTAATTCTGTACCGTGTTGTTGATCAGGTTCGGCAGCGGCGAGTGCGAAGCGACCGTGTTGACGTTATAGAGCTGCTTTTCCGCGCCCGACTCGTACGCCAGCGTGTCGTTGTAGAAGTCGATCCACTGCGGCTCCTTGGTCGAGCCGGTGGGGGTCAGGAAGGTGTTGTACTCGATGTACTCGCCGAAGTTCTTGAACGTGACGCCCTGCCGCTGCGCCACATCCCACAAGTGGCCCACCTTTTGATACGCGATGGTGTCGCCGCCGTTCGACGGGTAGTCGCGCAGCCAGTCCGGCGACTGGATGTCGTCCGAGTAGGGCGCGATCGCCTGCACGATCCAGTTATGCCCGTCGGCGGACTGCCGACTCGGGTCGTAGAAGTTGTCCAGCAGCGGGAAGCGCTGCACGATCGCGTGCGCGTTCGGCGTGACAGGGCCGAAGGTCGAGTTACTGCCAAAGACAGCCAAGGTGGGGTCGCCGTTGCCGTCGGCGACATCGCCCAAGATTTGGTCGTAGGTACGGTTTTCGCGGATGATCACGAACACATGCTTGATCTTCGACGGCGCGCCGATCCGCTCCGGAATCGCGAGCGGCTTCGCGGTCTTCTTGCCGCCCGAGGCAGCGAAGATGTTGTCCGCAAGATCCCAGTGGTTATTGGTGAAGACCTGCTGCGTCGCCGCTGCCAAGGCTCCCCCGGTGTTGGTCAAGGGCACGATGCTGACGGTGCCGAGGTCCTGGTGCGTGTTGAAGCTGACCACGCCGTGCGACTTGCCGTAGGAGTTCTCGGCGGTTTTTGTCGGCGGCGGCGCGACCGCGAAACCCGTGGTGCCGATGCCCTTATCGTTCGCGACCAGCAGCACGTTGTCCGCCGCGTCCAGCGCCACCGAGCTCGGGGCGTAGCCGACCGGGATCATGCCCAGCACTGAACCGCCGTCGGCGAGGTTGACCACAGCAACCGCGTTTGCGTTATAAAGAGCGACATAGGCGATGTTATTTTTCTGGTCCACCGCGATGGCGTTCGGCGCCGCGCCGTAAGCCGCGGCCTTGCGCCCGGGTATCCCGATGGGAAGCGCGAGGTTGATCGTTTCCGCTACCTGGTTGGTTGCCGTATTGATCACCGAAATGGTGTCGCTGTAGGTGTTGGCCACCAGCAGCATGCCGCCCCAAAAAGCCATGCCGGTCGGATGAAGGCCGGTCTGGATGGTGTCCTTGACCGTGAACGACGCGAGATCGACGACGGAAACCGTGCCGTTCGCGGTCGAGCCGGTCGGGAACGCGGCCACCACCGGCGTGCCGTTCGAGTAGCCTTGGAAGTCGCGCTCGGTGGCGATGCGCCCGGCCTCGTTCGAAACGTAAGCGGTTTTGCCGTCCGGCGAGACCACCACACTGTGCGGCACGTTGCCGACGCGGATTTCCGAGCCTTGCACCGGCTTGGCCGCGGTCAGGTCGATCTTTGTCAGCGTGTCGTTGTTGTCGAGCACCGCGTAGGCGGTCTTGTTGTCCGGCGAGACGGCCACGCCAAGCGGGTAGGACGTCTTGACGCCGCTTGAATTGACCGAGTAGGTCTGGCCGCATGGGATGGCGTCGCTGCCCGTGGTTCCCGGGGGGCTCGACGGGAAGCAGCGGACGGTCGTGAGATAGCCGTTGCCGTCGATGTCGAGCGGCACGCTGACCTGGGCGCGGTCCGAAAGCATACCCGCGGCATCAACGTTCGCGACCGAAACAAAGCTGCCCGGGCCGGTGTTGCCGTCCTGGCTGAACAGGAGATACTTGCCGTCCGACGAGTACGCGATGCCTGCGGCGCTGCCGTCTTTATCTTTGCCCGCGGCAGGCGAGTAGGTTTGAAGCACGGCACCGGTTTGGGTATTGAAGATCGTGACCGCTTGAGGAGCACCCGTTTGCAGGACGGCCGCGGTGTGGTTGCCCGTCGGGTTCAGCGCGACTGCCTTCGCGCGGGTCGTGGTGCCGAGATACACCTGGGTGCCCGCGGGAGTGATGACCTGGCCGTTGCTGGCGACCCACGGCGTGGGCAGGGTGGACGGATAGTCCGCACCCTTGGCCCCGTCCTTGTTCTCGCCTACCGTGTAGGTCGGGAACGGCACGGACTGCGCGAGCGCGGCGGTGCTGAGACCGGCCATCGCGAGCAAGCCGACGAGCGGAAGCGGCCGCCGAAACAGGTGATTGGGCACAGCATCTTGAGGGACTTTGCTGAACATCGATCCTCACTCCATAGTGGTGAACAACATGAGTTCTGCCCGCCGGACGGCCGGCCGGACATCGGAAGCATTTGGGCGCGCCCGCGCACCGGCAGCTCAGGCTTGACAGGCGCTCACAATCGCGAAAGCAGCAACATGCAGCCTGCTCCCACGAAAGGAGTATGGCAGCCGGTTTCTGACAGCCGCGTGACCTCCGGATGACATCTCCGCAATGTTGGTGCCGGGCAGTCTGCGGCGCGGGCGCTTAGAAGACGCGCCCGCTCGCCGGCCTAGAACTCCAAGCGGAGCGCGAATTGGATTTCGCGCGGCGTACCCGACCCCACGGGGGTGATGGGGGACACAATCGCCGTATTGATGTTGACGGTTGTGGTGATCGTGCCGAATCCGGCGGGATTGGCCGGGTTGAACGTGGCGTTCGGCGGGCCGAACTGCGGGTGGTTGAAGATGTTGTAAAACTCGGAGCGGGCTTCAAGCCGCGCCCGTTCGCCGAACGGGATGGTTTTCGCCGCGCCCATGTCGATCTGGTACGTGCCGGGTCCGGCGACCAGGTTGCGTCCGGCATCGCCGAAGGTTCCGGCGGCGGGCGCGGCAAACGCGGCGGGGTTGATCCAGTGTTCGATCGTGCGGCCGCCCGGCGGGGTGAGCGAAACACCGGGAACCCGGTCGGGCCGCAGCGTGCCGGAGTTGCCGTACGGCGAGATGAAGCTGCCGGGCAGGAGCACGTTGACCGGGAAGCCCGTGCGGGCGAGCGCCGCGGTCGTGACCTGCCAGTTGCCGGCGATCGCGCCCGCCGCGCCGTGGTTCAACAGCTGTTTGCCGGGGCCGAAGGGCAGCTCATACACGGCGTTGCCGTTGACGACATGGCGCGCATCCCAGGTGCCGCTCGCGTAGTCGCCGCTGGGGAACAGCGGGTTCTGCGGCGAAATCTCATCCCCGTCGCCGCTGCCGTTTGAGCCGTTGTCCAGCTCATGCGAGTAGGAGTAATTCGCGGTGAGGAGCAGCCCATGCGCGAACGGCCGCCGCACGGAGGCGACCAGGCTGTTGTAGGAGCTTCCGCCGGTCGAGCCGCGGTAAGCGATTGCCGGGGCGAAAGCCGGGTATTGCGCTTGTCCCGTCGCGGGATTGATGAGGTTCACCACATTGGTTTCGAGCAGGTGTACGCCGTGGCTTCCAAGATAGGAAACTGTTCCGACCAGGTTCCCGGGAAACTCGCGCTGCACGGACAAGCTCCACTGCTCGACATAGGTGTCCTTGCGGTCGCGCTGCTCGGCATTCGGGGACAGATTGCTGCTCGTAAGAAACGGCGTCACCGGAAATGTCACATTGGTCAGCAGGTACGACGGGATGACGTTTTTCGCGGGGAGGTTCTGGTCGTCCAGCTGGCCGTCCTCGTGGTAAATGCCGAAGCCGGTGCGCACAATGGTTTTTCCGTCTTTGTCCGGCGTCCAGGCCAGGCCCAGGCGGGGGTCGATGTCGCCGTAATTCTGGAAGCCGAAGCTTGCGCCCGCGCCGCAAAAACCCTGCGGCCCGCAGGTGGCGAAGTCAAATGGGTTCGACACGCCGTGCGCCGCATGAAAAAGGTCAAAGACCGTGTAGCGCGCGCCGAGGTTGAGGGTAAGCCGGGGAGTGGCTTTGTACTCGTCCTGCGCATAGCCGATAAACCAGCTTTTACGCAGGTCGTTGACGGGCAGTGCACCTGTTACCGATGCCCTCCGCACCTGGTTGGCCCTGAGCGCCTGGAGCGTTGCGAACGTAACGGTCCCATGCTCGCCCGAGTTTTGGTTGAGCTGGATTTCGCGAATTTCCACGCCTGTTTTCAGCGTGTGCCGTCCGTGAATCCATGTCAGGTCGTCAAGCTCCGAAAACGTATTCCCGACGTAGATGCTGTTGTAGGTGGAGTTTTGCGAAACAAAGCCGGGCCCGGGGCCGGTCGAGATGACGGGCTGGTACAGCGAGCCGAGGTCGCTCGTGTTGTAGGTGTTCGAGGTGGCGCGGTTGAAGCCGAACTTGGCCTCGTTGGTCAGGTACGGGCTGAAAACATGCAGGAACTCCACAACGCCGTTGACCGGCGTCGTCACCCGCTGCTGGAGGTCGGTCGCGGTCGCCGAAGCCGGCTGGGTGTTGACGGCGCGGTCGTAGTTGAAGCGAAAAAAGGCTGTGTCCCGCGCCGTAAAATGCTGGTCGAAGCGGATCATCGCCGAGTTCTCGTTCACCACCTGGGTGCACGCGCAGGTCAAAAGGGCATAATTCGCGTAGTTGGGGTCGCCCGGGTCGGACTGCGGCGTGTACGGGATCAGAGTCGTTTTCGCCCCTGCGGTCGGGAACGCTTGGACGATGGAGTACACCGGCGAGGAGGCCGGGATCGACGCCCGGAACGCGGCGCTCGGCACATCGCCGCTGACCGGGTAGCCCCACACTTGCCGGTAGGCCTCCGAGGAAAGATAGAAGAAGGTCTTATCGCGCACGACGGGGCCGCCCAGCGAGCCGCCGAACTGATTCAAGCGGAGCGGCTGCTGCGATGCGCCGTGGGAAGCCCAGGCAGGCTCGGGGGCGTCAAACACGTTGTTGCGCAGGTACTCAAAGACGCGCCCGTGCAGCTGGTTGGTTCCCGAAGGGGAAACGACGGCCAGCTGCGCGCCCCCGGTCGCGCCTTCTTCCGCCGTCGCGAGCAGCGTGTCCACCCGGAACTCCTGGATGCCGTCGAGCGGGATGGCGAGCCGCGCCTGAGGGCGCTGCGTCTGGTTGGCGACGCTGGTCGCGTCGATGCCGTCGTAGGTGAAATTGCTGTCGTCCAAGCCGCGCCCGACAAAGCGGATCGACCGCTGGTTGCTGCCTCCCGTATCGATCGCGCCGGGGATAAATGCGGTCAGCGCCGACCAGTTGCGGCCGTTCAACGGCAGCTCGTCGGCCTGCTTCCGCTCGATCAGTCCCGTCACGGTCGGCGTGTTGCGGTCCAGGAGCTCGGAGCCGGCCGTGACTTCCACATTTTCCTCGCCGCCCGAAATCCTGAGCGGCGCGTCCAGCGTGCGCGTCCTGCCCACCACCTGTTCCACGTCGGCGAAGGTGAGCTGCTCAAAACCCGGACGGCGGACCGTGACGGTGTAGCTGCCTACGGGCAAGTCGGCGATGTCGTACCGGCCGTCGGCGTCGGAAACACCCTCGCGGCGCAGGGCGGTCGAGTTTTCAACGGCGACAATGTGCGCCTGCGCCACTACCCTGCCCTCGGGATCGGTCACCGTGCCGTTCAAGGAGCTGCGGTCGACCTGCGCGCCGGACGGAGCAGCCCAGCAGAAAGGCAGGAGCGAGGAAGCGAGGAAAACAGATGGGGAAAGGCGGGATCGCAGTGTGTGCATGTTGGGCCTCGCGCAATAGCTGGCCGGCCTGAAAAGGGAGCCGGCCGCGTTACAAGCACGTAATCTACGGCATCTTCCTCCCGGGTTTTGTTAAAGTTCAGCAGCCCGCTGTGGAATACAAAAAGCCCAGGCCTGTTCACATTCCGTCAACAATGGTCTTCCTATCATGGGTCCGGACGGGTCGGGCTCCCATGCGCATTCTTGTCATCGACGACGAAACAAAGACCGCCAAGTTCCTGAAAAAAGGCCTCGGCGAAGCAGGCTTCGTCGTGGACACGGCCGCGAACGGCGAGGACGGCCTGCAGTTTGCCCTCGATTCGGAGTTCGACCTGCTGATCCTGGACGTGATGCTGCCCAAGCTGGACGGATGGCAGGTGCTCACACGCCTGCGGGAAGCCGAGCGGACCACGCAGGTGCTCCTGCTCACCGCGCGCGATGCCGTGCATGAGCGCGTGTACGGCCTGGAGCTGGGCGCGGATGATTACCTGGTGAAGCCCTTCGCGTTTTCCGAGCTCCTGGCCCGCGTGCGGTCGCTCCTGCGGCGCTCGCCCGTCCGTCCGCAGGACACCCTCCGCATCGCCGACCTTGAAATGGATCTGCTGCGCCACCGCGCCACCCGGTCCGGCAAGCGCCTCGACCTTACCGCGAAAGAGTTCCTGCTGTTGTCCCTGCTGGCGCGCCGGGCGGGCGAAGTGCTGTCGCGGGCCTTGATCTCCGAAGCCGTGTGGGACATGAACTTCGACAGCGACACCAACGTCGTCGATGTCAATGTCCGGCGGCTCCGCGGCAAGGTGGACGACCCTTTCCCGCGCAAGCTGATCCAAACCGTACGCGGCGCCGGCTATGTTCTTGAAGCCGACGCTTGATTTTTTGATCCCGCGGACGCTGCGGTTCCGGCTCGCCGCCGGGTATGCCCTGGCCGGCTTGCTCCTGATCACGCTCGCTACCTCCAGCCTTTACTTCGTGCTCGTTTCCGAGCTCGACCGGAGCACGGAGCTGTTCCTGAGCGACAAGCTGAACGTGCTGCGCACCATGCTGCGCGAGCGCCCGGAGGACGAAGACGCCCTTCGGGAAGAAATCGAGCTCGAAACAGCCGGAAGGCGGTACGAGCACTACTACATCCGCTTGCTGGACGAGCGCGGCAGGCCGCTGCTGACCACCCCCGGCATGGCGGAGGCGGTCGACTTACCGAAGCTCGCGGCGCTCACCGGCCCGCGCGCGGAGGCACTCCGGCCCATGCGCGGCAGGCGCGGTACGAGCTTCCGCGTCGCCTTTGCGGCGGCTCCGGTCGGCCTCCAGCCCGGGCGCACCTACGGCATCCTCATCGCCATCGATGTATCGCAAACAGAAGAGTTCCTTCGGCACTTCCGGTTGGTGTTTTGGTCGATCCTTGTCGGCTCCACGGCCGTTTTCCCCTCCATCGGCTACTTGATTGCCCGGAAAGGCACCCGGCCGCTCGAAGAGATCACCGCAACCGCGCAGCGCATCAGCTCCACGCACCTGAACGAGCGCATCCGCACGGCGGGCTACCCGTACGAGCTGGCCTCGCTCGCCGCCACCTTCAACGCCATGCTCGACCGGCTTGAAAGCTCGTTTGACCGGCTTTCCCGTTTTTCGGCGGACATGGCCCACGATCTCCGTACCCCGGTGAACAACATCCGCGGCGAGGCCGAGGTGGCGCTCAGCCGCGCCCGCACGGTCGGGGAGTACCAAGGCGCGCTCGAGTCCTGCCTGGAAGAAGCGGTGCGCTTGTCCGAGCTCATCGGCAACCTGCTTTTCCTCGCGCGCGCCGAAAGTCCCCTGGCGCATGTCCGGCGCGAAGCCATTGACTTCCATGAGCTGCTCGACGGCGTCAAGGCGTATTACGAAGCATCCGCGGCCGACAACGGCGTTTGTCTGCTGACGCGCCCGGGCAGCGGCCCGGTTGTCGCCCAGGCGGACCGAACGCTGATGCAGCGCGCGGTGGGAAACCTGGTTGCCAATGCCGTCGCGAACACCCCGTCCGGCGGCACGGTGGCCCTCAGTGCCGCCGCCGGACGCGGATGCGTGTGCGTCGAGGTGAGCGATACGGGCATCGGCATCCCGGCCGAAGCGCTGCCGCGCGTGTTCGACCGGTTTTTCCGCGTCGACCCGTCCCGCTCGCGGGCTTCCGGCGGCAGCGGGCTCGGGTTGTCGATCGTGCAAGGGATCATGCTGCTCCACGGCGGTTCGGCCGAGATCGCCAGCCGCCCCGGGGAGGGTACGCAGGTTTCGCTGTGCTTGCCCATGGGTACGGGCTCTTAGCTTTCAAACCCGCCTCCGCCGCGTTCTTCTCGATCGTCGCCACCGCGTCCGCCGTGCTCGCGCCCGGCTTGAGCCACAGGAGCGAGATGTCGTCCTCGGTCGCCCCGATCCCGGAAGCGTTCCCGGCGGCTCAGATTCCGGCAGCTCATTTGCGATCAAGCCCGCCGGCGTGGTTGCTTTGCGATGACGCCTTCCGAGCCCTGCTCGCGGACCGGCTCCAGCATTTGCGCGGCCGGGATCTGAAAGCTCGGCGCCCGCTGAGAGGCCTGTCGGTGAGGGCGGCCCAGGCAAGCCGGAGCGGGTCGAAGAACACGAGCCGCGCGCCGCTCGAAGCGGAGTTCTGGGTCAAGCCGAAGCTGGGCCGGCCGGCGGGGTCGAGCGCGGCCGGCTCGCCGTCCACAATGGAGCCCTCGGGCATGGCCGCGGCCGGCTCCCGCAAGAGCGCGGGAAAGCGCAGCCCGAGACTGCGGCCGTTGCGGGACAGGAGGCGGGTGCGGGCAATCGGGTCGCGATACTCTGCCCGGCCTGCCGGGAACGCCGGCAGTACCGCCCGAGCGAGGTCTACGAAGGCCGCCAGCCGTTTACCATCATTTTTCCCCACTCCCGACAACTGAACCCGTGCTCCGCCGCGCCGCGAACACCGTCCGCCGCGCCCACGCACCAGTGCGTCTCCAGAACGCTTCGAGAGGACGTATGCCGTTATCTTGAGTGCTTCGCCGTGCCTTGCTGCTTCATGGCTCCCTTGCCGCGGGAGCTGTCCACGCTTCCGCGCAGGGAAGCGCCGCGGCGCAAACCTCGACCGATTCACGCGGGTGTACGGGACCGGGGACCGCGACCTGCCCACCCCGAAGCACTTGACCAAGCCCGCGACTGACGCTTCGGCGCTCCAGAAAGTGCTTGCTTTCGTGAAAGCAAGCGGCGTGACGGGCTGGAAGGGGTTCACGGCCGACGGAACCATTACGTTCACGGGCGACCCGGCGAGCTACACGGCCCACGTCGCCGCGCTCGGCAGCGACCGGTACCGGCTGGACGTGGAAAAGCCGGACGGCAAGGAGTCGACCATCTTCAACGGCGGAGCCGGCCTTTTCATCTCCGCCAAGGGCGCGCTCTCCTCCATTTCGTCCGACCTGGCCGCGCTTGGGTTGTTCGCCCTTCCCCGGCTGCTTTCGGCCGATTACCCGAGGGCGTGAGTGCTTTGAGCGATCAAGGGACGGCCGCGCTCGCGGGCAAGCCGGAGCAGCGCGTCACGCTCGACGACCCGGCGGCGGACGCGGACGGCGCGCCCTGGAAAACCGAGGACCCGTACTTCGACCCAGCCACGGGGCTGGTCGCCAAGAGCGCCGCGCTCGCGCACTTGTCGAGCGCCGACCGCGCGCTCTACCTGGTCGCGGTCGACTATGAGGATTACCGCGCGGAAGTGACCTACGGCTACAAGAATCAGCCGAGAGGCATTTGCGCCCACCACTGGAGGAAGCAGCTGGTACCAGCACGATACCTGCACGACGCGAACCGAGAACGCCGACGACACAGCTGTTTTATAAAAGGCCACAACTCCATGCGCCCGCGCGGGTCTGAACCTGTACCTGCAGCCGCCGGCGCAGCCGGAAGGAATGACATGCGCCACGTTCGCTCCAAGCTGTGCCTTGCCGCTTTGTTGACCGGCATGTGCGCCGCACCTGCCGTGCCCCAACGCAAGCAAGCCGAAAGTGCGTGCGTGCTGCGCGTTCTGAACCGGATGACCTTCGGTCCGCGCCCGGGCGAGGTCGCGATGGTCGAGCGCGTGGGCCTGAAGCACTGGTTGGACGCACAGCTTCATCCGGAAAACATAGCGGACGACGCGCTGACAGCCCGCCTGACTGCGTTGCCGGCTGTGACGCTTTCGCAGGCGGACCTGATGGAGCGCTTCCCAAGCCGGCAGCGTTTGCGCGCAATTGAAAATAAAGGTGCGGCTCTGCCCGGCGACCCCGTTGAGCATGCAGTCTATGCGGACGCTCTTCAAGCGCAGGCGGACGCGAAAGCTCGCAAATCAGCGAAGAATGACGATGCGGCACAGGATGTCTTCGCGAAGCCTGTCGAGTTTGCCCATGCTGACGCGGACGCGCTTCTAGCCATGCCCGCCGAAGCGCGATTTCAGCATATCCTGGCCATGCCGCCTGAACAGTTCGCCGCCTTCCGCGCAAGTTTAAAGAGCGCGGATTTCGCGCGTTCGGCGGACGGCATGAGCGTCGCACAGCGTGAAACGCTGGCTGCCTTAAGCGGGCCGCAAAAGGTGGTGGAAGACGAGCTGCTCGGCTCGCGCCTGCTGCGTGACGTGTACAGCCAGCGCGAAATTGAAGCGGTGATGACTGATTTCTGGCTGAACCATTTCAACGTGTACCTGCGGAAGAATGCCGAAATGCCGTATTTGCTCACAAGCTATGAGCGCGACGCGGTCCGCCCGCATGCGCTCGGAAAATTTGTCGATCTGTTGACCGCTGTCGCCGAAAGTCCGGCCATGCTCGAATACCTGGACAACGCCCAAAGCGTAGGCCTGGACTCGCCCGCGGCAGGCCGCAAACAAAAAGGAAGCAAAGCGGGCTTGAATGAAAACTATGCCCGCGAACTGCTGGAACTGCACACCTTGGGCGCGCGCTGCGAGGCGTCGGCCGCGCATCCGGCCTCGGCACTGCCGCGCGAGTGCACGGGCGGCTACACGCAGCGGGATGTGACCGAGGTTGCGGAGGCGCTGACAGGCTGGACAACCGTGAAGCCGAATCATGGCGCAGCTTTCCGTTTCGAGCCGCGCCGCCATGAGCCCGGGCCGAAGCAAGTGCTGGGCCAAACTATTTCGGAAAGCGGTCAAGCCGAAGGACTCGCGCTGCTGCGCGAACTGGCGAACAGCCCTGCAACCGCCTATTACATTTCGCAGAAGCTGGCCGTGCGGTTTGTCAGCGACGACCCGCCGCCCGCACTGGTTGTCCGTATGGCCGCGACCTGGGCGAAAACTGGCGGCGATATCGCAGCGGTGCTCCGGACCATGCTTGCGTCCAAGGAATTTATAACCGCACCTGCCAAACTGAAAACACCTGAAGAGTTCTGGCTGTCCGCCCTGCGCGCGAGCGACGCGGATGTGACGAATGCTCCCGCAGCCGCGCAGGCGCTCACGCGGCTCGGCATGGGGTTCTACGGCGCCCAGCAGCCGAACGGTTACGCATGGGCGGCCGCGCCTTGGGCAAGTTCAGGAGACCTGCTGGACCGCTTCAACCTTGCAGTTGTATTCAGCGCCGGACGCTTCACCGGTGCCGTACCTATCTGGCCCGCTTCGGACGCGCAAGCGGAGGAGCGCAGTTTAGAAGGGCTGCTCCTGGGCAGCCCGGCAAGCGATCGTACCCGGGCCGCAGTGCTCGCAGGGGCGCAAACGCCCACGCCGCCCAGTCCCGCCGGAGGCAATGGCGTGCGGAAAGCAGCTTTGCTGCTCGGAACGCAGCGCGCCCCCGCGTCCATCTCCACAAACCCCGCAACGGCCCGCGTGGCCGGTCTGTTGCTCGGCTCGCCTGAATTTCAGCGCCGATAGGTGCCGCAAAAGGAGATTGACTCATGGCAAACACCGCTGACAATCGGTATGGCGCGCGACGGCGCGGGCTTGGGCGCAGGGCTTTTCTGCGCAACGGCGCGTTGGCGCTGTTCGGCACAGCTGCGGTACCGGCCTTTCTCACCCGCAGCGTTCTTGGCCAAGATACGGTGAGCCGCGGAAAGCTGGTGATTGTTTTCCAACGCGGTGCCGCCGACGGCCTCAATATCGTCGTGCCTTTCCGCGATCCGGCCTACCATGCCATGCGGCCCACAATCGCCGTTGCGCAAACCTCGGTGCTGCCGCTGAACGATACCTTCGGCCTGCATCCCGCGCTTGTTTCACTCAAGCCGTTATGGGACGCGGGCCGCCTTGCGCCCATCCATGCCGCGGGCTCGCCCGACTCCACCCGCTCGCACTTCGACGCGCAAGACTACATGGAAAGCGGAACGCCGGGCACGAAGGCCACGCCGGACGGTTGGCTGAACCGTGCGCTCCGAAGCAAGCCCGCACCGGACGCCTCGCCGTTCCGCGCGGTCGCGCTCGGACCGCAAGTGCCGCGGACCCTTGCCGGTCCCGCCCCGGCAGTTGCGCTGGGCAATCTAAGCGATTTTCACGTTGCCGGGAACGCGGATGCGTTTCAGGCGATGTACGACGCTTCGTCGGACACCTTGCTGCACGGCACGGGGCAGGAAACGTTTGAGGCTGTCAGAATGCTGCGCACTGCCGACCCCGCGCGCTGCCAGCCAGCGCGCGGCGTGGCTTACCCCGGGTCGCCGTTCGGAACCCACATGCGGCAGATTGCGCAGCTGCGCAAGAGCAATCTCGGCGTCCAAGCCGCCTTTACCGACGTGGGCGGGTGGGACACGCACCAACGCCAGGGCGCGGCGGAAGGTCAGCTTGCCGGACGATTGCGCGATTTCGCGGACACGCTCGCTGCGTTCCATCGAGACCTTGGCGACGAAGCTGAAAGCGTCCTGGTCGTCACCATGTCGGAGTTCGGCCGCACCGCGCGCGAAAACGGCACCGGCGGCACCGACCATGGTCACGCGAACGTGATGTTTGCCCTGGGCGGCGTGCGGGGCGGCCAGGTCTACGGGCAATGGCCGGGGCTCGCGCCAGAGCAGCTGCACGAGGGACGCGACCTGGCCGTCACCACGGATTTCCGGCATGTCCTGGCCGAGGCCGCGCGGAGCACCTTGGGTGCTGGTGATGCATCTCGGATTTTTCCCAACGCGCAGTTTGGGCCGGAAAGCTTCCTGAACTTCAGCCGTCCTGCCTGACTGCTTCTGTGTGCGTCGGTGCCGCTCCACAGCCCATACGCTTTAGCGCCGGTGCGCGCGCACTCCTGCCGCATGGGAGATGCTTACCGCTGGTGAATGGGCAAGCGGGTGTCAATACAGAGGAGGATCCGGCACCCGCAAGATCAACGTTCGAGCTTGGGTCCTTAAGCGACTTTTAAGCGCTGGGCATCCGAGATAACTGGTGCAGCCGCCATACCCAGCAAACGGCTCCGACGGTTCACGAGACGAACTGCCCCTTGCTCTTTCTCTGTGCTTTACAGCACCAACTTTTGTAGGCCGCGCGATAACTGGCCGTATTCATCTTGCGGGCGTAGAGTGGACAAAGGCATCTTGCTCAGCCCAGAGTTCCGGAAAGGCTCAGCTCAATGGCAGATACTCCCAAGACAAGCTTTACCCGACGCGGCTTTTTGAAAGGCGCAGGCGTTGCCGCGGCGGCAAGCGCCGTAGAGCAGGCGCAAGCCCTTGTGCGTGAAACCCGCGAAGGCTTGAAGCCGGACGCGGCGGTCGGGCCTGATGCCGTGCCTATTCAGCTGCGGATCAATGGGCGCGAGCACAAAGTCGCGGTCGAGCCGCGGTACACCCTGGCCGAAACCTTGCGCGACAACCTGGGCCTAACCGGAACCAAGGTAGTCTGCGACCGCGGTTCCTGCTCGGCCTGCACGGTGTGGCTCGACAAGACGCCCGCGCTGGCCTGTATGACTCTGGCGGTAGATGCGGTCGGGCGGGAAATTACGACGATCGAAGGGCTTAGGGCGGACGGCAAGCCGCATCCGGTGCAGGCCGCGTTTGTTGCGCATGATGCGATGCAGTGCGGGTTCTGCACGCCCGGCATGGTGATGAGCTGCGCCGCGCTGCTGGAGCGCAATCCTAACCCGACGCTTGCCGATGTGAAGCATGCCACCAGCGGCAACCTGTGCCGCTGCGGAACCTACCCCAAGGTCTTCGCGGCCACGCTGGACGCGGCTCAACAGCAGCGGGCGGGTTTGGTGACGCTCGCCGGACAGGAGGCCTGAGCCATGATCGCTCAAGAAGAGGACAAAACGCAGCAGGTAGGCAAGCCCGACCCCAAAAAGATACACCAGGACGTAGCCGACAAGCCGACTGCGGCGCAGCAGCCCGGCACCAAGCGCACCGAGTCTTTTCCGTTCGGGATCCCGCAGGCGGGCCTCGGCGCGAAAGAGCGCGAGGTGCCCGCCGATGAGCCCCCGCCGCTGGCCCCGAACGCGGAGCTGCGCTTCATCGGCAAGCCCACGGTGCGCTACGACGGACCGCAAAAGGCCAACGGCTCGGCGCGCTACACCGCCGACGTGCTGCTGCCGGGCATGCTGTACGCGCGCATGGTCGATGCCTCGGTGGCGCACGGGCGCATTTTGTCGATCGATACAACGGAAGCGGAAAAGCTGCCCGGGGTGCGCGCCGTCCATGTGATCGAGCACACCTACGGCGTCGCCGAGCTGCGCGATCCCAAGCAGGAAGCGCCTTCACGCTACCCGATCGTGCGCTACGCGGGCCAGCCGATCGCGGCCGTGGCGGCGACGACGCCGCAAATCGCGAATGATGCCGCCAAGCTCGTTAAAGTCCGGTACGCGCCGATGCCCTTTAC
>CAXTSB010000052.1:0-7217 GCA_964246845.1 uncultured Acidobacteriaceae bacterium
CGGCAGGGGCGGCCGCTCCGCCGGGGGTGGAAGTGTGCCTCGACAGGGCAAGCGGGATGTGCTGATCCTGATCAACCACAACGCCGCGACGGCAACCGTGCCGCTGCCCGCCGCAGCCGAAGACCTGCTCAACGGGGGCAAACCGGCCGGAAGCCGGGTCGTGCTGCCCCCGCATGGCGTGGCCGTGCTGCGGACGGGGCTGAAAGGAACCTGACCTTGCCCAAACGCCCGCGAAGCATTTCCTTGGTGGCTTTCTGCCTGCTGTTCCTGGCGACCTTGCGCGCTTGGGCCGGGCCCGTCGAATGGGTCAACTCGTACATCGGTACCGGAGCGGGCGCGATCGGCTACGGCGGCACCATGCCGTTCGTCACCGAGCCTTTCGGAATGACGAACTGGACGCCGCAAACCCGCCAGAACGCCGTCAGCAGGGTTTCCTATGAGTATGGCGATAAGACGATAACCGGCTTCATGGGCACGCACCAGCCCGCGATTTGGATGGGGGATTACGGCTATGTGACGGTGATGCCGGAGATCGGTACGCTAAAAACCACCCCTGAGGCCCGGCAGCTCGCCTACAGCCATAACGAGGAAGCGGCCCATCCCTATGGCTATTCCGTGTGGATGCAGGCCGAAGGCGGCGGTAAAATCCATGCGGAAATAACCGCAACCGCGCACTGCGCCTACCTGCGGTTCACCTTTCCCCGGGATCAGGTGGGGCGTGTGCTTATAGAGGCATCGCGTCCCGGCATAGCAGGCTCAGCACACGTCGATTCTGCCGCCCGTGAGATCACCGGCTTCAACCCTGACCGCATGGACCGCGAACTCGGTCCGCTGAAGCTGCCGAACTTTCGAGGGTACTTCGTCGTCCGTTTCGGCAAACCGTTTCGCAGCGCCGGTACCTATGGCATGGCCGCTGCGTCGTCCGGCGCGAGAGGAGCTTACGCGGAGTTTGTCCCGGGCGGCGCAAACGTCGTTGAAGTCCAGATCGGCACCTCGTTCCAAAGCATAGGTCAGGCGCGCAGAAGCCTTCGCCGGGAACTTTCTTCTTGGAGCTTCGAAGCAACAGAAAATAACCTGCGCGCTGTTTGGAACGACAAGCTTTCCCGCGTCCAGGTAGAAGGTGCCGACCCGGACCGACGAAGCATTCTGTATACAAGCCTCTACCATGCTCTTTTATACCCGCGCGACATCGCGGAGGGCGGACGCTACTACAGCGCCTTCGACGATACCGTTCACAGCGGCAACTCTTACACGGACTTCTCTATCTGGGATACTTTCCGCGCGGAAAACAGCCTCCTCACGCTGCTCGCCCCGGAAAGGATCGACGGCATGGTCAGGGCGCTCCTACAAGATTACAAGGAAGGCGGGTGGATGCCGAAATGGCCGAACCCGTCCTACACAAACATCATGATCGGCACGCATGCCGATTCATTGGTGGCCGAGGCAATGGGGAAGGGCTTTCGGGACTTCAGCTACAGCACCGCTTGGGATGCCGTCTACAAGGATGCGATGACACCGCCGGAAGGCGACACCACGCGGCTTTGGAAAGATCGCGAACCCCATACGCCATACGAGGCGCGCGCCGGATTGACTTACTTGAAGGTACTGGGCTACATCCCGGTCGATAAAACGGCGGAAGCCGCGTCGAGTACGCTCGAAGACGCATATGATGATTGGTGCGTCGCGCAGGCGGCGCGTTTGCTCGGCAAGGATGCCGAGTACAAGTTCTTTCTTCACAGGTCGGAGAACTACAAACACTTATTCAATCCCGCTACCGGGCTTATGCAGGGCAAATTGTCGGACGGGCGATGGGCGGACCCGAAAGCAGGCTGGACCGAAGGCTCGGCTTGGGTATACACCTGGGCGGTTATGCACGATCCCGGCGGACTGCTTCAGCTTATGGGCGGCAGGGACAAGTACAACGGTAAGCTCGATGAGCACTTCGCTGGCGGGCACAATGTACACAGCAATGAGCCAAGCCACCACTACGCCTATCTTTACGACTACAGCGGGCAGCCCTGGAAGACGCAGGCGAAGGTGCGCGGAATAGCCGCGGCTGAATACGCAAATCGACCGGCAGGGCTGGACGGGGACGACGATTGCGGACAGATGTCGGCTTGGTATGTGTTTGCCGCGTTCGGGTTTTATCCGGTAAATCCTGCATCAGGCGAGTACATGATCGGCAGCCCGTTCTTCAGCCGGATGTCCTTACGGCTTGCAAACGGTCGAACATTTCGCGTGGTCGCGGAGCAGAACAGCCCGGCGAATATTTACATCCAATCCGCCGTCTTGAACGGCCGCCCGCTCGATGAGCCCAGGATTGAGTATCGCGATATTGTGAATGGGTCGACGCTCGAACTCGTTATGGGCTCCAAACCCTCACATTGGGGTTCTGCTTGGTCGCCTAAACCCATTCCCGAGTGAGGCCAAACGCGCGTTCCCCGTCAGATAAGCCAAAGCTGCGGATTGCTGACGGAAACGGACTGGATGCCCGCGGCAAGCAAGTCTTCGATCTCCTTGACTGTTTCGATAAGCCCGCCGCCAATGATGCCGAGTGACGGGTACTCAGGGAGCAGACGGCGTGCGATCTTCGGCGCAGCCATGGCCGGAAGCACCTCTACCGAGGCGGGAACAAAGCGGGCAAGGCTTTTCTTTGCCGCTGTCACTGCGGCTGAATCGATGCCGAAGAAGCGCTGCACGGTGATCAAGCGGCAGGCATGCGCGGCCACCAGCACCTCAGAATGGGTGGAAACAATCCCCGCTGCTCCATGCTCGGCCAGGTATTTGACCGCAAACCGATCCCGTGACAAACCGTCAAGGAAGTCGATGTTGACCAGGCAGAGCTTGCCGTGATCGCGTGCCTCCTTAAGCATCGGCGGCAAGGACAAAGGATTGCCGGTAAGCAGATAAATCGCCCGACAAGGGCTGCGTAACGCTTCAGCAAAGGTTTCAGGAAGGTTGACGGCGGCAATGATCGGACACTCCGCGAGAGCTGCCGCGGTCGCTTCTTCCATCCGGTCCGCCGGCTGCGGCGTGTGCTCGTCGGAGTGGAAGTGGCCCATGCGCGTGCTTTTCGACTCAACGGTCCTGCTCATACGTGTGTGAGGACTGTAACAGAGCGCGCCACCAGGCAAACTGTGAACCGAGCTTTGTGCGGCGGACGGGAAAAGAGCTTGACAACTCCGCGCGGTTTCGGTCAGTCTTCTTCCCGGAGTGGCAGAGACCAGAGGCCGCCCCAGAACTGCGAGCAGCATGCGCAGCCTGGGGCGGCCTTTTTACGTTTGAAGCATCGGCGCGAGCAGCGTCGAGCTGTCGACCCTCCCCGGAGCGCACCCGATGAGCGGCATCTTCCGTCCCTACTTTCTTCTGCCGAGAGCCGGCACTTTACTGGCAACGGCAGCTTTGCTTATCGCCGGCATGCCGCCCGCGCACGCGCAGGTGGCCGACGCGACCCTGACCGGAACCGTCACAGATCCCAGCGGCGCGTCCGTTCCGACAGCCAAGATCACCGCGAAAAATACCGGCACGGGCCAGGAATCGACGGCCGTCACGACCGCGGATGGCTCCTACACGCTCCCGACTCTCCAGCCCGGCACGTACACCGTCACCACGGCAAAAGAAGGCTTCACCACAAGCGTGCAGAACGGACTCGTGCTTTCGGTCGGGCAAGCGGCCACGCTGAACGCAACGCTCCAGGTAGGCGCTGCCGGTGAAACCGTGACCGTGAGCGCATCCGGCACCCTCATCGATCAAACCACGGCCCAGCTCAGCAATCTGGTCGATGAGCGCGCCATCAAGGAGTTGCCGCTCAACGGACGCGATCCCGCGAGCTTGGTGCTGCTTTCGCCGGGCATCACCAACGTGCTGAACACGCCCAGCGGTGCAGGCTCTCTGCAAACAACCAATGCTTTTCCCGACGAAACCGGCGCTTCGGCAAACGGCGGCCGCCAGGGCAGCACGTACTACCTTCTCGATGGCGTGCAGAACATCGACACCTATCTTCTCCTTGCCGCGCCGTTTCCAAACGCCGACGCAACGCAGGAGTTCCGCGTCATCACAAACAACTTCGACGCGCAGTATGGCTTCGCTCCGGGGGCGGTTGTCACGATTCAAACTAAATCCGGGGCCGACCAATTCCATGGAGGAGCGTTTGAATTTCTACGCAACAGCGCCTTGAACGCCGGCAACTACTTCAGCCATGCCATCGATCCGTTGAGGCGCAATCAGTTCGGCGGCTACCTGGGCGGCCCCATTCAGAAGGACAAGCTGTTCTTCTTTTTCAACTTCCAGCAAACAAACGCGAGCACCTCGACCGGCACCAACACCACGTTCACCCCGACGGCGGCGTTCCTTACCGGCGATTTCAGCGCGGTGCCGCAAACCCTACGCGCACCTTTCCGCACCGTCAACGGCCGCGCCAACCAGGTCGACCCCGCGCTGCTGAGTCCGGCGGCCCTTGCGTTCTCGCAAAACCTGCCGCTCGGCTTAGCGCCGGCAACCGGAGAAGTCACCTACGCCGGGCCGCCGGAACGGTACAACTTCCGCGAGTTCACCGGCCGCATCGATTACGATCTGCGTCCGAATCAGCGGCTGACCGTCCGCAACTTCCTCGAGTTCGTGAACCAGCCGCAAGGCACTCTGAATGGAAACGTCCTAAGCAATGTGCTCGGCTATACGGGGCACTTTTATAACGAGCTCGTCACGCACACTTGGACCATCTCGCCGACTTCAGTCAATGTGCTGACGGGCGGATACATCCAGAACGACTTCTTTTCAGCCGCGCAGGTCACCAGCCGGACCGGCACACCGGTCTGCCTGTCGCAGTTCATCGCCGTATCCGACCCTGTAGGCACCTGCTACCCTGAGGGCGGCGTTTCCGTCAGCAACGGCTTCGGCCAGCCGTACTCCTCGCCCAACCGTGAGAACCGGCGCACCTGGAGCATCACGGACGACTACTCGAAAGTGCTTGCAAAGCACACACTCACCTTCGGGGGCACGGGCCTCCATCAGTTCGCGAATGAAATTTCGGCCTACCCAGCAAATGCTTCGATCGGTTTCAACGGCCAGTTCACCGGGTTCGGCCTTGCCGACTTTCTGCTCGGCGAGGCGAGCAGCTTTCTCCAGGGCGGCGGTGAAACGCAGAACGAAACCGGCATCCTGCTCGGCTTGTACGCGCAGGACGCTTGGCGCATCACGCCGCACCTGACCCTTACCGGCGGCGTACGCTGGGAGCCGAATCTCCCGCCGAGCGTTGCCAACGGCCGAGGCACCGCGTTCATCCCGGGCGAGCACAGCACCCGCTACCCCAACGCACCCACCGGGCTTGTGTTTCCCGGCGACCCCGGCGTCGACTCCTCGCTCTTGCCGCGCGACTACCGCCAGTTCGGCCCGCGCATCGGCGTTGCTTGGCAGCCGCAATCGCTGCCGAAGACCGCCTTCCGCGGAGCGTTCGGCATCTTCTATTCGCCGCTGCTGTACTCCGTGTACAACCACACGGCGGATACAGCGCCTTTCAGCCCCACCTACAGCTTCGGCGTGACGGATACGCCGATTCCGTTCGCCGCGCCGTTCACGGCGGCGACATCGGGGCTGAACGGCGTCAATCCGTTTCCGCCGTTTGCTTCCGCCGGGCAGAACCCTCCGGCCTCCGCCGTCTTCCCTCCAGGGTTGGTCGGCGTTGGCGCTGTCTTCAACCGTAATTTTCGCCTCGGCACCACCCAGAGCTGGAACGCCTCGGTTGAGCAGCAGTTCGGACGCGATTACGCCCTGCATCTCGCGTATGTGGGCAGCCAATCCTACCATCAGCTGCTGCCGATCGATTTGAACCCGGGCATCTACAACCCGACCGGTATAGGTGCGCCCAATGGTGCCCGCGCAACCTACCCTGCCTTCTCAAGCATTCTGGAGAACGGAAGCCTCGGCACGGCAAACTACCACGCTCTCCAGGCCAGTTTTCAAAAGCGCATCAGCCAGAACCTCCAAGCACAAACAAGCTTCACCTGGTCGCGGACGGAAGATACCTTTTCAGCAAACGCCGGGGCCTCCGGAGGCCGCAATCTCCCGAATCCATTCGATATCCGCTTCAACTTCGGCAAGTCGGACTTCGATGTGCCCCTGGTCTCGGTGACAAACTTCGTCTACACCACGCCGGCGCTCGCAGGCAGAAACATCGTTCTGCGGGAAGCCCTGGGCGGCTGGGAAGTCAGCGGCATCTACTCGCTCGAATCGGGATATCCGTTCACCATCACCGACAGCTCCAACAACTCAGCCTCGCAGCAAGGCGGCGACCGCGCCGACTTCGCACCGGGCTTCCGTCCCGGCGCAAGCTTCGGGGTACATCAGGGCGGACGGTCCCAGTTTCTGGCGCGCTACTTCGACACTTCGGCCTTCACGGCGAACCCTGCCGGAACATTCGGCAATACGCCCAGGAACTTCCTGCAAGGGCCAGGCATCAACAGCGGGGACATCGGCTTCATCAAGAACTTCCCAATTCGCGAGCATGGAAATTTTCAGTTTCGGTGGGAGACCTTCAACACCTTCAATCACCCAAACTTCACGAATCCAAGCTCGGACGTCAACAGCGGCAATTTCGGACAGATCACAAGCATCGGCCCGATCGCGCCGCGGCTCCAGCAGGCCGCCCTCAAGCTGAGTTTCTGATCCTATAGTGGATACCGTGCAACAGAAGCAGGGCGGGCATTCCATCGAGGCGATACGCGGCCCGGCCGGCTTCCTAAGCCGACTGGGCCTGCCGCCGGCGTTGTTTTGGGGCTTTGTCGGACTGCTGCTGTTCATGGTTGGCGACGGCGTGGAATCAGGGTACCTGTCCATTTACCTGGGCGACCGCGGCTTTTCGCCGGGAGCGGTCGCTTCGGTTTTTACGGCATATGGTTTGGCGGCTGCGCTCGGGGGTTGGCTGTCCGGGGCTTTGTCCGACGCTTGGGGGCCAAGGCGCGTGATCACGCTGGGGCTTGCGGTTTGGCTTGTTTTCCAAGCCCTGTTTCTCACCATCGGCATCGGCTTCGGGGCGCGCTTCGCGCCCTCACTCATCTTCTACGGCTTGCGCGGCTTCGGGTACCCGCTGTTTGCTTTTGGCTTTCTCGTCTGGATTACGATGGCCGCGCCGGCGCACCGGCTCGGTTCAGCGATGGGCTGGTTCTGGTTTGCTTTCACCGGGGGTTTGCCGACACTGGGCTCGGTGCTGGCCCGCGCCGCGC
>CAXTSB010000052.1:7227-20380 GCA_964246845.1 uncultured Acidobacteriaceae bacterium
GCGCTGCCGTGCTTGGGGGCTTACCGCACGTTTTGGCTCGCGGCCGGGCTCGTGCTCCTGGGCGGTGCCGTCCTGCTCGCCGGCGTACGCGAGCCGCACGGGGCGAAGCGCTCTTCCGGCGCAGACGAGCGTCCTGCGGCCGCGCTGCTCGGCTCGCTTGCCCTGCTTTGGCACAGACCCTCCACCGCCGTGGTTTGCTTCATACGGGTCGTCAACACCGCCCCGGAGTTCGGCTTCTTCGTGTTCATGCCCGCCTTCTTCGAGCGCACGATCGGCTTTTCGCAAGCACAATGGCTGACCCTGCTCAGCTCCGTGTTCGTGTCGAACATCTTCTCGAACCTTTTCTTCGGGTTGATCGGCGACCGCTTCGGATGGAAGCAGACCGTCGGGCTTTTCGGCGGCCTGGGCTGCACGCTCACCACGCTTGCCTTGTACTACGTACCGCTGCGGCATCACAGCTTCCGCATGAGCCTGGTTGCCGGAGTCCTGTACGGCGCCGCCCTGGCCGGCTATGTGCCGCTGTCGGCCCTCATGCCGAGCCTCGCGCCCGCACACAAAGGGGAAGCTCTGGCGCTCCTGAACCTGAGCGCGGGCGCAAGCGTTTGGGTGGGTCCGGCCCTGGTCGGCCTGCTGCTCGCTCCTATCGGCGTCCAAGGCTTGATGTGGGTGTTTGCCGCATTGTATTTCATAAGCGCCCTGGCCGCGTTCAGTCTCCCGGCACCCATCGCGGAGGCTCGCTAAAGCATGGCTTGGCTTGCCGTAGACGCCGGAACATCCGTGGTTAAGGCCGTGATCTTCGCCAACGACGGCAGGGAGCTTACTGTCGCGCGCAAACGCACCGCGGTTGCGCGAGCCCATCCGGGATGGTCGGAGCAAGATATGGATGAGGTTTGGTCCGGGGTCGTCGCCGTCGCCCGGACTGCGATCGAAGCCGTCCCATATGAGGTCCGAGGGTTGGCGATCACAGCGCAGGGTGACGGCTGCTGGCTTGTCGATGCCGGGGGCCGCCCCGCCGGCCCTGCGGTGCTGTGGAACGACGCACGCGCCGCAAGCATCGTGGAGGCGTGGCGGAAAGCCGGTGTAGTCGATGCGGCATTTCACATCAGCGGCTCCGTCGCGTATGCGGGTCTGCCGAATGCCATTCTTGCCTGGCTCGCCGCGCATGCGCCGGAGCGGCTGGAGCGCGCGCGTTGGCTCCTGAGCGCAAACGGGTGGCTGTTCGCGCAGCTTACCGGACGCTTCGCCGCCGAGCTGTCCGATGCCTCGAACCCCTTCAGCCGGCTTGGGACGCACGCATACTCGGACGAATTGCTTAGCCTATTCGGGGCCGAGCGCCACGCACCGTTTCTGCCGCCGATTGTCACCGGTCGGGACGCGTTGGGCGCGCTCACCGGGCCTGCGGCTTCGCGGCTAGGTCTCCATCCGGGGCTGCCGGTCTTCATGGCTCCGTATGACATCGCCTGCACCGCCTACGGCGCGGGCGCGGCGCGAGCCGGGGAAGCTTGCATTATCCTGGGCACCACGCTTTGCCCCGAGGTCCTGACCGCCTCGCCCGACCTCCCCGTGACCCCGATGGGCACTGCCCTGGCCCTATCCGACAACCTATTTCTACGCGCCATGCCCACGCTTACCGGCTGCGAGGCCCTGGAATGGGCGGCCCAAGTTCTCGCCCTCGACGGCATCCCGGCACTGGACCGTTTGGCCTCCAAAAGCATGTCTAAGGCGCGGCTTCCCTTTTTCCTCCCGTATCTTTCCCCCGCGGGTGAGCGCTCACCGTTTCTGGCACCGGAGGCGCGCGGCAGCTTCCACGGCCTTTCGCTCACGACCAGACGCCCGGAGCTTGCGCGTTCTGTTTTTGAGGGCTTGTGCTTCGTTATCCGCGAATGCCTACAGGCCGCCGCGGGTGGCAGCCTGCCGCGGGTGCGGGTCTGCGGCGGCGGCGCGGCAAGCGATTTTTGGTGTCAGGATATTTCCGATACATTGGGCGTCCTTGTTCTGCGCACGCGCGAAACAGAGAATGGTGCCCGCGGCGCGTACCTGGCCGCGCTCGCGGCCGTGGGCGAAACCGGCTCAATCCAGGAGGCGGTCGGCAAGTTCGTCGCCGAGGAACGGAGCTTCCTCCCCGATCCAGAAGCGCACGGCAGGGCTGCCCTGCGCTTTGCGCGCTTTCTTGAGCTTCGAGATGCTGCTCGCATCGAATGGCGAAAGGCGGAAATCGGGTGAACGCGCCGGTGTATCTCGGGATCGATGTGGGGACGCAAAGCGTACGCGTGATGGCCGTGACCGATGCCGGCATGGTTGCGGCTGCGGCATCCGAGCCGCTCACCAGCGTGCGTGACGGGGTACGGCACGAGCAGGAGCCGGAGCACTGGTGGCGCGCCGTCGCGCAGGCCTGCCGCGTGGTGACGGCTGCGCTCGGCCCGGCGGAGATCAAGAGCCTTGCCGTCGATGCGACCTCCGGCACCATTCTGCTCGTGGACGGACAGGTGCGGCCGACAACCCCAGGGCTGATGTACGACGACGGCCGGGCTGGTATGCAGGCGCAAGCATGTAATCGTGCCGGCGGCAGTTTGTGGCGCTCGCTCAGCTACCGCATGCAGCCTTCCTGGGCGTTGCCGAAGCTACTGTGGCTCGCGCGGAACGCCATGGTGGAAGCGGACAGCCGGCTCCTTCATCAGAATGACTTTATCCACGCCCGCCTTGCCGGACGGCTCCTACCCGCGGATGCGAGCAACAGCCTGAAAACCGGGTATGACCTCATCCATGGACGATGGCCGAGCGACATCCACGAGGAGCTCGGCCTGCGGCCCGAGCTTTTCCCAATGGTGGTTGCGCCGGGGGTGCGGATCGGCGAAGTCTCGGCATCGGCCTCCGGCGAAACCAGGCTGCCCGCCGGCACGCCAATCATCTCCGGGATGACCGACGGCTGCGCCGCGCAGATCGCCTCGGGCGCGACTCGGCCGGGCAGCTGGAACGTGGTTGTAGGGACAACGCTGGTGATCAAAGGCGTCACGACCGAGCTTTTGCACGACCCGCTCGGGGCGGTGTACTCGCACCGCTCGGCAGACGGCTTCTGGCTGCCGGGCGGCGCATCTAGCGTCGGCGCGGGTGCCGTCGCGCGCGATTTCGCCGGTGAAGATTTGGAGCAGCTGAACCGGCAGGCAATCGAGCATGGCCCGACACCGACGGTCGCGTACCCGCTTGTCGGGCGTGGCGAGCGCTACCCATTCGCCGCGCCCGAGGCTGCGGGTTTTCTGCTCGGGGAAGCTCAATCCAAGACCGAACGCTTTTGCGCGACGCTCCAGGGCATCGCTTTCATGGAGCGGCTCTGCTTCAGCGCACTGCGGCAGATCGGCGCGGAAACCGACGGCCCGTTTACGATTTCCGGCGGCGCTGCCCGGAGTGAGGCATTGAGTCAAATGCGCGCCGACGTTTTGGAACGCGAGCTGGGCATGCCGTGTGCTACCGAAGCAGCATTCGGCATGGCCATGCTGGCCGCCTCGGCCGACTCCGGGCTCAGCGCAGTGACGGAGCGCATGGCGCGCACGGACCGGGTCATCACGCCCGGATGCGGGTTTGCGCCCTATGCGGACGCTTATGCCGCGTTGGTGCGCGAGCTGGCCGCCCGCGGGTGGCTCGGTGCGCCGCTGGCCGCGTTCGCTCTGGAGGAAGCGCAAGCGTGAGCCGCCTCATCCTGGTCCGGCATGGAGAAACCGTGTGGCACGAGGAGAACCGCTATGCCGGCACGAGCGACATCGCGCTGACGCCGAAAGGCCGCGGGCAGGCGGAGCAGCTCGCGCATTGGGCCGCCGGAGCACAGCTCCACGGTGTTTGGAGCTCCCCGCTCGCGAGGGCGCGGCTCACGGCGGCACCGGCGGCATCGGCGGCAGGCCTGCATGTGCAGATCGAGAACCGGCTCGGCGAGTTGTGGTTTGGGCGGGGAGAAGGGCTGACTCCAGAGGAGATGCGCGTGCGCTTCCCGGCCGAACGCGCAGCCTTTGAACAAGATCCGGTCCGCCATCCACTGCCCGGGAGCGACGACCCGAGCGCGGCAGCTGAACGCGGGGCAGCCGCGCTCGGGGCCATTGCCCATGTGCAGCCCTCGGGAGCCCGCAGCCTCGTTGTCGGGCACAGTACACTTCTCCGGCTGGCGCTTTGCCGCCTCCTCGGTCTGGAGCTCGGCCGCTACCGAGCGGTGTTTCCGCGCTTCAGCAATGTCGCTCTAACCGAGCTTGAGATCACTTCATCCCGAGTAAGCCTGCTCGGGTTCAACGTGCCGCTTCCCGACTCTCCGCCGCAGGAAAAGGACTGAACCGTGCCGAAAGACAAGCTTCTTCTGGTTGGAGACCACTTCATCGCTCCTTCTCTCATGCGCAAAAGCCTCGGCGATCTGGCTGCGCAGTTCGAGGTGCGGGAAGCAAGCACCCCTTTTCCGATCGAGCCGTTCCGCAATATCGCGGAAGTGCGCGAGGCATCCGGATCCGAGGAGCAGATGATCGATCTGCTTGGCGGGGTGTCGGTGTGCATCGCGCACCATGCTCCGTTCACGGAGCGGGTGCTCGGCTCCGCCGAGGCACTGAAGCTTGTTGTCATCTGCCGCGGCGGCCCGGTGAACGTCAACCTGCCCGCAGCGACGGCGCGCGGGGTTGCCGTGGCGTATACGCCGGCGCGCAACGCGGCGGCGACTGCGGAGCACACCGTCGCCATGCTGCTCGCTGCGATGCGCGGCGTTCCAGCGGCGGACGCAGCCGTCCGGCGTGGTGAGTGGAAGGGCGACTACACCTACGCGAGCGCCGCGTTCGAGCTTGAAACGGCAACCGTGGGGCTGATCGGCTACGGCGCGGTCGGCCGCCTCGTGGGCCGCATCCTTCGCGGGTTTGGGGCGCGGGTGCTTGTGCATGATCCTTTTGCCTCCGTCGATCCCAGTGACCAAGTGGAGCCCATCCCGCTCGCGGCGCTGCTCGAGCAGTCGCAAGCCGTCTCGCTGCATGCGCGCGAAACAGCGGAAACACGCGGCCTGCTCGGACGCGCCGAGATAGCACGCATGCATCCGGGGAGCATCGTCGTCAACTGCGCCCGGGGATCCCTGATGGACTACGGCGCGGTCGCCGAGGCGCTCCGGTCGGGCCGCCTGTTCGCCGCAGCCGCGGATGTGTTCCCGTCCGAGCCTTTGCCGCCCGGGTCCGAGCTGCGGCAGCTTCCGAACTTCATCCTGACGCCGCACATCGCGGGAGGCACCCGGCAGGCGGCGGAGAAGGCGGCAGCGATCGCCGCCGAGGAGCTGCGGCTCTTTCTCACGGGCAGCCCTCTCCGCTATTGCGCCAACCCGCAAGTGCGCGGGTACGGCGTCGGAACTCATTGAACTAACAATGCGTTCCGGCAAGATCGATAAGTAGCTCGAGTAACCAAACAACGACGCTGATGGCGTACTGAAGCCGCTGTCGACCGAGATCAATTGACCGGTGGTATCAAAGAAGCCCTGCTCGCTACGCGAGCTTTCAGAAACATGGTGCGCTTGGCGGCCGAGGAGGAACTGCAACCGCAATTCAACGGAACGGCAACACAAACGTCCGAGAACGAGAGTTTGATTGTGACAGCGGGTTATGATTCGGTTTCTACTTGCCGGGCCCAGTAAGATTTGTGATCTCCAGAGAGCCTCACAAACGGTCGTTTGTGACGGTAGTAGATACACTTCCACGCGGCTGCACATAGTTGACGGCAGCGCATCTTTACGCTCCGGCTCAAGTTTCTCTTCGCCGAGCCGATAGAACCGCAAAGGAGTTTGCATGCCGGCGTCTGCGCAGCGAAATGAAATCGGCCCCTTGCGACCGTTTCGCGACACAGCGGAGCCAAGCTCCTCTCCTGCGGCAGCGGACCCGACCTTGACTTGGGCGCGCGCGAAGATGCAGGCCGCAGTGACGGCGCAGGAAACCAGCCGACTCATTCTCGAGTCGGCGGGCGACGGCATCTACGGCCTGGACCGCGACGGCTTCGTGACTTTTGTGAACCCGGCCGCCTACCACATGACCGGCTGGACGCTTGCCGACCTGGAAGGGCGGACGCAGCACAGCATGGTGCACCACTCGCACGCGGACGGCAGCAGCTACCCGCGCGGGGACTGCCCCATCTACCACGCCCTGCGCGACGGGCTGGTCCACCACAGGGAAGACGAGGTTTTCTGGCGCAAGGACGGCTCCTGCTTTCCCGTCGCCTACACCAGCACGCCGCTGCGCCGGGACGGCGAGATCGTCGGGGCCGTGGTCGTTTTTCGCGATATCACGCAGCAGGTCAGGGCGCAAAACTGGGAGCAGGAAAAGCTTAGGATCTTCGAGGCTATCCTGGCGTGCGCTCCTCTTGAAGAAGTTTTCGGCCTGCTGGTCGATGCCGTCGCTTCCATGCTTCCCGGTGCCGAGATCGCGGTGCACGCGCTGGATGGCAATCACCTTGTCCGCCTTGCAAGCGCCGGAGCCGCAGCGGGCGCGCGGCTCGGGGAACAGAAGATCCCCGTCGAGAAGAACGGCGCACTTTGCGCGCAGGCGGCCTTCCATGCGGCGGCCTGCCCGATCGGCAGTTCCGTCGAGGCCTGGGAGCAAGAGTTGGCACTGCCGCTCCTGTCCCAGGGCGGAGAAGTGCTCGGCACCTTTTGGCTGAAGGGGGGCGGGCAGGCATCCGCCGAGCAACAATCGCTGGTTGTGAAGCAGGCGGCGCATTTCGCGCGCATTGCGTTCGAGCGCGTGCATCTGCACGAGGCGATGCTGCACCAAGCGCGGCACGACCATCTGACCGGCCTGCCGAACCGCATGCTGCTCGAAGACCGGCTGGAGCAGGCGCTGGCCGCCGCTCGCCGCCGCAGTACGCAGGTAGGCGTGTGCTACATCGACCTGGACCGCTTCAAGGAAGTGAACGACACGCTGGGGCACGGCGTAGGAGACCGGCTGCTGCGGGGGCTGACCGAGCGGCTCCGCTCCCAGTGCCGCCAGGTCGACACCCTGGCCCGACAAGGCGGCGATGAGTTCATCCTTGTGCTGCCGGACCTCAGCGGACCGGAGGGCGCGCGGCTGGTCGGAGAACGGCTGCTTGAAGCCGTGCGTGTTCCCTTCGAGCTCGGAAGCGACCACTTGCACGCCACCGCCAGCATCGGCATCAGCCTGTATCCGCAAGACGGAAACAGCGCCGCCCTGCTGCTCCAGAACGCCGATGCGGCGCTTTATGCGGCGAAACGAGCCGGACGTGATCGGCTTTTCATGTACCAGGAGTCCTTGGGAGCCGAGGTCCGCAGAAAAGCCAAGCTCAGCTCCGAGCTCAAGGACGCGCTTGAGCAGCAGCAGCTCTTTCTTGAGTACCAGCCCCTTTACAGCCGCGGCATGACCATCTCCGGGTTTGAAGCGCTGCTCCGGTGGCGCCATCCCCAGCTCGGCTTGATCCCGCCGGACCAGTTCATCCCTTTGGCCGAGGACACAGGCGCCATCGTCCCGATCGGATCGTGGGTGCTCCGCCAAGCCACAAAGCAGGCGATGGAGTGGCAAACGGAGATGCCCTACCCGGTTCGCATCTTCGTGAACGTTTCCGGGGCACAGTTGAGCAGGGGCGGGCTTCGGGACGCGGTTGCCCATGCGCTGGCCGAAAGCGGGCTGCCCGCGGCTCAGCTGGAGATCGAAATCACGGAAAGCTGGGTGATCGCCGATCCCGTCGAGGCAAGCCGGCAGCTCGAGGAATTGCGCCTGCTCGGCATCGGGATCGCGATGGACGACTTCGGAACGGGCCAGTCCTCATTGAGCTGCCTTCACAATTTGCCCTTGGATACGCTCAAGATCGACCGGTCCTTCATTGCAAGAATCACAAAGCAGGGCAAGGATCTGTCGACGGTTCAGGCCATCGTCGCCTTGGCGCAGCAGCTCGGCCTGCGGACGGTGGCTGAAGGTGTGGAAAGCCCGGAACAGCTGCAGGCGCTGTGCACCATGGAGTGCGACCTGCTCCAGGGCTACCTCATGGCGCGGCCGCTTTCCCCGGCGGCGGCGCAAGCCGCCTTGCTCGACAGTTTGCCTTGTTCGGCTGCGCTCGGCTGATGGGAGCGGTGCGGCCATAGATACGTCTTCCGACAGCTCCTTTTACGTGCCGGAGGGCTTTACTTCAGCTAAGTATTAACAGCTTGCCTGCCGCGCTACGCCGTCACAAACGGTCGTTTGTGACGGCCTGAATGCGCACGGTCTGACGGCACCTGATCAAGCATGCCTTTCCGATCAGGTAGGCTCGCCGAAGCGTGCAAAAACAAATACCAACCTTTGCTTCAACAGAATTGCTGCCCGGCACCCCGGAGGAGCTGGCCGGACCGTTGGAAACGCCTGTGGGCCGGACTCAGCGTTTCGCAACTTTGGATGTGCTGCGCGGCATAGCGCTACTCGGCATTCTCATGCTGAACATCGAGGATTTTGCCGGGCCCGAGCGGCTCTGGGACATCCCACTCGGCCTGCCCAGGCCGGCCTTCACCGGCTGGCATGCCGGGCTCGATTACACCATTCTCACCCTGAAGTGGATGTTCGCGGAAGGCAAGATGCGCAGCCTATTCTCGATGCTCTTCGGTGCGGGCGTGGTGCTGCTCACCGAGCGGCTTGAAAAGCGTTCGGGGCCGGGCCGCGCAGCGGCCATCTACTACCGCCGCAATCTTTGGTTGCTCGTTTTCGGCCTCTGCCACGGTTTCATCGTGTGGTTTGGGGACATTCTAGTCGACTATTCCACCCTGGCGCTGCTCTTTCTTTTCCCCCTGCGCCGCCTCACCGCCCGCGCTCTCCTCACCCTCGGCCTTGCCGTTTGGCTCGTGGGCGGAACTTTCGGCAGCACGCGGGGGCTGGACGTGGCCGGGACTTTGCACGCCGAAGCGCAGCTTGAGGCGGCAAACGCGGCCGGCGCTTCCGCCTCCCCTGCGCAGCGCGCAATCTTGCAAGCCGCGGCGAAGGAGCCGGAAGAGAAAACGCTGGCGACGCAGGAGCAAATTCGTGATCACCGGCTGGGTTTCCTGGCCGGGTGGCCGAGCAGGGTCAATGAGGAGCTGGGATTTCTCAAGCTGAAGTTCTCAAGCTTTTGGATTCTTGAATGGCTCGGTGCCATGATCACCGGCATGGGGCTGTATAAATCCGGGTACCTGACCAACAAGCGTCCCGCAAAAGAGTATCTTCGCCTGGCTGCCGCGGGTTATGCCGTCGCTCTGCCTCTGGTTCTTGCTGGGCTTTGGAAAGCGCATGAGGCAGGCTTTACGGAGGCGGCCTTCGCGCGCTGGATGGCGCTTCCCTACACCTTGGAGGTGGCGGCCGGCACGCTAGCCAACGCTTCCGTCCTGCTTCTCCTGATCCGAAGCGGGCGCATGCGAATCATTACGGGCCAAGCAGCGGCCGTGGGCCGCACGGCGTTCAGCAACTACATCCTCACCAGCATCCTTTGCCAGTTCCTTTTTTCCTGGGGTCCGTGGAAGCTGTACGGGAGGCTGGAGTACTACCAGTGGTACATCGTCGTCGCGGCTATCTGCGCAGTCAACCTAGCCGCGAGTTCCTTCTGGCTGCGCTATTTCTCCTTTGGCCCTCTAGAGTGGCTCTGGCGGTTTCTTACCTACTGGCAACGCCAACCGATGCTTCTCAAATCGCAACTTCGGGTGTAACGGAAGCCGTACCTGGCGGCCGGGAACCTTGGCGAATGGCTTACCTCAGTTCCATCGCGCGTTCGGACGCCATCTTGCGGGCTGTTTTTTGTGAAGGGCTGAGCACAACCTGCCGCATCAGGATGGCGGGAAAAGCGGTGAGCTCGTCCATGGCTTGCGCCGCCGCGGGCTGGGCCGCTGAATCGATCGCGGCAAGCCAGTGGAGCATCGCCGGGCGCGTGCACTGGACGCTGGTTTGGAGCAAAGGCCCGACGTACAGGTCGCCGGCAAACAGGTTGCGGCCGTTTTCCTGTGCGGCGTGCGTCAGAACCAGCGTGCGGGCATAGGTGGTGTGCATGTGCCACAGCCACTCTAAACCGGTCCACCCAGGCCGTCCAGACCCAACAGGGCGGTTCAGCTTCACACGGGCCGGAGGTGGACGAGGCTGACGTTTGTTGCGGCTGCTTATTCGCCTGCGGTATTACCCTGCTCGCGTGATGGAAGCCAAAGGGCTTGAACCCGATTCTGAACGTGTCCGACATCCCGAGCACCTACGCGTGGTTTGAAACGTGGGGCTGGAAGCGGCTGTGGGACTGGGGAGATCCCCCGACCTTCGGCGCGGTCGGCTCGGGCAAGGAGAGCTGCATCTTTCTTTGCCGGGGCAAGCAGGGCGGACGAGGCCGCAGCGCGAACACGACGACCTTTCAGCAGGACGGAGACGAGGAACAGGACAAGGGCGTGTGGATGTCGGTATGGGTGGAGGATGTGGAGCAAGTTCACAGCCGATGCGTAGCTGCCGGGCTGGAAGTCACGCTGCCGCCCAGCGACACGCCGTGGGGCGTCCGCGAGATGCACTTGCGCCACCCGGACGGCCATGTGTTCCGGGTCAGCCGCGGCCCGCACTCCCCGGCCGGTGCCGCCGAATGAGAGCGCGAAAGACCGGTCGGTACGATCCTGCTGTGAAACGATGGGCTTCGGATTGTACGGAGCGGAGTGCTCTCAAAAGGCGTCACATACGAGAGCTTGATTCTGCTGCGGCTTACGCTCGCTTGGCGGGTGGTTTCCGCAGGCAATGAAGCCGGAGTGCGGACACTCACAAAAACGTTCGTTTTTGCGAGAGCTACAAACCTAAGTTTTGGTCATTTGGCAGATATACATACGCCATCCGGGCGAACGCGGCCAGCATCTGGATTGCCAGTTGTTTCGGCTTAGAAATCGACGTGCATGCGAACGGACTCGACCAGCACGGGTCCGCGGCCCTGGTTGTAGCCCGGGGTGCTCGATGAACTGGCCGTCCACGTCGTAGTACACGCCTTTCCAGGCGTGCAGGTTGTAGTAGCCCTCCACGGTGTCCTCCCGCGTAGCGGAGGCGGCCGTCCCCGAGCAAAAGCCCCTGCCGCCCAGCGCGAGGTACTCCTGGTGGTCCCGCTTGATGGCGTTGGTCACGAAGGTAAGTCCGAGCTTGTCGTTCGGACGCCGGAAAGCTCTGAAGGCGTAGTCCCCACCCACTGCATAGGTTTGGTCCACCTCCGTGTAGGCGAAGGACTCGTGCTGCCCCTCGTTCCAGCCGAACCGGCCGTAAAGCCTGGCGTTTTCGCTCACTTGCTGCTCGGCGTTGAGGCCGATGCCGTACTTGACCGAGCTGGTGAACGGGTGCGCGGTGATGTCGGGCGTTGGGGTTTCGCCCCGCAGGAACGCCTGGTTCTGCTGCCGGTAGTCGCCCATGTCGGCATACTTGACGAATCCGAGCAGCCGCACCGCTCCTTCGAGCTTGGGATTCGGAAACACCCCCTTGTGCAGCTCCAGCTCGACATTCTGCCCGCTTGCCTGCCGGAACTGGTATTGCAAATGGATCCCGTTCGCGACGGTGGGCCTATGATCAAAGGGGTGGAGCACAAGCTGCAAGCTTAGTCCATCCAGGGTTCAACCACGCATGGGACAAAACATGCCGCAGCTGGGAGATTCAGACCGCAAAACCGCTTCGCAGGCCTTTCCACCCGGACAGCAGGCCGGTATGCGGACGGTCGACCAGCACCGCTTCAGCGCGCACAGCTTGGAGCATGCCGTGTGGGCGCATGTGCAGCACAGCCCGCTGCACTCCATGTGGGATTTACAGGGCATACCGCTGAAGCAGGTTGCTAAGGGCACCTGGGACGGCATCAACGGCGATAACCTGTTCGGCCGCGCGTCGCAGCTGGCGTACTCCTTCTTTTCGGCGATCTTCCCAGCACTGATTGCCGCGGCTTCCTTGATGGGACTGGTGGCGAAATCGTCCGGCAGCCTGTATCTCAAACTGCTGGACCAGATCGGACAGCTGATTCCTCCCACCGCCTTTGCGCTCGTAACCGACACCTTCAAGCAGACAACCAGCGTCAGCACCACCGGCAAGGTCACCTTCGGGCTCCTGTTCGCCTTGTTTTCGGCGAGCGTCGGTATCTCCGCTATCCAGGACACCTTGAACACGGTGTACAAGGTGCGCGAAACCCGGCCGTTCTGGAAAGCGCGGCTGCAGGCGGTCGGGCTGACGGTGCTTGTGGCCGCGCTGGTCATCCTGGCAGTGACCGTGCTGTTTGCCGGCGACTACATGGCGCACCGCTTTGTCGGGACATTCAGGGGCGCCGGCGTGCTTTCGGCGCTGCTGCGGGTGCTATGCTGGACGGCGGCGTCCCTGGTGATGGTGCTTTCATTTGAGGTGATGTACTGTTTCTGCCCCGACGTGCAGAACCGCAAATGGCGCTGGTTCACACCGGGCTCGTTTCTCGGTCTGTCCGGCTGGGTGCTCGGATCGGTCAGCCTCCGCGTTTACCTGCACTACTTCAACAGCTACTCGGCGACCTACGGCTCCTTGGGCGCGGTGATCATCCTGCTGCTGTGGTTCTATCTCACGGGTGCGATGATCCTGCTGGGCGGCGAGGTCAACTCGGAAATCGAGCATGCCGTGGCGGAGATGAAGCTGAAGTCGGGCGCGCAGGAGCTGCCGCCCGCCGAAGCAATGGCGAAGGTACGTGTTGAGAGCACCGCTCCGGGCACTTAGGTTTGCTGAGCAAGCACACTTGAGATCCGTGTAGTACGCGGATGACAGGGACACAGCATTGTGAGCCCGTAGTGGTGAAGCATCTTGCGAGAGATCGACGGGAACTTTAGCATTCCTGCGGCGGATGTACTGCGTCCAGTATCAATGTTTACCTAGCCTGACCTTGCACCCAGCAGCACCGCCAATGCTCATGCCCGGTCGAACTGGTCAAGCGCGCCGATCAAGAATTCTCCACAGGGCGTGAGCTTTCCGAAGGCGTGCTTTTGCCTTGACCGGCTGCCTCCGCATCGGCTCACTCAACAGTGCCGGGTTGCGTTTCTTAGAGGTAACCGTTCAAGCCTCATCCCGATTACCTCTGCCGAAAGCTTTTTGCGGGGGCAACCAACAGCATGGGGCCGCACGCGCCTCCAAAGGATCAGGAAGCGCTGCTTGCGCCTCCGGAAGAGAGTTGAACACGTATGGGCTTGCTGACACCGAACAGCATCAAGAAC
>CAXTSB010000053.1:0-20356 GCA_964246845.1 uncultured Acidobacteriaceae bacterium
AACGGTTCTCCCCGCTTGGCCATGTCGATGTCACCTCCTACATCGACTGCCCGGTTAAGGAGCCAATCCAGCCGGCTCCCCAGCCGAGAACACCGGCACCAAAGAGTGCGCCGAACAGACCCGGGATGGCGTCCTGGAAACGACCGCTCATCATGCGGATACCCGCGAAGATGAGCCCGCCGAAGCAGATCACCGCACCGGCGTAGATCGCGAACGTCTTGAATGTACCCATGAGCGTCTGGGCACCGGAGAAGTCCATCGTGCCCTGTGCGTGCGCAACGGATGCAACACAAAGACAAAGAAGAACGGGAGCAAGCGATTGGACGACTCGCATCAAGTGAGCTTTGCCGTCTTTCAAGGCAAAGGGGCGAAGCAACCGCGCCGTGCGGATTGCTACTCGTTGTGGGTTGCGGGTTTCAAGCACTTTGCACCTCCGCCAACGGCTTCAATCCGTCGGCTATGGCGCAAAACATAAGTGGCCGGTGTCAGCCGCGTCCAATGCGTTCACTGCGCAGCGTTATGCGCGGTGCGCATCACCGGCTTCAAGCACCGACGAGCAAGACACTCGGATAGGTATCTGTACCCGTATTATTCAGGTATTTACAGTGATTTGTGTCGTGTGCAGAGGTACGCAGCGGGTCACGTTAGTCGCGGAATGATGCCATCAATGCGACCGGCAAGTCGGCCTGTTTCGTCCACAACTGAGAGGCTTTCTCCCACTCTAAGGGAGTCAAGAAAAATGTCCAGGCAAAAGCCTTCTGCGTGAATTGCGCTGGGCACTTTGAGCGCGGAGATACTGCCGCTGAAAGAGCAGGCCGCCCCTAGCCTCTGCGTTGGTGTTTCTTCTCCACGAGCGTTCATGATGAAGCGGGATGGAATGAGGCTGGTTAGTTCTTCGGCAGTCGTGCCAAGCTCGGAATAGAGCAAAGAATTCGTGAGGTCAAGAACACGCAACAATGAAAACTCAATCGTCAACACAAGGTCTGGATTGCGGGGTTCCCCCTGCAATTGTCCATCCGCAGTCGCGAAGAGAGCCTCGACTTCCAGCATGGCTGTAAGCTGCGAGTCGGCACAATAAAGAACAGGAAATGTGTTTGGTGCGTTGTACCGCCCGCCGGACCGCACTGCGCCGATAGCCGAGAGGGGCTGATCGCGCCATTTCTCCGCGATGAGGCGGTAGGCAAAGCCCCGGTATGGAACGACAGGAGCACCCTGCAGCACGCGGAGCAGTCTATCCAAGCTGTGCAAACGCCACCTCTAGGCAGGCATACGGTTGCTCATCGCGTCTACAAAGGCCTCAAGAGGGGCGAGTTCACCACGCTCGATGAACTCGACGGGAGCCTGATTTTCAAGATGTCGGTTCGGCGCGTTCAGGAAGATGCGAGCATTTGCTTTATTCCCGGCATACAGTTCTACAACCGTGACCCAAACCCGGTAGAGTCGCCGAAGATCCGCCTGAAGACTAGAAGCGTCGGGATGTTTGCGCACTCCAGGCGCTTTGCGCCCGATTGCCTCAGCGATGGTCCCGACGGGCAAGTTGAACTCGCGCGCCATACGCGCTGCATCGAGCCGTCCTGAGTGGGGGTTAAAGAGGGCAGGGTCTGCATTGAGGAGAGCTAATGTTCCTGACACAGATTGATTCTCCTACGGTCATACTACAGTTGCGCGAACGGCGCGTCAAGGTAGCGTGCAAGTTGCGTCAGCCTTGGCAGAGCAACGGACCGAAGCGGTCCCACAGAAGATCACTTTCAACCCTGTTCCAACCCGGTCTAAGACTACGCTCAACCGTTTTTCAACAACTTACGACTCTTTGAAGCAACCGATCACGCCATCTAACTCGTTGAAAATACAATGGTTGAGCCACTCATAACCCAAAGGTCGTAGGTTCAAATCCTACCCCCGCAACCAAGCGCGGCCTCTCGGCCGGGCTTTTTGCGTTTTGGGCGAACTTACCGCGGCCACGGATGCTTCTTCGCCACGTAATACCCGATAAGCCATCCCGCGGCCCCGCCGACCAGGACGTCGGACGGGAAGTGCTGCTGCCCGAGCACGCGCGTGAGGCTGGTCGCGGTCGCCGCCGTGTACACGCCGGTCCGCACCCAAAGGGAAGGGTACTCCTGGGCCAACACCGCTGCCGTTGCCCAAGCCAGGGTGCTGTGCGAGGACGGAAAACTGCCGTTGGCTCCGGCGGTGCTTTGAAAGAAGCGCCCCCGTCCGCTGTCCTGCGCGGGGCGCTCGCGGAAAAACACCAGCTTCAAGCCTTGCTCCACGGCAACGCCGTCGGCCAGCGCCTCAGCCCCCAACAGGCCCGTTTGCCGCGCATGTTCGTCGTGGCGGTAGTGACCCCACCCATACAAAGCGGCAGGCGCGGCGACCAGACCTCCAATCAGCCCGTTTGACGCGTTCGTGTTGGATTGATTGAATCCCGGATCGCGGCTGACGACCTCCGTGTCGGCGCGTTGATCGGTGGCGATTGCCGCACCGACCGCGCCGGCCAAGGGCGCAAGCCAAAACAGGTCGCGCGTATGGATGTGCGCGGGGCTGGTCCAGATCGCCTTTTGGTCGGTCAAAACGGCTCGCGGCAGCGCGCGGACGGTCACCTGGGCGGACGGGTCGGGAGCGTCCGGCAGTGTGCCTGCCCATACCGGTGCGGCAATCCACACCGCCCCGCCCATCACCCATCGCGTTCGCCGCATTCGTCAGCCCCTCAAACACTATGCCATGCACAGGACTGCATCTGCCGTGAGCGCGCTCTCCGCCGGCGAACGGCACCCTTTCGAGGTCAGCGCGGACACCGGAGCCGGTTCTTCGAGTAAGGGGAAGCTAAACAGCAGGTGAGACGGAATCCGTTCACCGCTGGAGCATCGCTTCCACCTCAGCGCGAGATGCGAGCGATTGCTGCGCTCCGGGGCGCGTTACTGAAACCGCGGCCGCCGCCGAGGCGAACGCGGCGCAGTGCCCGAGCGAGCGGTTCTCCAGGAGGGCAACCGCGAAGGCCGCGTTGAAAGCGTCCCCGGCGGCGGTTGTACCCACGCCGCGGACCTCGCGGGCGGGTGTGTGCAGCACAGAGCCGTCCGCGCTCACCGCCGTGCTTCCGGACGCTCCTTGCTTGAGCAGGACGTTCGCCGCACCAAGCTTCCGGAGCGCGGCGGCGCGGGCCGCGGGGCTTTCCGCGTGCGGCACGTAGAAAGCCGCTTCGGTCTCATTCGGCGTGATCCAGGCGACATGCCGCCACACACTTTCCGGCAGCGCCGTCGCCGGAGCAGGGTCAAGCATGAAGGGCACGCCGGCCTGTCCGCATAGCGCGGCGAGCTCCACCACGGCTTCGAGCGGGATTTCCAACTGCGCCAGCACCATTCCGGCTGCGGCGATCACGTCCTTCTTGGAGCGGAGCAGCTCAGGGGTGACAACGGCGTTCGCTCCCGGGCACACCACGATGCTGTTTTCGCCCTCGCTGTTGACCAGGACGGTCGCGGTGCCGCTCGGCCCTTTCGCCGTGCCGACGTGGGCTGTATCCACTGCCTCAGATTGCAGGCTGCCCTTCAGCTGCGCCCCGAAGGCGTCGTTGCCGACCATGCCGATCAAGCGCACCGGATGCGACAAGCGGGCAACGCCGACCGCTTGATTGGCACCCTTGCCGCCGCCGTGCATGGCAAATGCGCTGCCCCGCACTGTTTCGCCCGGCCGGGGAAACGTCGGAACACGCGAAACCAGGTCCATGTTGATGCTTCCGACGACAACGATCGCGGGTTTCTGCATCACGGCCGGTGCAGTCAAGGCAAAGCCGCCAAGGCTTCTTCCGGGTCGGGGCGAACACGATAGTCCGCATACGCATATGCCCACAGGACCGTGCCGTTTTGCGCAAGCACGTAGGTTGCGGGCAGGGGAAGCCGGTAGCTCGGCTCCCCGTTCATGAAAGGAATGTTGACCAAGATGGAGCGGTAGTAGCGCTGAAGATACTCAGGCACGGTGTAAGCGAGGCCGAACTGCCCGGCGAGCGCGGCGCCGGGGTCGGCGAGCACGGGGAAGGGCAGCCGGTGCTGCTCCGCGGTGAAGGCGTTTTGGCGCGCGGTTTGCGGGGAAACCGCAATCAGGAGCGCACCGCGCCCGCGCAGGGCAGGGTACAGCGCCGCCCAGGCTTCGAGCTCGTTGACGCAGTAGGAGCACCAGCGGCCGCGAAAAAACTTAAGGATCAGGGGGCCGAGGGCGAGCAGGTCTTCGGAGCGGACTGTGCGCTCGCTGCCGTCCTTCAGGGCGAACGGAGGTGCCGACGCACCGACCGGCAAGATGCGGTCCTCCATGCCCGAGGCGAACAGCTCGGCTTTGAACCGCTCGGCGGGCGCGAGGCGCTCGGGCTGCACAAGCGCCCGGGTGCGCTCGGTAATGGCGTCGAGTTGATCTTGGAGAGACATAAAACCTAAAACCGTCTGCGCGGCTTGCGGTCCCTTCGGGACGTGTTCTCGAAAAAGCTGGTGAATCCGTGCTTACCGCCCCCGCATTCCGCCCAGCATGCTCATCGCGCGGCGCTGCATCGCCATGCCGCCGCCCTTGCCCATGCCGCCGAACATCTTTCGCATCTGCGCGTACTGTTTCAGCAGTTGGTTGACCTCCTGCACGCTGGTGCCGGAGCCTTCGGCGATGCGCTTACGGCGCGAGCCGTTGATGATCTCGTGATGGTTGCGCTCGCGTTTCGTCATGGAGTTGATGATCGCCTCCACGCGGTTGAACTGCTTTTCGTCCACCTGGTCGGCCATTTGCTGGATGCCCTGGAACGGCCCGACCGAGGGCAGCATCTTGATGATCGACTGGAGCGAACCGAGTTTGCGGATCTGCCGGAGCTGGTCGCGGAAGTCTTCGAGTGAAAACCCTTCTCCCGACAGTGCTTTCTTCGCGAACTCCTCGGACTTTTTCTTGTCCAGGGTGGCTTCGGCGCGCTCGATCAGCGACATCATGTCGCCCATGCCGAGCAGGCGGCTTACGATGCGGTCGGGGTGAAACGCTTCAAAGGCGTCCGGTTTCTCGCCCGTGCCGATGAACTTGACCGGCGCTCCGGTGATGTGGCGGATGGACAGCGCCGCCCCGCCGCGGGCGTCGCCGTCCATCTTGGTCAGGACCGTGCCGGTCAAAGCCAAACGGTCATGGAATGCTTTCGCCGACTGCACCGCGTCTTGCCCGGTCATGGCGTCGGCGACGAACAGGATCTCCTGCGGAGCGAGCTCGCGCTTGAGCATCGCCATCTCGTCCATCAGTTCCGTGTCGATGCCGAGCCGGCCCGCTGTATCGACGATCAGGGTGTCGCAGCCGGAATTGACGGCCTCACGCCGGGCTTCCTTGGCAAGCCGCTCGACCAGGGCGGGACCGGCAGGCTCGCCGCGCTCGTCGCCCTCGTACAGGTTGGCCTTGATGGATTGCGCGACGACCTTGAGCTGCTGCCGGGCAGCGGGGCGGTATACGTCGACCGAAACCAGCAGGGGCCGGTGACCGCCTTTTTGGAGCCACGCCGCGAGCTTGCCGGAGGTGGTGGTTTTGCCGGAGCCCTGCAGGCCCGCCATCAGGATCACCGTCGGCGGCCGCGACGCGAAGTTGAACCGGGCTGTATCTTTGCCTAAAAGCTGAACCAACTCGTCGCGGACGATCTTGATGACCTGCTCGGTGGGCGACAGCGCGGTCATTACCTCCTGGCCCAAAGCTTTCACGCGGATGTGCTCAATCAGCTCCTTGGTGACGGCGAGGTTCACGTCGGCCTCAAGCAGCGCGATGCGGATTTCACGCAGGGCCTCGTTGATGTTGTCCTCGGTAACAGTGCCTTGGCCGCGCAAGTTCTTAAAGGCGCGCTGGAGCTTGTCCTGGAGAGTCTCGAACATAGTGCTTTCAGCTTACTAGGTGCGCAGCCAGCCGATGATACCGGCGCGCCCGCGCGACATCCCGCTCAATTTGCGCTTTCAGGGCCTCGGGCGACGGAAAGCGCTGCTCGCCCCGTAGGCGGTGGAGAAACTCGACCCGTACCGGGGTGTGTTCGTCCATCGCGACGGGCTCGAAGTCGAGCAGGTGCGACTCGATCGCATAGGAGTCCTCGCCGAAGGTGGGCCGATTACCGGCATTGGTGATGCCCCGGAACCGGCGTTCGCTGATCTCCACGCAGGTTACGTACACGCCGTGCGCGGGTTTGAGTTCCCTGTAGTCGGCCAGGTTTACCGTCGGCACCAGCAGGCGCGACCCGATGCCGCGCCCCCGGGCCTGGGTGGATAGGAGGGAAAACGGCCGCCCCAGCAGCGCCCGGGCGCGTCCGACCTCGCCCGCGGCGACCAGGGTCCGCGCGGTCGAGGAAGACACGGGCAGCCCGCGCCGGTGCAGCATGGGGTGGGCGACGACCGCGAACCCAAGCTCCGCGCCAAGCGTCCGCAGCTCGGACAAGCCGGCCTCGGCGCGGTAGCCGAAGCGGAAGTTGTCCCCTTCATGCACGGCAAGCGCACCCAAGCCGTCGCGCAGCACCCGCTCGGCGAAGCCGCGCGCGCTTTCGCGGGAAAACGCGTTGGTAAACGGAAGCACAACAGCCTGGTCAACGCCGGTTTCGGCCAGGAGACGCAAGCGCTCCGGCATGGGCGTGAGCAGGGGCGGCGCTTCCGCCGGGCGCAGCACCCGCAGCGGGTGCGGGTCAAACGTAACCACGACGGCTTGCGCGGCTGCTTCCCGTGCCCGTGCGAGCACGTCCGTCAAGATCGCTCGATGCCCTAGGTGAACCCCGTCGAAGTTGCCGATCGCGACGATGCTCCTCATGGGTACGCGCGGGAGCTCGTAGAGAACTTGCACAGCTACAGCTCGAACGGGATGCGCAGCCCGTCGTACAGCAAGCGCACGTTTGAGGGCAGCTTCGCTTCGGTTTCCGCGAACTTGAGCTCGTGCGACATGTGGGTGAAGTAGGCGCGGCGCGCGCCCAGCTTCCCTACCCACGCCAGTGCTTCGTCCACGTTGGCGTGGGAAGGGTGATACTCCCAGCGCAGGGCGTCGAGGATGACGACGTCGAGGTCCTGTAAAAGCGGCAAGCTCTCCTCCGGTATCAAGTTCATATCCGTAAGGTAAGCCGCGCGGCCGAACCGGTAGCCCGCGATGGGCAGGCGTCCGTGCATCAGCGGGATGCGCTGGAAATGCTGCCCTCCGACCGCGACCGTGTCGGTGCCGCCGATGCGGTGCAGGGTGACGCGGGCTTTGTTCGGGTACGGCGAGGCCGGCGAAAAGGTGTACTCGAAAATGCGCTCCAGCACCTGCGCGGTGCCGTCGTCGGCGTACAGGGGCAGCTTGCCCGCTGGGTGCCGGAAGGTGAGCGGGCGCAGGTCGTCCAGCCCCAGGATGTGGTCGGCGTGCGGATGGGTGTAGAAGACGGCATCGGCGGCCCGGATGTCCTCGCGCAGCGCCTGCATCCGGAACTCAGGGCCCGTGTCGATGACCACGCAATGCCCATTCCATCGAACGGCGATGGAGGGCCGCGTCCGGTTGTCGCGGGGATCGGACGAAGTGCAGGTAGCGCACCGGCAGCCCAGGATGGGCACGCCCATGCTCGTGCCCGAGCCCAGCACTGTGATTTCCGCCTTCGGCATTCCGCTTAGCGCAGGCCGCCGGGCGGCGGAGCCTGCTGCGCTTGCCGCGAGATCGCGTTGGTCAGTTCCATGAACATCATCCGGAGCTCGAACGCGATGCCCTTGAGCAGGTCGGCCTCGCGCGGGGACAGGTTGCCGCGTGTTTTTTCTTCCAGAACGCCCAGCATGTCGATGGACTGGCGTGCGCCCAGGATGTCGACCCGCGGCTGCTGCCCGGGCTCCGCGCCCGCGCCCATGGCCATGATGGCCGATAGATAGAAGCTTTGGATCACATGCTCAAAGGTCACCGCGCCGGGCTGCCGCGCTCCGGGATTGGCTTCACGCAGGGCGGAGTCGATTTCGCGGCTGGTTTGCCGGTAGGCTTCGTCCTGGGCCGCGGTTTCCTCGGCCGAGCGCGGGGCCTCCACGGGCTCCTCGTCCGCGAACTCGGACGACAGATCGTCACCGGGGTCATCCGGCTCGAACTCGAGGCCCGTGGTTCCATCCAGTGCGCCGGCCAGGTTCTCGTCCGCGTCGACAGCAGGCTCCGGAGTACGCGCGGGCATGGTCAGCACATTGGCCGACGCTTGCGGTTCAGGAGACTCCGGCTTGGGCACGTCTATGGGCGCGTCCCGGCGCTCGCCTTCCGCGGTGAACTTCCGTTTATCGACAACTACGAATGCGGGCGGCTGTTCCGGCATCGGTTCCGTGTCCTTTCGTTTACCCCGCCAGCGGCGGCTGCTTGAGCGCGCGGGCTTCTCCGCCGTCATAGCGCAGCGCGCCCTCGGCGGCTTCGGTCCGCACCGTACCGATCGCGAAGACGCCGGCGAGCCCGGGCAGGTGTACCTCTGTGATGCTCGTCAGCTCGCCGACCGCGTTCTCCCCGGCAAACAACTGCGCGCCGGGCGCGGGCGGCGCGCCATCTACAGCAAACGACCGCACGGCCCGGTGCACGGTCGCGCGCGAGCGTACCCGCTCCACGATCTCCTGACCCAGATAGCAGCCCTTGTTGAAGTTGAGCGCCCGCGTCTGCCCGGTTTCCTGCGCCAAGGTGCGGTCGCTGATGTCGGTGCCGTACAGCGGAATGCCCCGGAGGATACGCAGCGTTTCGGCGGCCTCGGTCCCGCACGCGGTCGCGTCGGAGGGCGGCGCGCCCCAGACAAGGAACTCCCGCGGCCCGGTTCGCCCGATAAGAGTGTCCCCGTGCTCTACCCAGTGCTCCGGTTCGAGCTCAACCCCGAGCGCCGCGGCCGCACGAGGCCCGGCAACGGCGATCGCGGACGCCTCATCCGCTTGGAGCTCTACGTCGTCCATGATGATGAACCGGTCGAGGTGCGCCCCGAGCTTTTCACCCTGCTCGGTCGCGAACAGCAGCGCGTCGGGCCGCGCCCACACCCACCCATCGCCTTGGATCCGCCCTTGGGCGTTCAGGAGGAACGTATAGTTCAGCCCGCCGGGCTGCAGGTCGCGGACGGTGTTGGTCACCATGCCGTTCAGCCAGCGGACCCGATCGCTTCCCGTGATGCGGAATCTGCGGAGCGAGGGCAGCGGGTACCATCCGGCATCCTCGGTCAGTGCCCTAATTTCGTCCGCCTGAGTCACCTTCCGCCCGTTCTCCGCGTCTTAATCCGCAGTTCAAAACACGATTATAGGCCGAGCCTTTCGCTGCATCGGCTGCCCGCTTGCTCCACTGAAAGGATCCCAGGATTTGCTTTGCCGCTCCCTCTTCGCGCTTTCCTGCGCGCTTTTGCCGGCCGCCGCGCTTTCGGGCAGCGGAACTCCTGCCAAGCCGCGCATCAGCGCGACACAGGCTGAGGACCTGTTCCGCTCGGTCGACACCATCCTGCGCTTCGACTCATCCGATACCGGCTTGGCGGTACACCACGAGGTGAAGCGCCGCCTGCTGACGCGCGAGCAGGTTGTGGTCATGCTGAAGCAAAAGATGGACGAAGACAAGGATACGGCGCGCGTGGAGCGCTCGGCCATCGTGCTTGAAAAATTCGGCATGCTCCCGAACGGCTTCGCGCTGCGGCCGTTCCTGCTCAAGCTCCTGGGCGAGCAGGTGGCCGGATTTTACGACTCCAAGACCAAGACCGTGAACCTGTTGGACTGGATCGGCGCGGATGAGCAAAAGCCGGTGCTCGCGCACGAGCTGACCCACGCGCTCCAGGACCAGTATGAAACCGCGCGCGGGACGCCGCTCGACCAGTGGGAAAACACCGAACCGGACGGCCGCGCGCAGAACGCGAAGGAAGACCGCGAGCACATCCGGTCGGACGAGGCGGACACGGCGCGCGAAGCGGTGCTGGAAGGCCAAGCGATGGTCGCCTACATCGACTGGGGCCTGGACGGCCGCGGCCAAACCTTGCGCACCCTGCCCGACATCGGCCCGCAATCGCTGGGGGACGGCAGCGACGCGGATTCGCCGATTTTAGGAAGCGCGCCGCTGGTGCTCAAGCAGTCGCTCTTGTTTCCCTACCAGGAGGGGCTGCAGTTCGAGCAGAAGCTGTTGAAAACGGGCGGAACCGACGCCGCATTCACCCGCGTGCTGAACCGTCCGCCCTCGACCAGCTGGGAGATCCTGCACCCGGAAGACTACCTGCGCGGCTGGACGCCGCCGGTGACCAACCTGCCCGACCTCCATCCGCTGCTCGACCCTGAGTACGCGCCCTACGACGTGGGCGTGCTGGGCGCGCTGGACATACGGATGCTGGGCGCGGCGCTGGCCGACCCCGGCGCGGGTGCGGACCTGGCGCTGGCCTGGGACGGCGGGGTGTATTACGCGGCGCAGGCCCGGGCGGCCGCGAATAAGGAGGCTCCGGGTTCCATCGCGCTCGTCTACCTGTCGCGCTGGAAAACGCCGGCCGACGCGCACCGGTTCGCGACCGTGTACCGCGGCTCGCTGACCCGGCGGTTCGTCAAGCTCAAAACGTTGGACGGGGTCGGCCTCCGCACGACGTATGAGACCGAGGACGGCCCGATCCTGATCGCGGAGCACGACCGCTCGGTGTTTTTGAGCCAAACCCTGCCGCTCCGGCAGGCGGAGGAAGCCGAACGCATGATGCGGCACGCGCAGGCCGGCCAGCCGGAGGCGGCGCGGCGGCGCGCCCGGAAAGACAACAGCGCTTCGCTGACCGCGCCGCTTCGGCAATGGTTCGCCGCCCAGGGCGCGCTCCGCGCCGGATATACTCAGCACTAACTCACGGCGGGAGAGGTGTTTTGGAGCAGGCGGCGGAAATCGGCATCATCGGCGGAAGCGGGTTGTACTCCATGCCCGGGCTGGAAAACATACGCGAGCACCCGGTGGACACGCCTTGGGGGCCGCCGTCGGACCCGCTGGTCCTTGGCGATCTTGACGGCCGCCGAGTCGCCTTTTTGGCCCGCCACGGCAAAGGCCACCGCCTGCTGCCCTCAGAGCTGCCGTTCCGCGCCAACATCTACGCGCTCAAGTCGGTCGGCGTGTCGCAGGTGCTTTCTGTTTCCGCCGTAGGCTCGCTCAAGGAAGAGCACGCGCCGACCGAGTTTATCATCCCGGACCAGTTCATCGACCGGACGTTTGCCCGGGAAGCCACCTTCTTCGGGAATGGCATTGTGGGCCACGTCGCGTTCGGCGACCCGGTGTGCGGCGATGTCGCCAAGGCGCTTCAACAAGCCTGTGCGCAAGCGCAAGTCACGGGCAAGCTGGGCGGCACCTATGTGTGCATGGAAGGCCCGCAGTTCTCGACCCGCGCCGAGTCAAACCTGTACCGGAGCTGGGGCGCGGACATTATCGGCATGACCAACCTCCAGGAAGCCAAGCTCGCCCGGGAGGCGGGCATCTGCTACGCGACCCTCGCCATGGTCACCGACTACGACTGCTGGCGCGCCGGTCATGACGATGTGACCGTCGAGCAGGTGGTCGCGGTGATCCACCAAAATACGGCGAACGCCAGCCGTGTGGTTCGTGCGGCTGTGCGCCTGCTGCCCAAGGATGGGGCATGCCCTTGCGCGAGGGCCGCCGAGCATGCCATTATGACCAACCGTGACGCCATTCCCGCCGCCGCGCGGGAACGGGTCGCGCTGCTGTTCGGCAAATACCTATAACGGTTTCGGAGCGGAGTCACCCCATGAGCATTCTTGTAGTCGGCAGCGTGGCCTTTGACGGCATTGAGAGCCCTTCCGGCAAGGTGGACCGGGTCCTGGGCGGCGCGGCGACGCACTTCGCCCTGTCCGCTTCCTTTTTCACCGACGTGCGCGTGATCGCGGTGGTCGGCGAGGACTTCGGCTCGGCGGAGGAGAAGGTCTTCCAGGACCGCAAGATCGATATCCGGGGCATTGAGCATGCGCCGGGCAAGAGCTTTTTTTGGCAAGGCTCGTATGTCGACGACATGAACTCGGCCAAGACGCTCGACACGCAGCTGAATGTTTTCGGCAATTTTGCGCCGAAAATTCCGGACATCTACAAGGACACCGAGTACCTGTTTCTGGCCAACATCGACCCGATCCTGCAGGAGCGCATCCGCGCGCAGCTGCCGGACGTGCGCATGGTCATCGGCGACACCATGAACTTTTGGATCCAGAACGCGCGCGAGAACCTCCTGCGGGTGTTTAAAAAGCTCGACACCCTGATCGTGAACGACGGGGAAGCGAAGCTCTTGTCCGGCGACTCGAACCTGCGCTGCGCGGCCGAGAAGATCCTCCGCATGGGGCCCAAGTCACTCATCATCAAGCATGGCGAGTACGGCGCGACCGCCTTTTTTTCGGAAAACTCCTTCCCGGGCCAAAAGCGCGCGCGGCCTGTGGCGTTTCGCTCGCCCGCCTACCTGCTGAAGGAAGTCGTGGACCCGACCGGCGCGGGCGACTGGTTCGCGGGCGGCTTTTTCGGCTCCATCTCGGAAACCGGCCTGGTGACCCCCTCGGCTTGGCGCAGGGCCATGTTTTACGGCTCAGCGATGGGTTCGTTCGCCTGCGAGCGCTTCGGCACCGAGCGCATCATGGAGTTGACGCGGGAAGAGATCGAGGCCAGGGTGGAGGAGTTGAGAAACCTGACGAGCTTGGATGGGTAGTGTCGAGGGAGAGGAGAATGCTTGCAGATCTTTTATGCTGCGCCTTTCATTCTCCTCTCTCTCGTCAGCTTCTGGGTATGCACCGCTGTGCGGCGATGGCTGCGCTTCGCCCTGTTTTGTTTAGCAGCTCCGGTCACGTTCGGAGGATCATCCATTGTTGGCCTTCTCATAGTACTTCTATCGCCGATAAAGTTGTTCACATTTCACCCGGCCATGGACCGCACATACTCGCCGTAATCCTTGGGCTTATATCTTACCTTTTGTCAGGACTAGTTGGAGTCCGGTTCATAAGGGCATGCCTCAATTTATTTGAGAGCGCGCTTCTGAAATCAACCACAGCCAAAAGCGTGATGCTCCGTGCTTGCTTGTCGCTGACGATGGCTCCCCTGATTGGTTTTGTGAGCTTAGGAGTACTTGAGGTTTTACTGCCGGATAACTTCGTTTTGCCACTAATCATCGCGTCAGTAATGGTATTGTTTTCAGCACTTGCTGTTTTTCTGACCAGCCGTGCATTCCATGCCGAATGGTAAGTGAAAGGTGAACCTCAGAAAAAGAGCCGGCAGCTAAGATGAGCACCGCCGATATCTTGGACAAAACCGGTCTACAGCTTTATGAGTCGTCGATTCAGAGCAGGCGTCGTAGTTTCCACAATTCGAACATCGTCGGCGCGGGGATGTCGGGGATTGAGCAATAGATTCCAGGTGGCTGGGCACAATGCCGAGGGTACGATAAGAAACAAAGATTTGCCCTCTTTAAGCCATTGGTCGCCGAGGCCGCGGGTCAAATCCTTTTGCTTTTTCCAATTGGCCGGTAATTCGTTCGTCAATCCAGATATGTTTGCTGGATCGCTGGAACTCTCGATGCGTAAAAGTGAAAAGCTTTCAGGCACACTGGCGATGCCGACCTCCAAGTAAGCGAGATGTTCGAGCAGCGCACCGGAGGCGGTCTCGGATGTGTACACCACAGGCGCTCCTGCGCTGTGCCATCGTCCGCCGGCACGTTTGGCTCCCGCACCGGACAGGTCTTCAAAGCGGCTTACGCGCCACAGGATCTTCACCTACGCGGCAAATCCTTCTTCCGCGCCCACAAGCATCTGCTCAACCAGCCCGGCTCCGTGCTCGGTTTCCGCAAGCTCCAGCGGAGTTTGCCCCTCGAGGTGAATCTTGGGCGTCCGCAGCCAAGCAAGAGCGCTCGGGGTATCACCAAACAACTCGGACGCGCGAAAAACAAGGCGGAGAACGCGCAAGATGCGTCCTGATTCTTCCGCGGAAAAGGTGCTCCGCAAACCTTGTTTGCGTTGGTGCATGCGATGCGTCCAGGCGCGGGCCGGGATGATATGCCTGGCAATCTCCGCCGGACTGAGGCCCATCCGCAGCAGGCCTTCCCGCGCTTCCAGAGGCAAGCCGCTGCCTTCAGCTCTTGCAAGTTCCAGGTCGGACCGGACTTGCACTCCAAGCGCGGAGCCAAGAACCGCAGCGGAAACAGACATACACACCTTCCTTACGCAAATGTAGCTCAGGGTTTACAGAAATGTACAGAGTCTATGTGCGGCTATTCTGAAGCTGCTTCGGTCATGACACCCCCCGCCCAGCTCCGCCAGGAAACCCTCCTCGCCGCCGCCTGCGCGTTGATCCTTGCGCTGGCCGCGCTGGCCTACTGCGCCGGGCACGGGATGCTGCTCTTGTACGGCGATGCAGTGGCGCACCTCCATATCGCGCGCCGGCTGACCGACTCGCTGTACCCCGGATGGCGGCAGCTCGGGTCGGTTTGGCTGCCCCTGCCGCATCTGCTGGTTGCGCCGTTTGCGAGCTCTATGCGGCTGTGGCAAACGGGGCTTGCGGGCGCGCCGCCCTCGATGGCCGCTTACACCCTGGCGTGCGCGGGGCTGTACCGGCTCTTGAGGCTTGCGCTGCCTCCCGCCGCGTCCGTGCTGGGGGCGCTCGCGTTTGCGCTCAACCCGGGGCTGCTTTACCTGAGCACCACTGCCATGACCGAGCCCATCTTTCTGGCGGAGATGGTGTGGGCCGCTGTGTTCGTGACCGAGCACGCACTGCTGGCCGCGCAAACGCCCTCAACCGCGCGGGAGCGGCAGCTGGCCCGCAAGCTCCTGGGCGCGGCACTGGTGCTGGCCTGCGCTGTGTTCACGCGCTACGACGGATGGGTATACGCGGCGCTGGCCTGGTGTTTGCTCGTTTGGCACTCCCTGCGCTATAAACTGCACTTAAGGTGGGCCTTTTTCACGGCGACTGTCATTATCGCGGCGGCCCCGGCGGTTTGGCTCTGGTACAACGCGCATCTGTTCGGCGATTCGCTCGACTTTCTGCGCGGCCCTTACTCGGCGAAAGCGATCGAGGCCCGCACCGGTGCGCACGGCCCGGGGCACTATCCCGGCTGGCACCGCTGGCCGGTGGCGCTGCTGTATTACGCCAAAGTCGCGGAGCTGGGGGCCGTGAGCCATTGGCTCGCGAACCTGCTTTTATTGGCGGCGCTGGCAGGGGCGGCGCTCGCGGTCAAAAAGGGTTTGGGGGCGGCCGCCGCGTTGTTTTGGCTGCCCATACTATTTTACACCTATTCAGTCGCGTATGGGTCGGTGCCGATCTTTTTTCCGTTCTGGTACCCGCACGGCTGGTACAACACCCGGTACGGGATGGAGATGCTGCCCGCCTTCGCGCTGGGCCTGGCGTTTCTCGCCGCGGCGGGGCTGGCTTGGGTGTCTAAGAATCGCCCCGAGCTCGCTCTACCAAGCGCTTATGCGGCAGCTGCGCTGCTCGGCCTCAACACCTGGCAGCAGCTCCGCGCCGGGCCGCTGGTGTATCAGGAAGCCGTACACAATTCGCTCACCCGCATCCCGTTTGAGCGGACCCTGGCGCACGCCCTCACCGACCTCGGCCCCGCCGGGCTGATCCTGATGAACGCCGCCGACCATGTCGGGGCGGTGCAGCAGGCGGGCATCCCTTTGGAGCGGGTGATCAACGACGCGGACTGGGACCTGTGGCGGCGCGGCCTGGCCGACCCGGCCCACAGCGCGCGTTGGATGGTGGCGCTGGACGGCGATGCGGTAGCGCGGGCGGTGGCGGCGCACCCAGAAGGGCTTCAGCTACGAAATGTGATCTGCTCGACGGGGCAGCCGTGCGCGCGGCTGTACGAATCGACCGAGCGGAGAAGCTTCTGACAAAGACACCTCCCGAAGGGAGCGCCAGCCGCGCAGGCGGTTTAATGATTTTATGCACTTTGCAAAAGCTCAAGCCTGCGGCAACGATTTTCTCGTCGTCGAGACAGAATCGGAATTCCCGAACGAGGCCGACCTCGCAAGAAGGCTTTGCGCCCGCACCACCGGCATCGGTGCCGACGGGGTCGAGTTTCTTCGCCGGACCGGCGAGCGCACAGGCGTGATCCGACTCCGCAACGCCGACGGCGGCACGGCCGAGATCAGCGGCAATGGTACCCGGTGCGTGGCGGCGTATCTGGCGCACATGTCCGGGGCCGAGCCGGGCGCGGTGTTCACGCTTGCGACCGATGCCGGCCCGCGGACCTGCACGCTCATGACCCGCGACGCGCACCGTATGAGTTTGCAATCGGCCATGGGCGTTCCCACGGTACGCCCGGCGAGCGTCGCGCTTGATGAGGATGGGGTGCTGGTCGAGGGGGCGGTCGTCCACACCGGGAACCCGCATTTTGTCGTCCGCGTGCCGGACGAAAGCTTTTGCTTGAACGGAACAGATTGGCAGGTGCTGGGCCGGGCCATCTCCATTCATCCCGATTTCCCCGCGCAAACCAATGTTGAGTTTGTGCATGTGTTGTCGCCGGGTGAGATCAGCATCCGCATCTTCGAGCGCGGCGTCGGGCCCACAAGCTCATCCGGCACAGGTACATGCGCAACAGCGGCGGCCGCCATCGCGCTCCATGGTTGCGCGCGGGAACTTACCGTACACGCGCCGGGAGGCGCGCAGTTCGTACACTGGCCGGCGAGCGAGGAGGAAATACTCCTGACCGGCCCCGCGGAGCTGGTCTGCGCGGGAGAGTGGTTCGCATGAAGCCGTTCGCGTTGCCGCCGAACCCAAAGGTCGCCGTGCTTGCTCCCGCATCGAGCGCTCGGCAGGAACGGATCGAAGCAGGAGCGGCTCATCTACGCGCGCGGGGGTGGACTCTGTGCTTTTTCCCAAGCGCCGAGGGCAAGCACCCGCCGTATTTCAGCGCGAGCGCCGAGCAGCGCTTGCACGACCTGCACAGCGCCTTCGCCGATCCGGAGATTGACGCCGTCCTGGCCACGCGCGGCGGGTACGGCAGCAACTATCTGCTGCCCGGGCTCGATCTCGACCTGATCCGCGCCCACCCCAAACCGCTGTTTGCCTACAGCGACATGACCGCGCTGCAAACCTGGCTGCTGGACCAAACCGGCCTGACCGCCTTTCACGCGCCCATGCTCGCGGCGGACTGGTGCCGTGAGGGCGGCGTCGATGAAGCGAGTTTCGCGGCCGTTCTGGGCGGGCAAACGCATTGCTACGGCCCCGCGGAGGGTTTGCGCGTCCTCCGGCCCGGGGCCGCGCGGGGCGTCCTCTACGGCGGATGCTTGACGATGCTCACGGCCTCGCTCGGAACGCCGTACGCGCCCGCAGCCGAGGGCAAGCTGCTGTTCATCGAGGATGTGGGCGTCAAGCCGTACCAAATCGACCGCATGCTCCGGCAGCTCGTCCTGGCCGGTAAGCTGCGCGGGGTCGGCGGCATCGTTTTCGGCGAGATGCTGGACTGCACTTCACCCGGCGCTCCGGCGTCGCTGCTGGAGGAAGCTATCCTGCATGCGCTCGACGATTTTTCCGGACCTGTCGCCATCGGGCTCCGCTCCGGCCATGTTTCCGGCGCGAACGTCACCCTGCCGTTCGGGGTTGAAGCCCGTTTAGAAACACGGCCTTCCGAAACCAGTTTGGCACTGCTCGAACCGGCGGTCTGTGTGCGAAGCTGAGATCGACCATGCACATTCATCTCCTCGGCATCTGCGGCACGGCCATGGCTTCGCTCGCAGGCCTGCTCCAGCTCCAGGGCCACCATGTTACGGGCTCCGACCAAGCCGCGTACCCGCCCATGTCGGACCTTCTGCGCGCGCTCGCGATCCCGGTTGCCGAGCCGTTCCACGAGCGCAATCTCTCGCCCACTGCTGATTTAGTTGTGGTCGGCAATGCGCTTTCACGCGGCAATCCGGAGCTCGAAGCAGTGCTGGACGCGCGCATCCCGTTCACCTCCATGGCGGCGCTCTTGCGCGAGCAGTTCCTTACTGGCCGCGACCCGCTGGTCGTCGCCGGCACGCACGGCAAGACCACCACGACCTCCATGCTGGCCTGGATCTTTGAGGTCGCCTCGCGCCGCCGGCCCAAGTTCGCTCCTTCTTTCCTCGTCGGCGGCGTCGCGGAAAACTTCGGCGCGAGCTTTCAGCTCCGGCCCACGCAGCCGTTTCTGCTCGAAGGTGACGAGTACGATACAGCCTTCTTCGACAAGGGCCCCAAGTTCCTGCACTACTTCCCCCGCGCGCTCGCGCTCACGCATGTGGAGTTCGACCACGCCGACATTTACGCCGACCTCGCGGCGGTGAAAACCGCATTCAAGCGCCTGGTCAACTTGGTGCCGCGTTCCGGCCGGATCGTCGCGTTCGACAGCGCCCCGCATGTACGCGAATGCGTTGCGAAGGCGTTCTGCCCGGTCGAGTTCTACGGCCCGACCCCCGAGGCGTACTGGCATGTGTCGGAGATGGCGCACACAGCGGGCGGCATGGCATGGAGCGTCAGCAGGGAGGGCAGGGAATGGGTGAGGCTCACGCTGCCCATGCACGGCGAGCACAACGCCCTAAACGCGACCGCCGCCGCCGCGCTCGCCGCCGGTTACGGCATTCCGGCGGAGGCGATCACGGAAGCGCTCGCGAGCTTCCGCAGCGTCAAGCGCCGCCTGGAGGTGCGTGCGGTTGTCAACGGCATTACGGTGATCGACGACTTCGCCCACCACCCGACCGCCATCCGCGAAACCCTGCGCGCCCTGCGCTCAGCTTACCCCGGCGGGCGTCTGTGGGCAGTTCTTGAACCGCGCTCGAACACGCTCAGGCGCTCGGTGTTCGAGCGCGAGCTGGTGGACTCGCTCGCGCTGGCCGACCGCGTTGTGCTTGCGGGCGTCTACAAGCAGGAAGGCGTCCCGGAGCCCGAGCGGCTCCATCCGGAGCGCGTAGCAGCGGCGCTTCCGCACGCGCGGCTGCTGCCGGACGCGGACGCGATCGTAGAAGCACTCGCACCCGAGCTGCGCGAAGGCGACGTGGTCGCGATCCTGTCGAACGGCGGTTTCGGCGGCATTTATGAGAAGCTGCCCGCACGGCTGGCGCTCCTGCCTGTCCCGGCCTAAGGGGTAGCCGTGCCGGTAACCAGGAAGCGCCGGTTCAGCCAGCGTCGCACCGGCTCGTCGTAGAGCTTGAGGCAGGCATACGCGATGGCAACGGCTGTGAAAAACAAGGCCGCGCCCCACTCCGCGCCCTGCGCCGGGGTGAGCTTGCCGTCGTATACCCAGGCGGTATAGATGTAAATCAGTGAATAATGCGAGATGTAGAGCGGGTACGAAATCGCGCCTGAAAAGCGGCACAAGCGGGTGGCCGTGCGTCCGGTGAGCTGCCCACCAGCGCCCATGGCCACAATGACCGGGTAAACGAGGATGACGACCGCTGCCTCGTACAGGCCGTTCCGCCAGCCCGTGGCGTGATCGCCGAAGCGGGGCAGCACCAGGGTGAGGACAAGCAGCAGGCTGCACCACGGGAATGCCAAGCGAATGTGGATGCGTTTGCCCAGGCGCTGGAGGAGCATGCCGGCCAGGAACGGGTAGCACAGCCGCACGAAGCCGATCTTGAGCTCCAATGCATTCAGCGTCCAGCCGCCCGTGATGTCGCCGCGCGGCGTGGTCGCCAGGTAGAGCGTGAGCAGGGCCGCGGAAACGGCGGCAAGCCCCAGGAGCACGCGATTTGATGCCTTGCGCAGCCCCAGCGCATAGACGATGTTGGCGATGTACTCAAAGAATAAGGACCAGGCCGTGCCTGCGAGCGGCTGCATCTCCTGCCAGCCGCGGATGTCCATGGAAACGGGGATGGGGATTACCGTGCAGCCGATCAGTGCGACAAGCACAAGCCTGGACACGGGCGTCCCGGCGACAAGCGGAAAAATCTTGGGGCTGGCGCTCAGGTAGAACAGCAGCGCCCCCAGGAGATTGGCCGCGACGACCATGGGTTGCAGCCGGATAAGGCGGCGCTTGAAAAAATCCCACAGCGTCATCCGCGGCTGTCCGTTCTTGGGGTGCCAGCGGTCGTCGTATGCGTAGGCGATCACGAAGCCGGAAAGCATGAAGAAGAAATCCACGGCCAGGTAGCCGTGATTGATGATCTGCCTGCTGTGGTCGCCGCCGTTCCATGTCTCGCACACATGAAAGAGGACCACCATCATGGCCGCGACGCCACGCAGGCCGTCGAGAATCTCAAAGTGCTGCTTAGGCTGGATGCGGGCGTCCGGCTGTCTCATGGTTTGCAATCACCATACATAAGAACAGGGCGTTCCCCGGATCCGGTGCTTGCGGAACCACGTATCATGGATTCCTGCATCGGAGCGCTCTCCGCCTTGCGCTGGTCATCCGCGACAATACAGAAGTGCTTCGCGCTTGCTTGCTTCTTTGTGTGTGGTCCTTTCTGGCCGTTTTCCTCGGCCTGCCGCTTCTGCTCTGGAC